>DQQH01000250.1 GCA_015664425.1 Planctomycetota bacterium
AGAGGGGGCGCGGATCGTGATTGCTGCCAAGACCTCCGAGCCCCATCCGAAGCTTCCGGGGACGATCCACAGCGTCGCCGAGGAGGTCCGTGAGGCCGGTGGCGAGGCGCTGCCGGTGGTGATGGACATCCGCGACGACGACCAGGTGGAAGCGGCGGTCGCCGCCGGCGTCGAGGCCTTTGGCGGCCTCGATGCGGTGATCAACAACGCCAGCGCCATCTCCCTCTCACCGGTCTCGATGACGGCGATGAAGCGGGTCGACCTGATGTTCGACGTCAACGTCCGCGGCACCTACACCCTCACTCGTGCCGCTCTCGAGGCCCTCAGGGCGGGAACCTCGCCCCATGTCCTCAACCTGTCGCCGCCCCTCTCCCTCGACCCCATCTGGTTCCAGCACCACACCGCCTACACCATTTCCAAGTACGGGATGAGCCTCTGCGTCCTCGGCATGGCGCGGGAATTCAAGAGTCTGGGGATCGCCGTCAACGCCCTCTGGCCACGGACCGCCATCGCCACCGCGGCGCTGGCGATGATTCCGGGAGCGGATCCGAAGAGCTGTCGCAAGCCGGAGATCGTCGCCGATGCCGCCTGTGCGATTCTGGCCCGGGACCCGGCGACCTGTAGCGGCAACTTCTTCATCGATGATGAGGTGCTCAAAGCCGAGGGGGTCGAGGATTTCGATGGCTACGCGGTCGAGCCGGGCAGGCCGTTGATGCCGGATCTCTTTCTCGAGGGCTCCGAGAGCTTCTTCGAGAGGATGGCCCGGCCCTCCTCCTAGGGGCGATCCCACGACGCGGGCCGCAACTCTGCCAGGGAGTCGCGAACATCGGCAGGGATCGGCGCCTTGCCTCCAGCCCGGTAATCGACCATCACCATGCGGGCGGATCCGAGGGCGCAGATCTTGCCGGCGCTCTCGCTGTAGATCTGGTTCTCGATGGTGAAGCGATCGTCGCCGATTTCGCTGATCCGGGCGCTGACGATGAGCTGGTCGGGAAATGTCAGCGGATGGCGGTAGATGCACTCTGTACGGGCCAGGATCGGTCCGATGCCGCTGCTCTTCTGGTGGTCGATGATCTTGGTGCGCCCGAAGAGTTCGATCCGGACATCCTCGAACCAGCGAAAATACCTTGTGTTGTTGACGTGCTGGTAGGCGTCCATGTCGCCCCAGGCGACGGCGGTCACGAGCGAAACGGGCCACTCCCCATCCAACCCGCCGGGCCTGCCCTCAGGTGCTGATTCTACCGTCATCGGCGCCCTCCTCCTGGCCGCCAGCATCTGTCAAGCGGCCCCCGATCACCAGAGGCTGTCGGGTCGGTTTCTGCTTGTGATCCAACCCGGGAATCTCGTATTGTCACTGCACTTGGGCCGCTGCCCTCGGTTCCCCATCGGTACAGCTTCCTCGTTCGAGGCTCGCCGTTGCTGGTGCTCCCAGTAGGTGGGGTACCTGGGGCGGGAGAACCCCTCGGTTCTCGCCGAGGCTGGCCTTACGTACCGACCCAGCGAGGAGGTGCTTCCGATGCGAACGATCGGGCCCGTCGTGCTCCGCGCGTTGATCCTGGCCGCTCTGATTCTGCCGAGTACGCCGTTGAAGGCCATCGAACTCGAACTCTACGGTGGCCGGCTTTCCGGCTACTTCGACACCACCATCTCGGCGGGAGTCTCCTGGCGTGTCTCCGACAGGGATCTGGCGCTGATCGGAGTGGTCAACGGCGGGACCGCCTTCTCGATCAACGGCGATGACGGCAACCTCAACTACGACAAGGGGGACATCTTTTCGTCAGCGGTGAAGGTGTTGCACGAGATCGACCTCAGCTACGGCGATTTCGATTTCTTCTTGCGCGGCTTCTACTACTACGACAGCGCCGTCGCCAGTGGCGACGGAGACACCCGCCGTACTCCCCTGACGCCAACCGCACAGCGGATCGCCGGGCGCGACGGAGTGCTCCTCGATGCGTACGTGCGCACCAATGTCGAACTCGGTGGCCTCGACGCGGTTCTCACCATAGGCAGCCAGGCGATCAACTGGGGCGAGAGCCTCTTCATCCAGAATGGCATCGCCACCATCAATCCCGTCGACGTCGCCAAGCTGCGCACCGCCGGTGCCCAGATCAAGGAAGCGTTCCTGCCGGTGCCGGCGATCAAGCTCGATTTCGACCTCACCGACAACGTGGCAATCGAGAGCTTCTACCAGCTGATGTGGCGCAAGAGCCGCATCGAGCCGCGGGGGACCTTTTTCTCGACCTCCGACATCGGCAGCCCGGGCGCTGAATTCGTCTTCCTGGGGTTCGGGCTCCCCCCCATCGGCGATTTCCCGCCGACACCCAACGCCAACGCGCCGGTCGGCGCCGGGGTGCTGAGGACCGAGGATCGGGAACCGTCCGACAACGGCCAGTTCGGAGTGGCGATGCGCTACTTCGCCGAGGAATGGGGGAGCTCCGAGTTCGGCCTCTACTTCACCCGCTTGCACAGCCGCCTGCCTCTGATCGGCGCCATCACCGGCTCCGGTGCGGGACTGGCCAACGGCAATTACGGCGCCACCGCCGAGTACTTCCTGGAGTATCCCGAGTCGCAGGAAACGATCGGGCTCAGCGTCAACACCGACCTGGTCGCTGCCGGGATGTCCTTCGCCGGGGAGGTCTCTCTGCACCTCGACCAGCCTCTGCAGGTCGACGATGTCGAACTCCTCTTTGCAGCGCTTTCCCCCCTCAACAGCGTTTTCGGGCAGGGGCAGCTGGGGACCTCGGGTTTCGAGGAGTACGTCCAGGGTTTCCGTCGCAAGGATTACATCCAGGGGCAGTTCACCCTCGCCAAGATCCTCGGCACCATGTTCGGTGCCGATCAGGTGGTGGCGGTCGGGGAGTTCGGGGCGACCTACATCAACGATTTCGAGGATGAATCGATATTCCGCTACGAGGCGGTCGGCACCTACACCAGCGGCAACGAGTTCTTCACCGGCCTCGGTCTTCAGCCGGCGACCCAGCCGCTGCACCCCTTCCCCGATGCCCTGTCGATGGGGTACCGGCTGCTGGGGCGGGCGACCTACAACAACGCTTTCTACTCGATGAACCTGATTCCACAGATCGCCTTCTTCCACGACATCGAGGGGACCACACCGGTACCCATCGCGAACTTCGTCGAGGATCGGAAGTTGATCTCGCTGTCGCTGGCGGCGACGTACCTGAGCAAGTACGAGTACAAGATTACCTACACCAACTCTTTCGGAAACCATCTCTACAACCTGAGGACCGACCGGGACTACGTCTCCGTGACGGCGAGTTACTCCTTCTAGGGGGTCATCATGAAGCAACGACAGAATCACTCCTCGATCTCGACAGGGGGGCTGTTGTCCCTCTCGACCATCGGGGCCTTTGCGCTCCTCTTCTTCGCCCTCGGCGCTCCGACAGTCGCTCAGGACGAAGGCGGGTTTACCCCCATCGGTGCCATCCAGGCGGCGAATGCCGATGGGTCCATCCCTGCGTGGGAGGGGGGGGTCACCAAGCCTCCTGCGAGTTACGTGGCGGGTGGACACCCCCCCGATCCTTTCGCTGAGGACGAGCCCATCTATCGCATCACCGCCGCAGACATCGGCAAGTACGCCGACATGCTGTCGCCGGGACAGGTGTCGATGCTCAAGCGCTACCCCAGTTCCTGGTACCTCGAGGTCTACCCGAGCCGGCGCAGCGCTTCCTACCCCGCAGACATCTATCGGGCAGCTGAGGAGAACGCCGCCAGCGCCAGTCTCACCGCCGACGGCAAC
>DQQH01000012.1 GCA_015664425.1 Planctomycetota bacterium
CCGGTAGCGAAGACGGAGGAGCCGACGGTCGACCCGCAGAAGGACCTGGAGGATCGAGCGAGCAAGGTCCTCGATCGGGTCCGGGTCATCATCGCCGAGAACCCCCAGGACTTCAGCGATGCGGTCTCCCGCCTCGCTGCCGTCGCCGAGCGGTATTCTGGCACCGAGACGGCACGCCTGGCGATTCAGGAACGAACGACGTTGATGAACAAGTGGCGCACGGAAGCGGAGGCCGCCTGGGCGGGTCTGAAAGCGGAGGTGCAGCAGAAGTTCGGCAGCGGGGATTTCCTCGGAGCGGCAACGCTTGTCGAAAACCTCCCTCTTGTTTTTGATGACGCGGATTTCTACCTGAGCACCTCGTTCGGCGTCGAATACACCAATCTCAAGCGAGATGCATCGATTCAGAAGGAAGCGATGATGCATCTCGATGAACTGACCGGCAAGGCGGCGCGTTACGCCACAGATGGCTGGGATGACATCGCCCGTGCAATCCTCGATTTCTTCCCTGAACGATACGAGGAAGACGCGCCCGATGTCTGGCAGATCCGTAGCGATACGATGGTGCGCATCGAGCGTGAGGGTCTGGTAATGGCTCTCGAGAAGGAAAAAGTTGTTGAAGATGAAATCGCCGAGATCCGTCGGATCGAGGCAGAAGCGAGGGAGCAGGAACGGCTGAGACGCTGGCAGGAGATGCGTGAGAATGTCGCCTGGACTCCGCACCTTGGACGGCACAACCTCTACAACTGGGTTGCATCGAGTGACCGGATCCTGGCGATGCAGGGGAATGAGACGATCTGGAGGGTTTCCAAACGAGAAGATGCCCCTGTCCTCATCGGCGACAACAGGAGTGGCTCCGAAATCTTCATCGGCGTGTTCACCAACCACTGGCAGGACTACGTCCTCGAGTTCGAGATGAACCGCAAGTCCGGGTCCCTCATGGTCTCGCCACGGACCCAGTTCCAGGCTGGCAGGTTCCAGATCGGCGATGAGACCTCGCCACCGCTGGAACTGGGAGAAGAGACTCCGCGCAACACCTGGCTGAAAGTCACCATCGAGGTCAACGGCAGCCGCGTTTCGATGCAAGTGTCCGGAAGTTCCGAAGAGGTCACTCTCGATGAAGAGACCACTCGACTTCCCTCTTCCGGGGGCTTCCTCTTCAAGGTTCCCGATCAGAGCCGGATCGAACTGCGTGGGATCCGCAGCAAGGTGATCACCACGACCCGAACCGGCTACTTCTAGTCGAGCGGACCTGTCTATCTGGCAGGGTGGCGGACCGCCTCGGCAGGAGAATCTGCCAATGTGACAGCAGAGTCTCTTCGCAGAGATTCAGAAACTCTATAAGTCCCTGAAAAATAAATGGTTGTGTCAGCCCGTCAAGTTCTGTCTGGCCCTTCCTTTGCTCAAAGAGGGGTGGTCCCCGAGTGCGGGGCACCGCCGGGGCTTCCCGGTTCCGGAACCGTTGCTACCAATCGAGGGGCCTCCGACAGGAGGGGCCCGTGGAGGGGATCGAGATGGCGAAGAACATCACCTTCGAGGATGACGCTCGCAGGGCGCTGACGTCGGGAGTCTCCAAGTTTGCCCGGGCGGTGAAGACCACCCTCGGGCCGCGCGGTCGCAATGCGATCATCGACCGGGGCTGGGGAGGCCCGAAGGTCACCAAGGATGGAGCCATCGTCGGCGAAGAGGTCGACCTGATCGATCCGGTCGAGAACATCGGAGCTCGCATGATGCGCGAGGCTGCCGCCAAGACCTCCCGCGAGGCG
>DQQH01000008.1 GCA_015664425.1 Planctomycetota bacterium
CGGAGGATCTCCTCCTCGTCATCTGTGATCAGGTCGAAACCGAGTTCGCCGACGGCAACAACTCTCGGGTGATCGAACCACTCCGGCATCCTCTCGAGGACCTTGTAGGCGAGTTCGATGTTGTTCGCCTCCCTCGGGTTGACACCGATGGTGCAGAAGTGCCGGATACCGTATTGAGCGGCCCGTTCCGATTCAAAATTGGCGATGTGATCGAAGTAGTCGAAAAAGGTCCCGGAGTGCTTTCGAGGCTCACCGAGCCAGAAGGATGGCTCAGTTATCGCCACAACCCCGGCGATCGCCATCTTCTCGTAGTCATCGGTGATCCTGGAGATCATGTGGCAGTGGGGGTCGAAGATCCTCATATCTGCTCCTTGTCAGCCAGTACCGCCCCGACGGCGGTTTTCGGTCAAGGGTTCAGTGTATCAGAGCCCACCCTGCCTCCGATAGAGCCGTGAGTTGTGGTATCGACCCCCCCTGCTATCCTTCCATCATCGGATTCTCCCCAGGAAAGGGTCGCTGATGACTGCTCGAAGGAGTGCCGTGGTTCTATCTCTCCTCGCCCTCCTCATCTGCCCACTCGATCTCCACGGCGACCGCATCCATCTGCGTGGCGGCGGGGTCGTCATCGGCAAGGTGATCTCGGAGGGGCCCGAGATCGAGGTCCGGATCGAGGGCGGCGGCCGGGTCAGATTCGCCAGGGACCGGGTGCTGAGGATCGAGAGATCGGAGACCCCCCGGGAAGAGTTCCGACGCCGGGAACTGGAGCTGCCGCCGAGCGCCGACGCCGTCGGGCTGGCAGCCCTCGCCCGCTGGGCGAAGGAGAATGGCCTCACAGACGAGGCTCGGAGGCTCGCCTGGCGGGTTCTCGAACTCGACCCCGATCACGGGTGGGCGCGGGAACTCCTCCGATTCCGCCGTCTCGGAGCGATCTGGCTCCACGAGGAGGACTATCACCATCAATTTGGACGGGTCCGTGACGGCAAGCGCTGGATCCCTCGGGCCCAGTGGGAAGAGCTCGAGCGTGAGCGCCACGACGCCGAGGTTCTCACCCAGCTGGAAGGTGAGTTCAAGGCGGCGGCACGAGCCGATCGTGATCGCGACGCCGCAGTCAGCGCCCTCGAGCGCTTCAGTAACGCTCCGGAGCAACAGCGCTGGTGGGTTCTCTCCCGCAAGATCCGATCCTCCCGCAGCCGCGAGCGCCAACTCGCTGCCCGCCTCGTCTCCGAACTCACCATCGTCCAACCGGTGAGAACTCTGGCGCACCTCGCTGTTCGTGACCGCGTCCGATCGGTGAGGGATGAGGCGCTTCGCACTCTCTCCGGCTGGCAGGTCCCCGACGTTGCCATCGCCTTCCTCCCCTATCTCGAGGGAGAAAATGACAGGTTGCGGGTCAACGCTGCCAGAGCGCTGAACATCTTTCCCGATCCCCGGGCAGTGCCGGTCCTGATGCGCAGCCTTTACAAAGTCTGGGCGGGCTTCGGCAGGGCGCATTTCGCCCAACTGGTCCAGAGATCATACGTCAAGGACTACGAGCTGGTCAGCGGCGGCACTGGCCTGGTGGTCAGCGAGGTCGCCGACCCGGTCATCGATGTCTTCCTCGAAGGGGTGGTGATCGACGTCAAGGTCAGACGCGCAGAAGCGACCTCGCGCATCGCAGCCCTTCAGGAGATCACCGGGGAGTCCTTCGGGATGGATTTCGAGGCGTGGGAGCGCTGGTGGCAAGAGGAGCGCAGACGGGGAAGCGGCAGCCAGGAGGAGAAAGCGAAGACGCGAGAATCCTCTTCAGCCAAAAACTGAACGTCCGGGGCGCGCCTAGTGGGCCAGCCAACGCTCAGCATCGAGAGCTGCCATGCAGCCACTGCCGGCAGCGGTGACCGCCTGGCGGTAGGTGAAGTCCTGCACGTCGCCGCAGGCGAAGACCCCCTCGACGCTGGTGCGCGATCCCTCGAAAGTCTTCATGTAACCGTTGTCGTGCAACTCGACCTGCCCCTCGAATATCTGGGTGTTCGGAGTGTGGCCAACTGCGATGAAGAGTCCTTTGAGGGCGATCTCGCTCTTCTCATCATTCTCGACGTTTCTGACCTGGATCCCGCGCACCTTTCCATCGCCATCTTCGAGAACTTCCTCGACCACCGAATTCCACCGGAATTCGATCTTCGGGTTGTCGACGGCTCTCTGCTGCATGATCTTCGAGGCACGGAGGCTATCGCGGCGGTGGATCACGGTCACTTTGTTGGCGAATTTGGTCAGGAAGGTCGCCTCCTCCATGGCGGAATCCCCTCCCCCGACGATCGCAATCTCCTCGCCGCGAAAGAAGTAACCATCACAGGTCGCACAGGTGCTGACTCCGTGCCCGAGGAGTCTCTCTTCCGACTCGATACCGAGCATCCGTGCCTTGGCGCCGGTCGAGATGATCAGAGCTCTCGTCTCGACCGTCTCGCGCGCGGTCTTGACGACAAAGGGCTCACCGGACAGATCGACCTCCGTCACGTCGTCGTTGACGACCTCGGCTCCGAAACGCTCCGCCTGTTTGCGGAAACTTTCCATCAGGTCAGGTCCCATGATCCCTTCGGGAAACCCGGGGTAGTTCTCGACGTCCGTGGTCAGCATCAACTGACCGCCGCTGAGGGAGCCGGCGTAGACCTTTGGCGCCAGGTTCGCCCGAGCGGTGTAGAGAGCAGCGGTGTAGCCCGCGGGTCCTGAACCAATGATCACTACTTCACGAACCATCGATTCTTCCTCATTTCGCCTCGATCTCGCCAGGACAGGATCCCCCGACGGTTCCCGGACACTTTCGACCCCAGGGGAACGACCCGGAGGCGGGGCGATTATCGCCTGAATCGGCCTCGAAATCCTCGAATCCGGCCACAATTTTGATCTGTGGAGCAGAACCGGGTCGATTGATCCGGGGTTAGATGGCAGGCTGGAGCCCATCACGGTGATCCGAAGCAGCGGGATCCCGATTCCGGTCAGAGGTTTCCAGGCCCTGCGGGTTGTTGTTCTCTCTTGCTTCTGACGATAGTTTCGTACCCTGCGGACACGACGAGGAGGCCCCATGCATCCCGATGCCGATCAGACCCCGCGGTCCTGGCCAGCACTGTTGATCGTCCTGTTCCTGTCCATGCCCCTCTGCGCCCAGGATCCCCCCCGGGAAGGGGGAGCGGAGGCCGAGAAGACGGAGATTCTCCCGCTTCCCGTCCCAGCCTTCGACGACCCGAAGCTCCAGGAGCGCTACCAGCAGGGCTGTGATCTTCTCGACGAGGAGAGTTTCTCCAGGGCGAGAACCACCTTCAGGAGAATCAAGAGTTCACTGCGCACTCCTGGCAAGGAGATCGAAGAGGCCCTCGAACGCTGTGTTCTGGAGGCGGAGGCTGGAGTCGTACTGCTCAAGGTTCGCTCCTACGTCGAGAGGGAGCGCTATCGAAGCGCCCTCAACGCCTGCCTCAAGGCTGACCCCGATGGCGATGCCTTCGAAGGCACCTTCACCGGTCGCGAGCTCTCTGAGTTCCGTAAGCAATGCCAGGATGAGATCTATTTTCTGATCGATGAGTTCGAGAAAAAACCGGTGGCAACCCCCGAGGAACCTGGTGGCGAAGATGACCCTGAAGAGCGAGACCCCAGAGGCGGCCGGAATCGTGGCTACGGGCAGAACGCCAAGATCGTCGGCGGTAGCCGGGAAGATGGCGATGTCCGCAGCGGGAAAGGTGCCCTGCACTGGATGATCGGCAGGCAGATGAGTTCGGTCACCTTCAGGGGCCTAGACGAAATCGACCTCTCAGAGTTCCGCTATCTCAACATCTCGTTGCGATCGGAAGACCCCAAGGCAAGGCCAGCCATCGTGGTCCTCTTCGATGTCGATGGCGAACAGATCCCTGATCGACAGGGAAGAGGGAGAAGGGCCTGGGGCCGTGTCGGCCAGCGGGAGGGTTTCCAACTGGGGGTCTCACCCACGGGCCGCTGGCAGGATCTTCGCCTCGACCTGCGCAAGTTCGTCAAAAAAGGGGAAGCAGACTGGGAGATGATCCAAGCCCTTCGCCTGATCCACTACCAGGGCGGTGAAGCGAAGATCATGATCGACGACATCCGTCTCGAACGCTCCTGAAGACCTGTTCCCGGTGTCAAGAAAACTCTAAACTGCCGAAGGAAGGGGGACTTCCTTGCTTCGGCAACTCCTCGAGTGGGTAATTCGCCCACTGGCACGCGAGCGCAGATTTCTTCTCCTCATGCTCACCTTCACCCTGAGTGGGCTGGGAGGAATCGTCGCCGGCCAGGACGATCCATTCTCTGACGAACCCTGGACCGGCGGCTGGGAGGTCAAGCCCTCTCCCCTCACCGGAGCACGGTCGAACTCCGTCCGCTTCGATCTCTCCCCCGACCTGCGTGGCTTCCTGTTTCAAGGCCCTGAATCGGTCCCCATCGTCGAAGTCAGGACCCGCCTGCTCTGGACCTACCGCGACCGCCCTCAACGTACCCTGCTAAACTCAGGCGGCTGGTTCGAGAAGGGTGGCCTGCGAATCCGTGGCCAGATGCTGCAGCCCAATCGCTTCCAGATCACCTTCGATCTAGACGGTCGGCACACCCCCAACCACCTTCTCGATGGATGGGTTTCCCGAGAAATTTTCCCGGGAGTCGACATGCGCATCGGCCTCTCCCCCTCGGCCATCGGGTTCGACGATGCCAGGACTCTCGAAGGGAGCCCCTTCATCTCCCCCTCGCTCCTGCGTTCTGTCGACTTCGTCACCGATCTGGGAATCAGCCTCCACGGTGACTGGATCCAGCGCGCCTTGGCCTTCGATTTCAGTGCTCTCGCCGGTGATGGGTTCGGATTCAGAGGGGAAAATTCCGGAGGCAACAGTGGCGATTTCAGAATCCTGCTCTTCCCCTTTCAGCCCGGGTTCATCCGCCCTGAGAGCGAAGTCGCCCATCCGACCCTTTCCTCTCTTCACCTGATGACCGGCGCTCGCTGGACCGGAAACTGGCGAGGCCCGATCCAGATCGACGCCCCCAGCGAGTTGCCCATCCTGCGCAGTCAGGAGTTCGATGCAGAATCGCGCCAGGCGGTCAGGGTTGGACTCGGCCTCGACTCCGGCTCCGTTCATCTCGAAGCGGAGTGGGGTTATTCCGGCTTTGCACAGATCGACACCCCATCAGGGAGCGAGGACATCGCCAAGGCGATCGAGGGGTTCCGTACCGAGATACGCTGGCGCCCCGGACACCGTTTCGACTCTCACCGCTCCCGCTGGAGCCTCCTCGATGACTACAGGGTCGCCGACGGGATCGTGGGCAACTGGCCCCGCAGTCTGTTCACCGGGTTGGAAATCGATCTTCGCTATGAGAATTCGAACGTCGGCAGAAAATTGATCGATTCCGGACTCATCGTTGCCGGTGAGGCTCCCACAAACATTCACAGCACCACGGTCGCGGTCGGCTTCGACGTCGTCAAAGATGCCCGCTGTACCCTCGAGATGTCGAGGAGCGAGTGCAGGGAACCGATCGCTGCCTTTGGCAATCGGACGGCCGCATCGACCCTGGCTGTCAGGATCGAACTCGGGTTTTGAGGGCATCCCGGCAACTCTTGCCGGACTCGATCGGACCCTCCCTTCCGGGCCCCCCTTGTTTGACTGAGAATTGTCGGCGATTCCCCGCCCTTTCCCCCCCCGCCTGATTGCACCGATTGGCCCACCCTTCAACTCCGTTGTAATCTTTCGTGGGTACCTACCCTTCCTCAGCCAGCAACCCCTGAAGTGGAACATGCAGGCCAAAGACGGCAGCCACCGCCCTGTGGTGACGGCCAGAGCATCGCTTCAGGTCAGCCTTGGCCCGATGAAGGGAATCAGTGAGTGCTCCAGCAACACCCTGAGAGGGAATCGATGACAGACAGGAAATCTGTGAACCGGCCGTCGACGGGCCCTGTCGATGCAGAGGGTGGTTTCACAATCCTGGAGGTGATGATCACCGCTGCACTTCTCGCGGTCGTCAGTCTCGCTCTGGCGATGATCGTAATCCCCGTATCGAGGGAACAACGCGCATCGAGACAGATCGAGGCAGCGACCTCCCACGCTCGTGACATCATCGAGGAGCTGCAGACGTTGCCTTACCCGCAGGTGGTGGATCGATGCGACCCCAGCCTCTGGCCCCAGATAGTCACGATCAGCGGCGACCCGACAGCTCCAGGAATCGTCGGGATACTGGATGTGAACACCACCGACCTCGATGACGATCCTCTCCAGATCGAGGTGAAGATCTCATGGAGCAGCATCGACGTCGGTGACAGGGAACAAACGTACTGGGTTCTGAGGACAAGATAGGAGAGCCTTTTGAAGCACAAACGAACCACTCCAGAATCTGGCTTCACTCTCCTCGAGATCATCGTCTCGGTGGCTCTGCTCTCGATCCTCTTTGGACTGGTGACGGCATTCCTACTCGAATCGAGCAAGTTCCACGCTCAGGCAGATGGCGATGCTGACGCCGAGATCCGGGCGCGGCTCGTCTTCAGCCGCATCGAGGATCTGGTAAGACGTTCCTGGGAGATGCCGACGCTGGGGACCAGCGGTGGATACCCCGACCCGACCGAGCTCACCATCACCTTGCTCGGCTACGAATACACCGCCAGCGGTGCTTGGGGTTACCACGATCCCGACGGCTGGAAACACGAATATGACATCAGCAGCGGCAGTTGGGCGTTCAGCCTCCCCGACGACTCTCCGCTGCCAGTAGCAACGTGTACCATCTCCCTCGACACCGCAAACAGCGAGGTGACCGCCACTCTCAGCGATGGCACCCCCAGCCACGACAAGGTGATATCCCTGGGAGGCGGCGTCACCGCCCTCGAGTTCCAGAACCGATACCTGTGGGAGTGGATCGGACTCTACGGAGCGCTGCCCGGCTGGCCCGAGTGGATCATTGAAGATCTCGCCGGCGAGCCGAAAACCCGGTCCCTTCACGTTCACATCACGGCCGACCATTCCCGTGCCCCCGCACCGGTGGAAATTCTCAGCACCATCTCACTCAGAAACGTCCTCGACGAGCAGGTTCTGCTCGAAGAAGAGGCATCTCTCACCTACTAGACAGAGCGAGGTCCCCATGGATCTAGGAAGCAAACCGATGAAGTCGAAGCAAATGTTCCCGGGGGGGAACGAGAGAGGAACCGTTCTTCTCCTGGCAGTCCTGGTGACCCTGGTCGTCGGGATGTTCTCGGCTGCAACGGTGAGTACAACACTAGCCAGGACGAGGAACACCGAATACACCACCGACCGACTCTCCGCGCGTACCCTTGCAGAAGCGATCCTCGAATCAGCCCAGCGCCAACTTCTCGAGATGACGGCTCAGTTCCAGGACCCATTCGCTGCCGGCTCGACCAGTTACCAGGGAACCTCAACGGTGGGTGGAGTCGTCTACAACTGGATTGGTGAGGACCTCACCGTCGAGGTTTACGGCGCAAGCGAGGTAGACAGTTCCGGCTGGCACGAACTGGAAAAACTCTATGACCGCACCGACGCCGGGCAGCCTAACCCCCCCCTTCAGACGATACGGACCCGGGTTGTTCGACTCAGCCCCGAGAATGGCGCCATCGTGGTCGGAAAGGCCACCTCTCGACTGGTGAGAACGGTCGAGATCCAGCGTTTCCCCCTCTTTGACTTCGCCATCTTCTACGATGACGACCTCGAACTCCTCCCCGGACCAAGCATGACCTTTGCGGGCAAGGTTCACGCCAACGGTGACATCTACGTCGGCATCGGGGGAAGCAAGACCCTGACCATCGATTCCGACTACTTCCGCTGCACCGGCGAGATCTACCGCGAACGCAAGAACAACGGCAGCACCACCGGCGGCACCGTCTCGATCAAGGATTCATTCAGCGGGGCCTTTCAGACCCTCGACAACGATCAGGATTTCGAGGCGTGGGCGACCCCCGATGAGTGGGTCGATTTCGCCGATGGTCGCTGGGGCGGCACCGTGCAAACCGGCAGCCATGGCGTCTCCGACGCTCCGGCACCAGAGATCGGGTCTATCGCCAATAACGGCTACTACCGAAACACCGCCGACCTGGTGGTCCACAACGACCGTGTCTACCACGTCATCGCCGGGGTCGAGACCGACATCACCAACCAGGTGAGCGGCGCCATCTCGGAACACTCCGATCTCTACGACGCCCGTCAGGAGACCTACGTCCCGGTCACCGAGATCGATCTCTCCGACCCCGGGCTTCAGAACTACATCAGCGGCGCCAACGGCGACAGCGACCCCACCAACGACATCCATCAGGTCTACGCCTACCGCTCGCCCGAACCGGAGCCAGCAAACTGGGATCCCGCTCTCGCCAGCAACTGGTTCGAGGGGATCAAACTGGTCAACGGTGACCTCCTTCCCGATGACCTCCTCTTCGTCAGCGAGGATCCGATCTACGTTCATGGAGATTTCAATACCGATTCCAAGAAGACCGCCGCTGTGATCAGCGATGCGGTCAACCTTCTCTCCAACTCCTGGGATGACACTCGCGATGCAAGCGACAGTCACAACGACATCAGCCACGCCAGTGAGACGACCTTCAACATGGCGCTGATCACCGGCAACGTCCGCACCCCGGACGGTGGTGGAAACTACTCCGGAGGACTGGAGAACCTGCCCAGGTTCCACGAAAACTGGGGTGGCACGAAGGCCAACATCAACGGCGCCTTCATCAACCTTTTCCAGAGCCGTGTAGCGACAGAGCGCTGGGGCAAGTCGGGGGTCTACAAGCCACCTACCAGAGCCTGGGGATGGGATCCGGATCTGCTCAACTCGAGCGTGTTGCGCGATCTCTTCCCTCAGACGGCCGAGGTTCAGCGTCTCGTCTGGACCGACAGCAAGCCGCCGGTCCCCGTCATCCAATAGACCCCGGGCAGGGACACGGGTATTCTCCCCGTTGCGACCAATTGCAGCGTTGGGAGAGTACCCGTGAGCCCTTCAGACAACTTCTCCGCCTCCCCGGACTCCGACTCTCCCGATCCCACTCCACCGACACGTCCCCCCGGCAGCAGTCAACAGCGCCAGATCCGTCGCATGCGGGACGGAAAGCCCCCCAGGGGAATCGACTCTGTCGCCACTGAAGAGCCGCTTGAAATCCGACTCTGCTGGCAGGAATCGGATGGCGGGAAGGAGCGTGCCATCGCCGTGACGATGAGGACCCCCGGGAACGACTCGGACCTGGCGGCGGGTTTCCTGCTGACGGAGGGAATCATCGAAAAACAGGGTGATATCACCGGGATCAGCCACTGCACCGAAGGCGATGTCGAGCAGCACTTCAACATCGTCAGAGTGGTGCTGCGCGACGGAGTTTCTTTCGATCTCAAGCTCGTCGAAAGGAATTTCTACACGAGCAGCAGTTGCGGTGTCTGCGGCAAGGCGAGCATCGATGCCATCCGTGCCCGCGGCTGCATGCCGGTTGCAAGTGGACCGGTCGTTAGCGCAACTGTTATCCGTCAGTTGCCGGAGAAACTCAGGGCTGCCCAGGATATCTTCGATCGCACCGGTGGGATCCATGCCTCGGGAGTCTTCGACGGCGATGGTGAAATCCTGCTCCTGCGTGAGGATGTCGGCCGCCACAATGCCCTCGACAAGGTGATCGGTTCAATGCTGCTCAACGGAGAGCTCCCCGCTTCAGAGAGGGTGCTGCTGGTCAGCGGCAGGGCAAGTTTCGAACTGGTGCAGAAGGCTGCCGTTGCAGGCTTTCCCCTTGTGGCGGCAGTGGGAGCTCCATCGAGTCTCGCGGTCGAGACCGCAGAGAGGTTCGGTGTCACCCTTCTCGGGTTCGTCAGCAACTCGGGATTCAATATCTACAGCGGTGACGAGCGGGTCGGGGGCAGCCGCTAACCCTCCGGCGACCCTTCGATCACTCCCGCCTCCCCAGGGACCCTTTTTCCGCCCCGATCGACGATCGTCGACACCGCCACGACGGGATCGTGCTCCAGGACCAGCAGCGCTTCCTCCTCGTGAGCCGCTCTCAGGGTCCTTTCCTTCTCGGCGAGAACCGTCGTCGCGCAGATGTCATAACCCATCGTGAAAGCGAGACGGAGGTGGTGGCTGGTCGGGGCGAGATCGGCCAGATAGCGCAATACCCGGCCTCCCCCCTCGAGGCGAAGGGTCTGCATGCCGAGAGTGTGTCCGTCACAGCGCTCGACGCTGATTCCAGGGAAGATCTCCTCGTCGCCGTCGAGGAGTTCGAGATCGACATCGGCGAGAGGATCGACATTTCGTGGCAGGTAAGACGCCCGCTCCCGTCGACTGGGTTCTCGGGCCGTCTCCAGGTTGCTGCGCTGCAACCAGTGCCTGGCGGACGGGAACGCCGGCTCGTAGGTCCCATCCGCTGATTTTCGGGATACCCCGCCGCCATGGTCGAAATGGAGATGGGTCAGAACCAGATCGGTGACCTGGCGGGCCTCGACTCCGACCGTCGCCAGGGCACGCTCGAGGGGAGTCCCGCCGTTGCCACCGGGCTCCTCGACAGCAAACCTGTCGCAGAAAGATGGATCCTCCTTGTCGCCAAGACCGGTATCGACGAGGACCAGGCGGTCGCCATCGAGGTCCCGGATCAACAGAAGGCGCATCGCCAGGGGAATGCGATGTTCCTCATCGGGAGAAATGAGTTTCTGCCACAGGACCCGCGGAACGGATCCGAACATCGCTCCGCCGTCGAGGCTAAGACCGCCGCATGGAAGGGTCAGCACCTGCCAGCGGCCAAACTTCGACCCGAACTCCTGTTGCTGCCCTGAATTCACGGTGTTCGTCCCCTCCCTGGGGGGATTCTCCCCCCAGGAGACCCTCCTGAAAAGAAAATCCGCAGGAACGATTACTGCGTCACCTGCGTTGCAACAGGTGTGGGGGCAGTCTACCATTGGCGCCCGCAGGGGAACCTCGGAACCAGACCCTCTCCGGGGGGGAAAGAAGTGAAGATCGGGGACGTAACGCCTCCCCAATCTCGGCGCTCCAACCGAAGCGCTGTACAGACCCTGCCCTGGAGAGTTCGACTCGCTCCCCAAGGCGGACTGGGTTCGGCCGAACGAGGCCGCTAGTTCTCTTGGCTGGCGGCAGAAGAAGAGAGAGCAAAGATGACATCGACGCTGCCAGCTCTGGAACTGCCAGAGATCGAGGCGAGGGGCCCTCTCCTCGAGAGAATCTGTCCCGATCTCGTCGAGGTTCATCGGCAGTACGTCGAGATCGTGCGCAAGATCCAGCATGCCGGCCGGGAAAAAAAGGGCGATGAGGAGAACCTCCCTTTCCTTCGCGAACAGAGACGCGAAATCGGGAATCGCCTGAAACAACTCGACGAGGAGGTTCAAGTTCTCGGCGGAGTGATCGCCGAGGCAGCAACGGGAACAATCGAATTCCTCGGTGAACTCGACGGGGGCGAAGTGATGCTCAGCTGGCGACCCGGTGACGAACAGGTTGGATTCTGGCGCCCCATCGATGGTCAACCGGGAGATCGCTTGCCGATTCCATACCCGGGGTCTGATGGAGAAGTTTCCAGCGTTTCAGAAGAAGATGAAACTCAAGCGGAAGATCAATAGTCAGCAGTTCGCCGATGGAGCCAGAGTTCCATGAGCGACTGGAAGGAGGTTGAAATGGCAGGAAACCTGCTCCACATCGATGACAACAATTTCGAGACGGAAATCGTCAGCGGTGGCGCTCCAGCAATGCTCGATTTCTATGCGACATGGTGCGGACCGTGCAAGACGATCGCCCCTATCGTCGAGGAACTCGCAGACAGCTACTCCGAAAAGGGTGTGAAGGTCGGCAAAGTCGACATCGACGTGGCAAAGAACCTGGCCGTCAAGTTCAAGATTCAGGGTGTTCCCACCCTTCTCTTCTTCAAGGATGGCGAGGTGGTCGAGACGGTTGTCGGCGCCCAGCCACGCAACGTCATTGAATCCAAGATCGAATCCCTCCTCTAGGGGCTCGGTCCCCCGATTCTGGCCGCTGCGATCAACCGGTCGCAGCGACCAGAATCGCCTCTCCCCCCGCAAAACCTGCTCCCGATGTGGTCGACGCTCGGCCCTCCATCCCCTACCATCACCTCCGAAGATTGGTTCAGATCTTTCAGCCGGCGAGCAAGGTAGGTCGAGGGGAACGTCGAGATGAGTTTCAGCGCCACCGGGTGGCGTCCACGCCATCGCACAAAGGTGTATCTCACAGGTTCCAATCTCATCATCTCGCTCCTGCTTCTCCTGACCTCCTGCCAAGGTGATGACAGGACTCCGAGGCCGATCACTGGCAAGAGGACCATCGCTGCTCCCGTTCACCGGGTCATCCCTGGCGCCAGCCACGACCAGCGCTTTCAGAATTTTCGCCCGCCGCGGGTGCCAGTGCGACCCGTCCCTCAACTGGGGTGGGACACTCCCAGAGGCTGGGTCGATCTGGGACCTACAACCACGCGACAGGCCAACTTCCGCCCGGCGAACAACCCCGCCTCGGAGTGCTACCTCGCCATCCTGCCCGGCGGCGGGGGGCTGGAAGATAACGTCAATCGCTGGCGAAGGCAGATGGGCAAGAGGCCCCTCTCCAGCGAGGAGGTTCTGGCCCTTCCAGAGAGGCCGCTCCTGGGAGCTCCTGCGCGCTGGATCGAGATCACAGGGGATTTCTCCGGACTGTCGGGTGGGACTCTCCCCGACGCTCGCCTCTTCGGCCTGATTCTCACCTTCGGGGACTCGGGGCTGTTCGTCAAGATGACCGGACCGGACGCGCTTCTCGTTGCTGAACGGGAGAGGTTCCTCGGGTTCTGCGACTCTCTCCACCTCCAATCGATCCCCCCCCCAAGGGAAAGCCCTGGAGGCGCCTTGCCCGACCTGACCTGGACGGCGCCGAAGGGCTGGATCGTCGATCCTCCCAAACCGATGCGCCATTTCACCTATCACGCCGGGACCAATACGGAGTGCTACCTGTCGATCCTCGGGGGCAGCGCTGGCGGCCTCGAGCGGAATGTCAATCGCTGGCGCAGGGAAATCGGGCTCGATCCACTCTCCGCCCAGGAGATTGCCAAGCTCGACAGCGCCCCAATGCTCGGTGGAAATGCAACCCTGATAGAGGGCAGCGGCACTTTCCAGGGAGTTTCGGGACCTCCGAGGGATGGTTTCCGCCTCCTCGGCCTGATCCTTCCTTCCCCGGGGAGGACCTTCTTCCTCAAGATGGTCGGCCCCGCAGCCGAGGTCGAAACACTGCGCGATGGATTCCTCTTCCTCGCCCAATCGATCGAGATAAAAAACTGATGCAGAAGATCAACGCCATCAGCGGATTCCTGATCAAGATCCTCTCTTCACAGAAGCTCGCTGCGGTTCTGATGACTCTGCTGTTGCTGCTGACTTTTCTCGGAACCCTCGAGCAGGTGGACCATGGGTTATTTGCCGTGCAGAAGGCGTATTTCGAGTCCTGGTTCCTGGTCCACGAGATTGGGCCGGTTCCGATCCCGCTCCCTGGAGGCCTCCTGTGTATGAGCCTCTTTGGTCTCAACCTTCTTGTCGGAGGCCTGGTCAGGTTTCGCCTGAAACCCTCCAATCTCGGTATCTTCATCATCCACATCGGCATGGCGATCATGCTCGCTTCTGGCCTGGTGAAGCTGTACATCAGCGACGATGGACACCTGACCCTCTTCGAGGAGGAGGAATCCAATGAGTTCGTCAGTTACCACTACTGGGAACTCGCCATCTTCGAATCGGGCATCTCGGGGCCTGTGAAGGAGTACCTGATTCCCGGGGAGGATTTCCTCCACCTGGGTTCTGGCAAGTCGCGGGTGTTTGTCGACAGCGACCTCCCCTTCCAGGTCGAGCTCTCCAATTTCCTCGCCAACTGCAAACCCCGCTTCGAGGATTCAGACTTGCAAGCAATATCTCCCGAGATCGAGGGCTGGGCCCTGGAGGAGTTACCGATGGAGGTGGCAGCGGAGCGCAACATCGCCGGCCTCGTGGCAACGGTGATCGAGACCGCCGGTGAAACCAGCTCAAGCGGGCTACTCTACGGCAGAAGTGACATTGCACCCTGGTCCTTCCAGGCCGGAGGCAGGAGCTGGGCGCTGGCACTGCGTCATCGCCGCTTCTCGATGCCCTTCACCATCCGCCTTGACGACTTCCACAAGGAGGACCACCCCGGGATCGAGATGGCCAGGTCCTTCAGGAGCGATGTGACGAAGTTCGAGTCGGGCCGTGAGCAGAAGATACGGATTCAGATGAACGAGCCGTTGCGAGATGGCGGCCTGGTCCTATTCCAGAGCGGCTGGGGTCCCAGCAACGCCCCTCCCGGTGCCCGTCTCTACACCGTTCTTTCTGTGGTCAGGAATCCCTCCGACCACTGGCCCCTCTATTCCTGCATCGTCATCGGCGCGGGAATGCTCATCGCATTCATCCAGAAGTTGCTGAAATACGCCCAGAGGCAGGCTCGCCTGCGTGAGGAGGGTCCTGAATGAAGATCAGGCGGCGGTTCTCGATGGTCGCACTCGTCTCGATCCTCTTCCTCGGCTCCTTCACCGTCCAAATCAACGGACAGGAGTCAGATCCCAGCAGCCAGAGGTGGCCCTCCGATGTCGTCGTGACGATGGGAGGGATCCCGGTCCAGGATGGCGGGCGAGTAAAACCGATCGACACTATTGCCGGATTCAAACTCCTCAAACTCAACGGCAGGAGGGGATGCAAGACAGTCGACGGTGATTCGATCGATGCGATGGAGTGGCTCCTCGACTGCCTCTTCCGCCCCGAGGTCGCGGTCGATCACCGTTGTTTCCTCGTCCGTAACGACGAGGTCCTGACCGACATCGGACTCGACTTCGAGGGCAGCAGGAAGAGCGACCGCTACAGCTACAAGCAGCTGCTGCCTGGCCTCCAGCTCCTCTTCAAGAAGGCTGGCCAGCTGTTTCCCCCCGGAATCGACGCAAACGAGGCCTCGAAGACCTGGACAGGGGTCGAACGGCAACTGGTCCAGCTCGCACGGGACATCCAGGAGTTCGAGAGCCTTCTGCATTACCTCGACTTCGCCAGGTTCCGCTTCTCGCTCAACGGTTGTCAGGAGATGATCGATATCTTCGGAGAGTCTCCGGGGCCAGGCCTCACCCCGTTGCTTCGTTCGACCGATCAACTCAGAGAGCTCATCGAGAAACGCCAGAGCGCTCCCCCGGAGCGTGCAGAACAGATTCAGAGAGCGCTTCTGGCTCTTCAGCAAGAGTTCGCCCAACTCGACCGGATCAGTGGCGCTGGCCTCGCCATCTTCCCACCCGAGGATTCCAATTCGGCATCTGAAGAAACCGATCTCCAGGACGAAGTCTGGCTGCGACCGATGGAACTCCTGACGGTGGTCTTCGACGGAGCCCCAGCGGAGATCTCGATATCCGCCCTCGAGAACCTCGAATCGATCGCCAGTTCAGCGGTCGACGATCCCGATCTGGCAGCAAGATCGACCTCCCTTGTCAGCAATCTCCGCAACCTCGCAGAAGCGAGGGGAGAGTACGGCAAGATCCCCCTGGAAATCCTCTTTTACCGCATCGACTTCTTCTACCACGGCCTCATCCTCTTCATCCTCTCCTTCATCTTCACCTCCATCTCCTGGCTCGCTCCACGCACCTCGTGGATCCAGTGGGCGACCTGGGCATCTCTTCTGGGAGGACTGACGCTGGTAATCGGCGGGATCGTCTTGCGCTGCATCATCCGATCCCGTCCTCCGGTCAGCACCCTCTACGAGACGATCCTTTTCATCACTGCCTGTGCAGTCCTCACTGGCCTCTTCATCGAATGGCTGAACCGCAAGCGAATCGCCCTGGCCACCGCATCGATCCTCGGCCTTCTCGGTTGCTTCCTGTCGATGAAGTACGAGTTCAAGGAAGCTGTGACAACGGGCGACACGATGCCGAGCCTGGTTGCTGTCCTCGACACCAACTTCTGGCTGGCAACCCACGTCACCTGCGTCACTCTCGGCTACTCGGCCGGGCTCCTCGCCGCCGCCCTCGCCCATATCTGGATCTTCGGTAAAATTTTCGGATTCCGCCGTGACGACAAGGATTTCTACCGAACCGTCAGCCGCATGGTCTACGGGGTGATCTGCTTCGGGCTCCTCTTCTCGGTGGTCGGGACGATTCTCGGTGGCATCTGGGCGAACTACAGCTGGGGGCGCTTCTGGGGCTGGGATCCGAAGGAGAATGGCGCGCTGATGATCTGCCTGGCGGAGCTGGCGATCCTCCATTTCCGCCTCTGCGGCTACATCCGCGAACACGGTCTCGCCCTGCTGGCGATCTTCAACGGCGTCATCGTCGCCTTCTCCTGGTGGGGGGTGAATCTTCTCGGAGTC
>DQQH01000182.1 GCA_015664425.1 Planctomycetota bacterium
GATGGCGCACATCCACAGCAGCCAGCGCCCCGGAGAATCGATGCCATCGTCTCGCCGGCGGACAGTTCGCCTGAGCGCACCCGGCAACGACAGCGACCAGGGAATGATGAGCCCGAGCGCCCCGCCAGCAAGGGATGGCAGCCATCGCCAGTGAATCCACCTCAGCTCGCGGTTGCTCAGCTGTTCCTCGAGGCGTTCGACAAAGAGCGGTGAGGTGGCGGCCATCGACAGCGGCCAGGGGAGGGCAAGAAGAGCAAAGACCGCGGCGGCGGGAAGCAGATGAAGCCAGCGAGCCTCGGGATGCCGCTCCCTGAACGAGATGGCGATGGCGATGGCAGCTGCGCCGCTGAAGAGCAGCGCCGGCGGTCCCTTGACCATGAAAGCCGGGGTAGGTCTCGATCTGCAAGCGAGGGCCGCTGATGCTGCCGCTGCCCGCCAGAAGATGGACGACACCAGCGCCATCGGGACCAACCGAAGTGTCTACCACCGCCTGGGATGGGAGATCGAGGCGGATGACGGTGGCGTGCTCATCGGGATGCAGATCGACAAGGGAGATCAGCGGTCCTCTTTTGCCAGCGACCACCTCGAGGCTCCGCCCCTCCTTGCGGTCTCCCAGCATCGTCGCCCTGGTGATCGGGGTGATGAGCCCGGGGACTTCCAGGACGTCATCGTCGGGCCAGTCGAATACGTGCAGGTAGACGCGGTTGCCCTTCGACGTCGCCTTTCCCCACGGAAGCGACCTGAAGGGCCCCTTGGTGGTGCCGTAGATCGACTCGCCATTGACGTCGAGCCAGCGCCCGATCGCCAGCAGACGGTCGACCATGATCAGCGGGATGGTGCCATCATCGTCGGGGCCGATGTCGAGAAGCAGATTCCCGCCCTTGGAGACGAGGTCGATCAACGTGTGGATGCTGCTGGTGCGGCTCGCGTAGATGTCGTAGTTCTCGGCGCGGTTGAAGGCGAAGGAGTGGCCGATGCCGCGACACTCCTCGAAGGGGCGTACCTGGTTCATCCCCTTGCCGGAGGAATTGCCGAGATTGCCGTATTCGGTGGTCGAGTAATCACCGACCTGGCCGCGCAGGCCCTTGCCCCAGCGATCGTTGACGGCGATATCCTCGGGGTTTTTTACATTCTCGTAGATCCACTCGAGGATCTCGGTCGAGCGCCACAGGGTATCGGGGTAATCCCACTCGCCATCGGGCCAGAAAACATCGGGCTGGTAGCGCTCGATCAACTCCTTGATCTGCGGGATCATCTGGGTCTCGACGTATTTCTCCTTGTCGCTGTCGTAGAGGGGGTTGTGCCACTCCATGAAGGAGTAGTAGAGCCCGGGACGGACTCCCTCCTTGCGACAGGCGGCGAACAGTTCGCCGAGAAGGTCTCTCTTTGGCCCGACCTCCATGCTGTTCCACGGATAGCCGCGCACCTCGCTGGCGGTCGAGTTCGGCCACAGGCAGAAGCCATCGTGATGCTTGCTGGTGATCACCATGTAGCGGGCACCGGAGCGGCGAAAAACACTCGCCCATTCGGCGGGGTCCCACAATTCCGCCCGGAAACGCGGAGCAAAATCAGAATAGGGGAAGTCCTCGCCGTAATTCTTGTGGTGGAAGTCGCGCACCTTGCCGCCGTGGCTGTTGGAGTCGTACCAGTGCTGATACCACTCGCTGTAGGTGCTGGTGTCGCAGAAGGCGGGCACCGAGTAGACCCCCCAGTGGATGAAGATGCCGAACTTCGCATCGCTGAACCACTGTGGAGTCGGATGCTGAGCGAGAGACTCCCAGGTCGGGTCGAAGTCGATGGAGTCACCGGCTTCGATGGGGACGGTTGGGAGCAGGAGGAGCAGGAGGATACAGAGGTAGCGGGTCATGAAACCTTCCTTCCTGGGGATGCCCCGATGAGAGACGGGTCGGGAGTGGGGGTCAAGCACCTGGGCCTCCTTCACTTTCGGCTGACGAGGTAGAGGGTCCACTGGGGTCGGAGCGTTTCGAGGTCGCGAAGAGCGATCGCTCGACGCCACTCTGGCCATCCGGCATCGGCGCGGGCGAAACGCAGATAGGTCTTTCGCGACCTGAAACTGCTGAATTCCAGGACCGCCCTCGCCTCTCTTCCGGCACCAGTAGCGGCGGCGAGGACCGCAAAACGGTCATCGCTGCTAGCGAAGAGGTAGATCTTCTCCGACGGCAAGCTGTCGGCGAGAGCCTCAGGATCTCGAGGAAGAACCGGGATCAGACGCCGAAGCCGCATCGAAACCATCACCGGCTGGTCGCTACCGATCGTTGCCACCTGAGAGGTGTCGATGT
Source organism: Planctomycetota bacterium (assembly GCA_015664425.1). Taxonomy (GTDB): domain Bacteria; phylum Planctomycetota; class UBA8108; order UBA1146; family UBA1146; genus DTRS01. The sequence goes on from DQQH01000182.1 coordinate 2,301, forward strand.
CGGCGGGGAGGTTGTCGGGAAGGGCGCCGATGCCGATGGCAGGCAGCAAAAAGCCGACGACGATGGCGATGGTCCCCGCCGTCGCCAGCACCATCTGGCGCAGCATGCCTCTTCTCGCGCAGACAAGCACGATCGCCCAGGCGCCAGCGGCAAGGAGTGCCGCCGTACCCGATAGATGAAACCAGAAGACGAAGGCAGCGAAACCGAGCACCGGCAAGGCGAGCAGCAGCGCCGCGGCAATCAGGTGTTTTCGCAGACGCCGGCCATCGAGAGATTCGAGGTGAGCGGAGACGAGGATGCAGAGGAGAGGAACGAGGGGAATCAGGTAGCGCTCGAAGGTCTTGATGAAGAAGAAGGGGACGATGGCGACGGCGCACGTCAGCACCAACCAGCGGCCGGGTGAAGGGATCCCCTCGGCGGCCCGGATTGTCCCTCGGCGTAGTGCTCCCGGCAGCGTCAGCGACCAGGGGATGATGAGCCCGAGGGCGCCGCCGGCAACAGAGGGTAGCCACTGCCAGTGAATCCACCGCGGCTCGCGGTTGAGCAATTGTTCCTGGAGGCGCTCGAGGAAGAGCGGCGAGGTGAGGGCCATCGACAGCGGCCAGGGAAGGGCGAGAAGCAGGAAGGTGAGAGCGGCGGGCAGCAGATGGAGCCAACGCGCCGACGGGTGGCGCTCCCGAAGCGTCCAGGCGATGGCGATGACGGCGGACCCGGAAAAGAGCAGCGCTGGCGGTCCCTTGACCATGAAAGCGCCAGCGAGAAGAGCGGCCGCCGCCGTCAAACGCCATCCACCCCCCAGCAACCACCAGGAAAGACCACGCTCGATCGCTGCCAGGGTCAGGAGCGCCAGCGGAATGTCGAGCATCGCCCGGCGCGACTCGGTGGCGATGCCGATCGAGGCGAGCACCAGCAACGCAGCCAGGGTTCCATCCCCTCCGTAGGTCAGACGGAAGAGACGGGCGGTGAACAGGGCGAGGAACGCCCCCATCAGAACCCCCCAGATCCGCATCGAGAAGAAACTGGCACCGAAGAGGTCGGTCGATGCGCACAGCAACCAGTACATCAGCGGCGGCTTGCGCAGGCGTGGCTCGCCGTCGAGTTGGGGCAGCCACCAGGAGTCGAGAGACACGGTCTCGAGGACGGTGCGGAAGGTGGCGTGGGACTCATCGCTGCCGGAGACGCTCGTCTCCAGCCAGATGGAGGGGAGCAGCAAGGCGATACCGACGATGAGAATCAATTCCCACCGCCAGCGCTCATCGATCCAGCTTCCAGTCGCCATCACCCCTCCCGATGGGCAGTCTAGGGGGGGTGAAGGGGGAATCCAACGAGGGGAGGAAAGGGGCACCCGGATGGGTTAAACCTGTGACCATGAGAAAAGAGGTGGATCCCGATGACGAACCCTCTGATCCCCTGGATCCTGGTCCAGCAGCTGTTGACCCCTTCCGCCACCCAGGAAGTGCCGCCGGCCCTTTCCGCGGGCCCGATGATCGGTGCCGTCACCCTCGAGGAGGTGCGGATCTGGGCACGAGCGTCAGTGGCGGCGGCCACCGTCGAGGCGATACTCATCGATGCCGAGGGTGCGGAGGTCGCTCGCGACTCGAAGAAGTCCCTCGAGGAAGATGACCTCACCGTTCACCTGGTGTTGCGGGCAGACCTGAGACCGAACCACCGGTACCGATACCGGGTTCTAGTCGATGGGAAGTCGGTTGCCGATGGCACCGACCAGGTCATCGTCGCTCCCCCCCTCGCGGGAGAGAAGGCGATGGTCAGGCTGGTCTTCGGATCGTGTGCGCAGGAGAAGCGCTTCGGCGACGGTGCCATCTTCAAGCGCATCCGGGAACTGGAGCCGGCCTGTTTCCTGCTCCTTGGCGACACCCCCTACATCGACAGCGTCGATCTCGAGGTCCAGCGTCGTCGCTATAGGGAGTTCTTTTCCAACGAGCACATCGCCGCCACCGTCAGGTGCCTGCCGACGCGGGGGACCTGGGACGATCACGACATCGGCCGCAACGACACCGATGGAAACCTGCCTGGCAAGGAGAATTCCCGGCGCGCGTTCGCCGAGTACCACGGCCAGGGAACCATCGGCGGCGACGATGGCGGGATCTACCAGAGCTTCAGGATCGGTCCCGTCGAGGTCTTCCTCCTCGACACCCGCTGGTTTGCCGGCACCGGGCCATCTCCCGTCGACCCCGAAGAAAAAACCCTGCTCGGCGCAACCCAGTGGCGCTGGCTCCTCGATGGGCTCAAGAGATCGACCGCTCCCTTCAAGGTGATCGCCTCGGGCATGATCTTCAACGGCTCCGTTCGTCCGGGAAAGAAGGACCACTGGGGGACCTATCTGGCCGAGCGCGGGGCGCTTCTGGAATTCATCGGGGAGAACGCCATCGACGGAGTCGTCATCGTCACCGGCGACATCCATCGCACCCGGCATCTGCGCTACCCCCCGGAAGAGGGCGCCCGATACCCCATCGATGAGTGGATCACCTCGCCGCTGGCGAACTCGGTGATCACCACCGCCAACAAGCCGCACCCGGCGCTCGTTTTCGATGCGGGGGTCGAACACGTCTTCTTGCTGCTCGAGGCGGACACCACCGGCGAGGAACCTCGCTTGCGCTGTGAGCTGCGGACCGAAACGGGAGAGGTGATCCACGGCGCCACGCGTACCCTCCAGCAGCTGAGCAGGGCCGCTGCAGAGCGCTGATCAAATCGCTGGTTCCCTCGCGGGATCGGATGAGATACATCTGGAAATCGAAACCGCACCGCTTTCGAAGCCCTGGAGGGGGACCCATGGCACGAACGATTGCACCGATCAGTTTGCTTCTCTTTTCTTTATTGGTGGTATCTGGCTGCAATGCCACCCCGAAGACCGCCGGAATTCCCCCCGAATTCTCGGGAGGCCAGCTGCTCTACAAGTTCAAGGTGATGCGAGGGGACGAGCTCGTCTCCGCCCCCTCTCTGCTCGTCATCGATGGCCAAACCGCATCGATGGAGTGCTTCGAGGAAGAGGGAGACCGCCTGCGCATCGACGTCGGCTCCGATCGCATCATCCAGGTCAGTTATTCCCGCTGCGAGGATGGCCAGGAGTTCGCAGTGCCGCGGATCGCGATGCTGCCGAACCAGAACGAGACCGTTTTCGTGCAGGAGGACGACAACGAGTTCGAGTTCACCGTCTTCAGTACCGTCACCCCCGTCGACTGACGGGCGGACCCCGAATTTTGTACGGAAGCAGTGGCAGAGCGCCGGCGACCGACGTTCAGGGGCCGCAACAGGCCGAAGCGCCCGCCGACTTAAAGGGGTCATCGAGGGTCAACACCGAATCGGCGATCCCCTGACGACTCGGCGCTATTCGAACGACTTGTCGTGCAGCTTCCAGTACGCCGAGGTGCCCTTCAGCTTTTCGTTCTCTTTGGCGTAGTCGATGGCCTTCTTGCCAGCCTTGTTTTTCGCCAGGGGATTGGCGCCCTTATCCAGCAGCAGCGAGACGATCTCGGGGGTCGAGGAGAACATGGCGGC
>DQQH01000240.1 GCA_015664425.1 Planctomycetota bacterium
AAGCCCTTGGCCTCGGTCCTGATATCGTAACGACCGGGGAGGATTCCCTGTAACCGGAACCCCCCCGCAGCATCGCTGACCGACTCAGGAAGTGGCCGAGGGATGGCGCGATAATCGAGATCCGGATCCACCAGCGTGACGCTGGCGCCTTCCACCGCGACCCCGCCAGTGGTCACCACCAGGCCATCGATGACCGCTCCGGAAACCAGTTCGATGTTGACCTCGTGCACATCGAACAGCGTCAACTGCTTGCTCGCGCGAGCCCAGGGTTGCTTGTCTGCATAAACGGTGTATTCGAGCGGCGGAAGCTGCCGAAACTGAACCCTGCCATCGGCATCGGTTCGCCCTTCGGCAATCGGATGGTTGAGCATGTAGAGCAGTATTTCATCGCGCGAAAGTCTCATCGACAACGCCGAGTCATCGACGAGGGAGCCTCGCGCGATCACCCTGCAATCTTCCTCCTGGCCCCCGGCACTGCGGGTCTCGACGGTCAGGGTTGCCCCCGGCAGCAGCACCACATCTCGACGCTGCGCCGACTCGGCCAGGTCGATGATCTGCTGCGCTGGTGTCAGCAGCGTTCCATCTGCCACAGCAGCGACCAGGTATCGGCCTCGATCGAGCCCGTGAAACTGGTAACGACCGTGGTCGTCGGCGACCGTCTGTGAGACCGGTTCCAGCGCACCGTCGAGATCGTCGCGAATCGGAAGCCGCGACAGTTGCCAATCGTCCCGATACCAACTGGCCCCGTCGAGGTTCAAGGCGATGAAACGATTTCAGTCGAGGTGGTGCTGGAGCCCGGTGCTGTGATCCGGGGCATCGTTCGCGACCAGGCGGGCTCGCCGTTGCCCGGGATCGAAATTCGATCCACCTCTCCGGGAGATTACTACGGGAAAAAGGCTCACACCGATGAGGAAGGACAGTTCCTCTTCGACACCCTGCGGCCGGGTGAATACGTGCTCCTCTGTGCGGGTTACGGCTGGGGCCGTGCTGGGCCTGGCTGGATCCGCCACCGGCAAAGAGTCGAGACCGGTCCCGACCTGGTCGAGGTGAACCTTGCGAAGGCGCCAATGCTATCCGGACGGGTGATCAACCGGCGTGGGGAGCCGATCTCGGGAGCTCGAATCGTCTCTCGTAACCCTCATAGATCTGCTGGTGTTCCGGAAGCCCATTCAGATACCTACTCCGATTCCGCAGGGTATTTCCAGTTACTGCTGGAGGCGGGGGGAGAAGAAGATATTTACGTCATCGCCAGGGGTTTCACCCGTTTGCACCGGAAGATCGAAAAAGCGGTGAGAGATCTTGGCAATTTGGTGCTGGCCGAGACGGTGATGGTCGAGGGGCGCGTCATGTCCCCCGGTGGAACTCCTCTTTCGGGAGCCAGGATCACGGCTTCTGAATTTCGCACAATGAGTGAAGCGGCCCGTGTCGGGCTGGATATCCAGAGGTTCACCGATGTTACACTCCGCACCCCCGCCTGGTCCGATACGGATGGGAGTTTTCGCCTCTATCTGCCGGAACCCGATCTTGACTGGCAGATTTGGGCTACCTTTCCGCAGCTCATCGAGAGCGATCGAGTGACCGTCAAGCCCGGTGGCAGGGATGTCTCTGGTGTCGAGTTGGTCCTGCGCCGGGGCGCTGAGGTGAGAGGAACGGTGACCGCCGGTGGCGCCGCCGTTGCAGGGGCTTCAGTGAGTCTGTCCTGGGGGAGAAGTTTTACATATTCACCTAATACCGCAAGTACCGATGAGACGGGCCAATTCCTGCTCAGCGGACTCAGGCCGCGTCAATTTTTCATTCGAGCCAGGGCCGATGGCTTCGGCGATTCCCTCATCGAGGAGTTGGTGCTGGAGGATGATCAGCAGCGGCAGGTCGATCTCGAGTTGCAGGCCGAGGCCCTTCTCGGGGGGATCGTCATCGATTCACGAGGAACGCCGGTGAGCGGCGCAGAGGTGACCCTGCGCGATGAATCTGGAACCAACAGGGTGCAGCTGACCGGGGTGGATGGGCGCTTTTCCATCGGTCACCTCGCTCCAGGACTGGTCGATGTGATGGCCCGTTCGACCCGGCACGTCGCCTCGATCCTGAGGGAGATCGACCCCGCGCAAGGGCCGGTCGAGATCGTCATCGATCCGGGTTTCAAGTTGCGCGGAATTGTCGTCGATCGGGAGACCCGGGATCCAATTTCAAGGGCCAGGGTGGCCTTGCCCGGGACTCTGGATCCGCGTTATTTATTGGCTTCGGGGATCGTTCAGGGGATGGAGCGCTCGGTGTACACGAGCCCGGATGGGAGGTTTTCCTTCACAGGCTTGGCGGACGATCGCTACGAGATCAGGGTCATGGATGGTCGATCGGTTTCCGTTACCGTCAAGACCGATGTTCCCGGCGATGATCCCGACGAGCCGCTGGTGATCGAGCTCGACCCAGGAGGGCGCATCATCGTCGACGTGGTCGATCCCTCGGGTGCCCCGGTGGTGGCAGCGGAGCTGTTTGCAATTCCTCGTGAGCGTCGGGTCCGGGATCGAAACCTGGGCCCTTTCGCCACCGGGCGAGAGGGGAGAGGGGTCCTCACCGGTCTCCCCGATGCGATGTACAGCGTTGTCATCGATCATCCGCTTTTCCTGACAGCGCGGGTCTCTGTGCGGGTGATGAAGAACGAGGGCAGTGCGAAGGTCCGGGTAGTGCTCGAGCGAGGTGCGACCATCCGCGGTCAGGTTCACGACGCCAGCGGCAACCTGGTCCGGGGAGAGGCCGATACTGGGGAAGTCACGGTTTTGCAGCACAGTCGCCATGATAATCTCGGGCCATCTCCGATAAAATCTACTCCTATCGACGCTTCCGGCAGTTACTCGGTTTCAGGAGTGCCTGCGGGCACCTTCGAACTCGTTTTCGGTGGTATTGGAATCGATCTGGACCCCGCTCCCCGTGGCCAGATCGAAGTCACCGGCACCGAGGTGTACTTCCTCGATCTACGTCCCTGAAGGAACGTCTGGAGGAAGTTTGGTCACTAAACGGTTGTTGATCTTCTGCATCCTCCTCGCCGGTCTCGCTTTTGGCTCTGCCTTAGGGATCGGGGAGGCGGAACACAAGTACGACATCGATCTGGAATGGCTGAGATACTTGATCGTCGCCGCGATCGCCGCGGGGTGTGCCTATTACCGCACCAGATCATCCACTCCTTCGGAGTGAAACGGGTACGGCTCTTTCGCGGGCGCCACCGGATCCCATCACCCGCTTTTTCCTGCGTCCGCTGCCGTCGCGGGCTACTGAGCATCTTCGAACAACTCCGGCTGCAACGCTCGCCCGTCGATCCAGGTACCGAGCACCTCGCCCGATAGCGCGCGCTCCAGCAACGGGCCATCTCCATCGGGAATCGACACCGCGACCAGATCGGCGGGGTCTCCCGGCTGCAGGCGGCCGCTGCCTAGGAACCGGGGATGGCCGGCATCGGCGAACCAGTCGCGCGGGTGGGTCACCGCCATCCGCCAGAAGAGCTCGGCCGGCAGCGCCGGGGCGGTCGATCTCGCCCGAGCGATCTCCTCGACCATCGACAGGTTGCCGGCGGAGACCTGGCCATCGGTGCCGAGGAGGACGCGCAGGCCGTAGGTCGCCGCCGCCGCGGCGCGGTGAGGACCGCGGCCGAAGAAGTCGTGGGAGCGCGGGCACC
>DQQH01000121.1 GCA_015664425.1 Planctomycetota bacterium
AGAAGACGAGCAGGCGGAGTCGAGAGAGAGTTGACCGTTGCCGGTGGCCGGGTGCTGTCGAGGAGCGATGTCGTTCCCCGGCATCATCCGGCGATGGTGCCGACCGCCTTCGCGGCGGCGAGAGATGGCAGCAGCGAAGGGATGAGATGTTGTCGATGAGGCTGGTGGCGACGCTTGTGCTGGGGATTCTTTCCAGTGGAGCCGTCATCGCCGGGGAAGATCCAGATCGACCTCGTGGTGGCGCCTCCGATGCCTTCAGCCTGGCCAGAACTCAAACGGCGGTGGACGTTCACGCCATCGAAGTGTTCCTGCGCTCTCGGTTCACCGAAGCCCGTCGCGCGTTCGATGAGGGGCGCTACGAGCGGTCGTACAAGATCTGTGAGGCGATCCTCGTCCTTGCCCCGGAAGTGTCCTTCCAGGGTTCCCTGCTCGACCTGCGCCGTCGCGCCCACGGTCGCTATCTCAGTCGCAGCGCAGTCTCGATCCGTTTCGAACCGGAACTGGTCCCCGAAGGGGAGTCCGCTCCCGTCACTCCCATCGCCGAGCTTCGCGGCCGTGTTTTGCTCGAAAACCGATCCCAGGAAGCGATCGTGATCGGCAGCAGCGAAGAGGTCGAGCCGTTGATGGGTATGGTGCAGTTCCGGGTGAGAAGCGTCTTCGAGAACAGTTCAGAGTCGACGGAGTCGGGGACCCAGGTGTTGAGACTTCTCGAAGGGCTTCGCCTCGAGCCCGGGGAGAGCCGTGGAATCTCGATAACCCTGCCTCTGCCGGTGTTCGGTCGTATCCCGGTGTTGCAGGAATGGTCGGTCACCGGTACCACCAGGCCTATTGTGGTCCATCTGGCCGACAAGGTGACGGCACGGTCGATCCCCTGGATCGAGAGCAGGGGGACAGTCTTTGCCGAAGGTTTTTCAAAGATCGGCGAACGCCCGCTCATCCACCTTCGCAGGGCCCTTCTCGAGGCGAACCCCGCTCGTCTCGCCGCCGCCGGCGACTGCTGGCTGCGGGTCCGCGCCGAGGTGAGTCCATCGACTCGCAAGGAGAGTGATCTCCAGGTGATCGAGGACCTGCTCGCAGTCCTCGGCAGGAATGGAGGCCGCATCGACCTCGGTGTCGTCCAGTTGCTGGAGAAAATCACCGGTGAGTTCCGCGAGCGATCAGTGAATAGTTGGCGGATCTGGGAACTCACGAGATCGGACAGGGGTGTGACGGAGGAGCGAGAGAATCGATGACGAAAGCGAACCAGATCAGCCTCGAAGAGGTCTCCCGGGGCGTTGTCGCCATCGAGACGGAGGAGGAACTCGCGCGCAAGTGGCAGCGGTCGAGGGAGTCCGGCAAGCCGTTGCGGGTGAAACTGGGGATCGATCCCACTGATCCGCAGCTCCACCTCGGGCACACCGTTCAGTTGAGGAAGATGCGCCAGTTCCAGGATGCGGGCCATCTCGGGGTCCTGATCATCGGTGACTACACCGCCGTTGTCGGAGATCCTTCCGGCCGTGACAAGACGCGCCCTCCCATCGCTCATGATCAGGTCAGGAAGAACGCAGAACCCTACCTCCAGCAGGCCTGGAAGGTTCTCGACAGGGAGAAGACCGAGCTCCACTACAATGGCGAGTGGTTCTCGAAGATGAGTTTTCTCGACGTGATGGAACTTTGTTCGTCGACCACCGTTGCTCGTCAACTGGAGAGAGACGACTTCGAGAAGCGCTACAGCGGCGGGCTTCCCATATCGGTCCACGAGTTCATCTATCCCCTGATGCAGGCACGAGACTCGGTGGAAGTTGAATCCGACATCGAGGTGGGGGGGACCGATCAACTCTTCAACCTGCTTCTCGGAAGAGACCTGATGAGGCAGGCGGGGATGGAGCCCCAGGTTTGCATGACGTTACCGCTCCTGGTGGGTACTGATGGCGTGCAGAAGATGTCGAAGAGTTACGGAAACTCGATCGGGATCAACGACGATGCGAACGAGATATTCGGGAAGGTGATGTCGATTTCCGACGACGTGATGCGCGACTACTTCGTCCTGGCCACCGATTTTTCCAACGCCGAGATCGAGGAGATCCTGAGCGATGGCCCGAGAGAGGCAAAGGCGACCCTGGCCCGTCGCATCGTCGAGCTGTACCACGGCGAGAGTGCCGGGGCTGCTGCAGTCGAGCACTTCGACAGGGTCTTCCGCGACCGCGAGCAACCGGAGGAGATGCCCGAGGTCAGGATATCTGCTGACGACCTCGAGAACGGTGAAATGTGGGTGGTGAAACTGGTTGTCGACTCCGGGCTTGCCAGCGGCAACAACGATGCTCGCCGCAAGGTGGAGGGGGGCGGGGTTCGAGTCGATGGGGAATTGGTGGAGGACCCGAAGGCTCAGGTCGCCGTTTCCGACGGGGCGGTTCTCCGCGTCGGCAAGAAGAACTTCCGGCGCCTCAAGGTTCTCTAGGCATCGATCTCGACCGACCGGGCCCCATCCCAGTTGGCCTCACCGCTGATCAGTTTTCTCAGCGCTCGCGGGTATGCCCGGCATTCAGCCTCGAAGACTCGCTCGGCGAGAGTGTCGACGCTGTCACCTTCAAGAACCGGAACCCTTTCCTGCACCAGCACCGGGCCGTGATCGTAGACGTTGTCGACGAAGTGAACGGTACACCCCGTCTCCCTGTCTCCACTCTCCAGCACTGATTGATGGACGAGATCCCCGTAGTAACCCTTACCGCAGTGATTGGGGATCAGCGAGGGGTGGATGTTGAGAACCCGGCCGAGCCACTCCTGGGGGACGTGGAGAAGACGGAGAAATCCCCCGAGGAGGACCAATTGAGCACCGTCCCGGTCCAGTTGCTGGAAGATTCTGGCACCATCGCCCCTCTTTTTGCACGCCATCACGGAGGATGGAATTCCGTGGCGCTCTGCTATCGCGAGGCCTCCGGCATCCTGACGATCGGAGATGACTCGAACGACGTGTGCGAAGCGTGGCTCCCCCGAGAGGATGGAGATGAAATTCTCCAGGGTGCGTCCACCCCCGGAGAGGAGGAACCCGATGGGAACCGGCGGGCCATCGGCAAGGATTCTTTCACTGGGATCAGGCACCGGAGGTTCCTCCTTTCGGCCGGTGAGGGTAACCCAGGACCCTGCGGGATGCACGGTGAGGGTCCCTTTCCTTCGCTCGACTCTCTGCACTGACCGGCGGGTGATGAAAAATGGGTCCGCCGACATCGCCGGCGGACCCATTTCGGCGGTCGAAGCCGTGCTTCCTAGAGGTCGTTGAGGCTGGTGAGGACCTTGCCGATGAGGCCGTACTCGAGCGCCTCGGTGGGAGACAACCAGCAGTCACGGTTGGTGTCCTTCTCGACCTGCTCGACGCTCCGGCCTGTCTCCTCGGCGATCAGAACGTTGCAGCGATGGCGCAGTTTCATGATCTCATCGGCGGTCACCTCGATGTCGGAAGCCTTGCCCTGGACGCCGCTGGAAGGCTGGTGGATCATGATGCGGCTGTTGGGGAGTGAGAACCTGCGCTCCTTCGGCGAGGCGAGAAGGATGATCGTGCCAGCGCTGGCGTTGAGGCCGTTGGTGATGCAGAAGACTGGACTGCGGATGAATCGAATGGAGTCGTGAATCGCAAAACCATCGTCTGCAGAACCGCCCGGGGTGTTGATGAAGAGGCGAATGGGGTCATCCGATTGTGAATCGAGCCAGAGGAGCCCGGGAACGATCCGGCGGGTGAGTTTGGGAGAGATTTCCTCGGAGATGAACATGGTACGGTGCTTCTCCAGCATCTCCTTCGCGGGACCGGTGAGTCCCTTCTCCTTCTTCGAGGATTTTTCCAAGCCGGATTCGGCCGGCACGGCGGAGAGATCGAGGGGGTTGGTCATGTCAGCCCTTCTTGTCGGATTTTGATTCCCTGAGCGACTCATTCTTCCAGGAGTCGCACTACCATTTTTGTTAATTTCGGCTCGGCGGTACCTGCAACTTTAAGAATCTCTTCGACTGACACCGGCTGGAGGTTTTCGGGGTCACAGAGGTCGGTCACGACCGAGATTCCCGTCATTTTCAGCCCTTCGTGGGCGGCCACGATCGCCTCGGGAACGGTGGACATGCCGACCACATCCGCACCCAGAGTCCGCAGCATACGGTATTCCGCTGGCGTCTCCAGATTGGGTCCGGCAACCGCGGCGTAGACCCCCGATCGGGCTCCAATTTGCTCCTCCTGCGCAATTTCGAGGAGACGCCTCCTCTGGACGGGGCAGTAGGGGCTCGACATGTCGGGGAATCGTGGGCCCCAGTCGTCGATGTTGGCTCCGGTGAGAGGATTGGCTCCCATCAGGTTGATGTGGTCCTCCAGGATGAGGAGGTCTCCCAGCTGGAGATCGAGGTTGATGCCTCCTGCGGCATTGGTGACCAGGAAGTTCTGCACTCCCAGACGGGCGGCCACCCTCGTTGGCATGGCGATGTCGAGAGGATCGTAACCCTCGTAGATGTGGAACCTGCCCTCGAAGACGAGAACGGTCTGGGATCCGAGCCGGCCGATGTGGAGAGTGCCGGAGTGCCCCGGTGCGGTCGAGGAGGGAAAGCCTGGGAGTTCGCCGTAGGAGATTGAGATCGGGTCCTGTACCTCCCTGGCGAGTTCACCGAGTCCCGATCCGAGGATGAGGGCGGTCTCGGGGGAAGCACCGCCGATCCGATCGTTGATGGTGGACGCGACCGTTTCCACCCGTTTCCTGTAGAGGTCCATCTGATCTCGATTGGTCATCGACCTTCTCCATCCTCGACGACGAGGGTTCGGAGGCGTTCCCTCAGAGCTTCCGGTTCGACTCCCCCGATGAGAAACGTTTTTTCCCGGTTCCTGTCTCCCCTCGACAGGCTCACCTGAGATTTCCGGACTCCCAGGGTCGTGGCGAGCACCCGGGTGATCGCCTGATTCGCCTTGCCCCGCTCCGGTTGGCTGGTGACCTTGATGAGAAGGGCCCCCTCCCTGACACCGCCGATCTCGTTGCGGGAAGCGCCGGGGATGGCGCGAACGGGAAGTTCTGTCCCCCCCTCGACCCGGCGCAACGACAGGGAAGTATAGGGGGCCAACAGTTGCCTTCAATCCGAAATCAAGCCGCTGCGGCGCAGGAGCAGCTGGAGGCTGTCGATCTGGCTCCTGGCGTCTTCCCCGACCAGGCCCCATTCAAGTTCGGCGCGCTGATGCTCGCCGGCGATCTCGAGTAGGAGGGCGAGGAAGAGGTGGTCCTCATCGCTGGTGGCAACCCTCGAGAGAACATCGAGGCGGCTTGCGGGAAGGAGTTCACTCCACTTCAAGTAGGAGAGAACCTGCCCCTGGGGCCGGCGGAAGAAGACCCGGTCCAGTTCGATCCGTTCGAGGCGGGCGATGAAGGGAGAACCGCTGACCGGCTCGAGGGTCATCTGAACCTTCTCCGAGACGGGAGTGCTGGTCGAGAGTCGGGCGAGGGTTTCCTTCCACCGTCGGAGAAACTGTTCGTGCTTCCCCACCTCGTCGAGGAGATCGGGAGCGAGCGAGGTTCTCAGATCGATGTCGCGGAGACGATCGATGGCGGGGCCTGCATCGAACTTATCGAGCCACAGGAGCCACGCCTCCTTGAGGGCAAGGGTCAGGGTCCCTTCCGGGTCGAAACTGGGGGTTTCGAGTGCAGCGCGGCGTGCATCGCCCACTTTTTTCTCCAGGCGAGTGAGGTCCTCCTCGACCATGGGAAGCCCGCTGGTAAGACGAAATCCAGCCAGCAGGTCGCTCGCTTCCGCCAGCCTCTTCTGCTTCAGCTGTTCCTCCACCCGGCCCGAGATCTCTTCCCACCGTTGCTGGCAGCTGATGTCGAGTTGGCGCAGGCGTTCGACCTGTTCCGACCCTGCCCGGGTGTCGTGGTAACTCTCGTCGAACTGGATCAGTTCGTTGCGTGCGCGAACGAGGTTTCCGCCCAGGGCGTAGCCATCGGCCTTGGCGGCGAGGAGGTTCAGATGGGCTCTCGCCTCTTGCTCCCAGGAGGCGTGGCTGTCGATGCGCAACCTCGTCTCCTCGAGGATCCTGGTGGCGCGCGCTGCAGCCGGCGTATCGGGGTAGCGCTCGATCATCGAGACCAGCCCGTCGAGGAGTTGCTGGGGGTGATCCTCGATTCCCTCGCGGTTCTCGATTTCTGCGAGCACCGCCTCCGCCTTCCTCTCCAGCCGTTCGATCCTCCTCTGCTCGAGGAGGACCGCGACCTCCTCGCGGAGGGATTCGGTCTCTTCTTTCAACGAATCGGGGACTCGCACCAGCCCTGACAGTTCCACTTCTGCGCCGTCGAGATCGTGCGATTCGATGGCGGCTCGAACCCGATCGATGCTGTCTTCAGTACGCTCGAGGAGCTGGGTGAACTGGTCCTCTCTCAGTTGTGCGTCCTCCTGCATCCGCAGGAAACCGATCAGCACGACAATCAGGACCATCGCTGTGGCGATTGGAAGAAGCCAACCCTTTGGCCCGGGGCTCTCGATCTCGATGGGAGGGGTACCTGCAGGGATGCGGTCGATCTCGTCGATGAGGAGGGCTGCCGAGGAGGGGCGTTGAGAGGGATTTTTCGACATCATCCTGTCGACGAGTGAGATGACAGCGGGAGAGAGTTCAGGGCAAAGTTCTGCGATGGGTGGGGGAGATTCCTTGATGTGCTTGAGGATGATCTCCTTGGGGGTCGAACCGCGGAAGGGGGTCCGTCCAGTGAGCATGTGGAAGATTGAGACCCCGAGGGAGTAGATGTCGGCGCGGTGGTCGATCGCCTTGCCCTGTGCCTGTTCAGGGGCGATGTAATGGGGGGATCCGCTGACACCATCGCGCTGGTTTGCTCTGCCGGAATCATCGATGGTCCGGGCGATCCCGAGATCTCCGATCTTGATCGCCTCCCCCGCGCCGAGCATCAGGTTCCCGGGTTTGATATCGCGGTGGACGATCCCCTTGAGTTCGGCGTACTGAAGTCCCTGGGCCGCCTGTCGAGCGATGTCGAGGGCGCGCTGGGGAGGCAGTTTTCCCTGGCGGTTCAGCAGTTCCTCGACGCTGCCGTTGGGTACGAACTCCATCGAGAAGTAATGGACATCCCCGTCGACGCCAACATCGTAAACCTGGACGATGTTCGGATGACTGAGGGCACCTGCAGCACGAGCTTCTCGAACGAAGAGTTTTACGAAGTTGGAGTCCCGGGTCAGGTTCGGGGAGAGCACCTTGAGTGCGACAATTCTGTCGAGTGAGATCTGGACCGCGCGGTAGACGGTGCCCATCCCCCCACGTCCGATTCTCATCTCGACGCGGCAGCCACCGATGACCTTGCCGATCAGTGGATTCTGGTCGTCGAGGAGGAAACTGATCCGCGTTTCACCGATCTCGATCCGGTCGTTTCCGGAGAGGGGCATGGCTCCGACGACTCTCTCGTCGTTGATGGAGACACCGTTGGAACTGTCGAGATCTCGCAGGAGGAAACGCCCGTCCCTGTAATCGATCTGGCAATGCCGCCTGCTCACCATCTCATCGCGCAGCGGCACCTGTGCGGCTGGATCGCGGCCGATGAGGAAGACCCCCTCCTTGCGAACGTGGTAGGAGCGCCCCTTGTCAGGCCCATTTTCGATCACCAACTTGGGCAACTCGGTCTCGCTTCCAGGAGGGTCAGTCGACCTCCTGATACAGCATACGGCCGATCCGGAGGATCGTCGCACCTTCCTCGACGGCGATTTGCCAGTCCGAAGACATTCCCATCGAGAGTTGCTGGAATCCGAGTGCCTCGACGGCGCCAATTCCGTCCTGGAGGCGATCCCGCAGCTCCCGGAGCATGCGGAAGATCCCCCGGCACTTCTCGGCGGGCCCCCTGGGAGGCATCGTCATCAGGCCTTTCAGCACGAGGGAGGGGAACTCCTCGAACCAGCGGGGAACCTCGAGCAGCGCCTGGGAGGGGTCGAGGCCACCTTTTCTGCCCTCTCCGCTGATATTGACCTGGATGAGACAGGGGAGTGGGCGGGTGTCGTTCTCGTCGACCCAGCGATTCACCGATCGGGCCAGGGTTGTCGAGTCGAGGGAGTGGAGCATGCCGATTCGAGGGATCACCTGGTGGATCTTGTTGCGCTGGAGATGACCGATGAAGTGCCAGTCGTCCCTGCCGATTCCAGGATCGCTCCTGGCGAGGAGTTCCTGCGCCCGGTTCTCGCCGAGAGGGGTGTGACCGGAATCTCGCAGGACCTGGGCATCGGCGGGTGAGAGGTACTTGCTGACCGCGACAATCTGCGGCTGGGAGCCTCCATCAGGGAGGTGATTCTCGATCCGATTGCGCAGATTGTGGAGCCGCTCCTCGAAAGCAGCGAGGTCGAGGGAGATGGTTTGACGCTGCAACGGTGTTTCCTCTTCAGGAAGAGGTTCGCTCGACGCGGACCCGTTCATCTCCGACCAGAGCCCTGATCTCCTCGAGCATCTCTGCGGTCGGCCTGACCGATGATTTCGATCCGCAGCGCATCACCCAGTTATGGCCATCCTCCCCCTTGAAAAGGAGGGAGACCGGCATCGTCCCTGGATTGCGGCTGAAGAGGTCCTTTATTCTGAAGAGCAGGTCCTCGGAGGTCTCGCATGGGTCGAGGATGATCCCGATCCTGCTGCCGAGAATTTCCCAGGCATCCTCCAGGGGGACGATGCGATCGGCCCGCACCTGGGAGCGTTCCTCGGTGATCTCGGCGATCCCTTCGACGATGAGGATTCGGTCCTCCTCGAGAAAGCGAGAGGTCTTCTGGAATGTCTTGGGGAAGACGACCACCTCGAGACTGCCGCTGCGGTCCTCGACATGGAGGATCGCCATCGCATCCCCCTTGCGAGTTTGGCGGTTCCTCACCTTGCCGACGAGCACCCCGATCGAGACCGGCTTGCCATCTGCCGATTCGTCGAGTTCGGCGAGAAGGTGGCTGCGGAAGGGGGTGAGTTCATCCTCCCGTCGCTCGAGGGGATGGCCGCTGAGATAGAAACCGAGGCTGCCCTTCTCCATCGTCAGTTTCTCGCTCTCGCTCCACTCGGGAACTTCGGGGAATACTTCCCGGAAATCGCTGGCATCGCTGCTGCTCTGGAAGAGGGAGAGTTGCCCGGCACGACGCTCGGCGTGTATCCGGTTGCCTTCATCGATGGCATCCTTGACTGCGACGTGCATCCGCGATCGAGAGGGACCCAGTTCATCGAAGGCACCGGCACTCACCAGTTGCTCGAGGGTGGTCTTGTTGACCTGTTTCGGGTCGACCCGCGAGGTGAGGTTGAAAATCGACAGGAAGGGCCCCTTACTGTCACGCTCCTCGATGATCCCATCTACCGCCTTCTCGCCCACCCCCTTGATCGCGACCAGTCCGTACTGAATCACCTTGTCCTTGACCGAGAAGTTTTTCCCCGATTGGTTCACGTGCGGGGGACGGACGACGATTCCGAGTCGTTTGCACTCTTCGAGATAGTCCACCATCTTCTCGACGGAGGTGACGTGGCAGCTGAGCACCGCCGCCAGGAACGGCTCGGGATGGTTCGCCTTGAGCCACGCAGTCTGGTAGGAGATCAGCGCATAGGCGGTCGAGTGTGACCTGTTGAAGCCATACTTGGCGAAGTGTTCGATCTGTTCGAAGATCGATTCAGCGACGATCACAGGAATCTCCCTCTCGACCGCCCCATCCCGGAACTGCTGCTTGAAGCGTTTCAGAATCTCGGGTTTCTTCTTGCCCATCGCTTTGCGCAACGAGTCTGCCTCGTTCATGGTGAAGCCTGCGAGGTCGTGAGCGATGCGCATCACCTGTTCCTGGTAGAGGATGACCCCGTTGCTGCGGTTGAGGATCGGTTCGAGTGAGGAGTGCAGGTACTCGATGCTCTCCTTGCCATGCTTGCGCTTGCAAAAGGTGTTGTGCATGCCGCTGCCGAGGGGACCTGGACGGTAGAGGGCAAGAACTGCGATCAGGTCTTCAAAGCAGTCGGGAACCAGGTTGTGTAGCAGTTCTCGCATCCCCGCTGATTCCAGCTGGAAAACACCGATGGTATCTGCCCTCTGGAGAAGGTCGTAGGTGGGGCTGTCATCGAGGGGCAGGTTGTCGATGTCGATCTGCTTGCCACTCTCATCCTCGATGATCACCAGTGCTCGACTGATGATCGTCAAGGTCCTGAGACCGAGGAAATCCACCTTCAGCAGACCCATTTCCTCGAGTACTTCCATCGGGAACTGGGTGGTGATGTCATCGCCGTTGCGGTAGAGGGGCACCAGATTCGTCAGGGGCTGGTCGGAGATCACCACTCCGGCAGCGTGGGTCGAGCAGTGGCGATTGAGGCCTTCGAGCTTGGAGCCGACCTCGAAGAGGGTCTTGTAGCGAGCATCCTTGCTCCACTGGGCGAGTTGCGGCTCCTTGCGAAGCGCCTCATCGAGTTTGATCCCGATGGTATCCGGGACCTTCTTGGCAATCTGGTCGATCTCCTTGAGGGGGATTGCGAGCGCCCGTCCGACATCGCGCAGGACCGCCCTCGCAGCCATCGTGCCGAAAGTGATGACCTGACAGACCCGGTCCTCGCCGTACTTTTCTCGAACGTAGTCGATCACCTTCTCCCGGCCATCCATGCAGAAATCGATGTCGATGTCGGGCATCGAGATCCGGTCGGAATTGAGGAATCTCTCGAAGATCAGGTCGTATTCGATGGGGCAGAGTTTGGTGATGCCAAGGCAGTAGGAAGCGATGCTCCCCACCGCCGAGCCCCGTCCGGGGCCAACGGGTATGCCCTGCTCCTTGGCGTAGCGGATGAAATCCCAGACGATGAGGAAGTAGGAAACGAAACCCATCTCCTCGATCACCC
Organism: Planctomycetota bacterium; assembly: GCA_015664425.1. GTDB lineage: Bacteria > Planctomycetota > UBA8108 > UBA1146 > UBA1146 > DTRS01. Next base: position 10,811 of record DQQH01000121.1, read on the forward strand.
TGATCTCGTACTCGAGACGTTCTCTTACCGAGGTTGGCGGATCGATGTATCTCTCTTTAAAGCCCTTCTCGATCAGTTCGCTGAAGAGAATGCGATTTTCCTTCTCGAGAACTTTCGGATCGGCAGACTCGTCGGAGTGAATCTCCCCGGACCGGAAGATCGGCAGGTGGCGCTGCTCGGATTCCAGGTCGAAGGTGACCATCGCCGCGATCTCGTCGGTGTTGGTCACTGCCTCGGGCCACTCGGCAAAGGTCCGGGCCATCTCGTCGCCGCTGCGGAAGTAGAACTGATCGGAATCGAAGGAAATCCGGTTCTTGTCATCGATGGAGGTTCCGGTGTTGATGCAGAGGTGAACTTCCTGTGCCCGTGCGTCTTCCCTGTGGAGATAGTGGATGTCATTGGTTGCGACCAGTGGCAGACCGAGTCGGCGGGCAAGGTCGGGTACCTTCTCGAGGATCCGGCGCTGTTCCGGCAGACCGTGGTCCTGGATCTCCATGAAGAAACGACCCGGCGAGAAGGTGTCGACGTAACGCCGAGTGCAGTCGAGCGCTTTCTCATCCTCGCCGTGAAGCAATGCCCGGTTGACCTCGCTGGAGAGACAGGCAGAGAGACCGATCAGCCCCTCGGAATGCTCGCGCAGAACCTCGTGGTCGATCCGTGGCTTGTAGTAGAATCCATCGACGAAGGCGGTGCTGGAGAGCTTGATCAGGTTGCGGTAACCGATCTCGTTTTCGACGAGTAGTATCAGGTGGAAGAACTGACTCTTGCCCACCTCGCGCTTGCGTTCGAAACGGCTGCCATCGGTGATGTAGGCTTCCATGCCGATGATCGGCTTGATCCCCGCCGCTTTTGCCGCCTTGCTGAACTGCGGTGCGCCGAACATGTTGCCATGGTCGGTGAGGGCGAGGGCTCCCATGCCGAGATCCCTGGCGGCAGCGACCAGGTTCGGGATGGTGATCACCCCGTCGAGGAGGCTGTAGTGGCTGTGGACATGAAGATGCTGAAATTTCTTGGCGCTCACCACACCTCCGTGTCGCGGGTTCCAGTGGTCCGAGGTCGAATGGGATCCGGGAGCGGGACCGATCTTCCGTCGGGCTCCGGGTGGCTTCCATCGCCGCTCCCTTTATAGGGGGCGACGGGGGGCAGCGGCAAGGGCGCGGGGGGTGACTTGATGAGGCGGGCCTGGCGGGGCAAAGTGGCCCCTGAGGAGCGGTCCCCCTCCGCCGGGACTGCCGTCGATGGCCGGCGGGGGAGGGGTGAGGAAGGGGAGAGTGAAGAAGGTGAAGAGAGTGAAGAGAGCGAAGATGGCTTCGACAGTCGAAGAGGCCCGGTCCGGCCACGATGGGAACGCCCAGCGGCAGCCGCATCAGGCCGCCGGGGAGGCGAGGAGTGAGCGACCCGCCTTTGCCCGCCTTCACGAGGAGGTCCAGCGGATCGACGGCCCGGGAAGGTGGACCGTCGACTCCAGCGCCCGTTGCTGCCGCAGTTGCGCGGGTGAACTGCCCCTCGGAGAACCGTTCTGGACGGTACTCGAGGACCCACCCGGAGATGAGGAGGTGCGGGGCCTGGCCGCCTTCTTCGCCCGCAGCGACTACTGCAACGGTTGCAGCGACCGGTTCGATCTGGACGCTGTTTACGCCCGCTGGCGCACCGTTCTTCCCGAAGCAGAAGGCCCGCCGAAGAAGATCGTCAACCTCGCGTCCCTCCTCGGCACCTTTCTCTCCCTCGTCGAAGAACCCGCCGCCGGTGAGAACTCCAGGAGAGAGGAAGGGGGAGAGGGGCAACGCCTCGCCTACCTGCTCGCCCTCTTTCTGGTCAGGAAAAGGGTCTTGAAGTGGGTTTCGGTCGAGGACGGGGTGATCTCCGTCTGCGAGAAGGGCAAGACGGTCGCCATCGAGGTGCCGCTGCCGCCCCTGAGCCCTCCCGATCTGAAAATCGCCGTCGCCGAATTCGAGGCTCTCCTGGCGTGAGGGGCTCTCCCTCTCCCCCCGGCCCCCACTCTGTCCCACCTCCGTCCTTGCCACGAATCCCGGGCTCTCCCCGAAGTGCCAGAGGCGGGTGAAATAACTGGTTTCCCACCGAAATCCGTGAGGCGGTGCGCCCGTCCCGCGGAGATTTTTTTTCGCCTCGACCCCCAAGATATGGGGGTGGTCGAGTTCAAGGCACCGGACAGGTTGGGGGTCAGGTGTCAGAAGCCCTTATTTTCCAACGACCTGTGACAAAAGGAATGTTGCCATGGAAAGCTCGGGGGACTAGGTTGGGCCTCAGTGGAGGAAAGTGGGGCTCAGGGGTTCTTCTTCCCCAGTTCTCCCACCCCGTCACGGTCGCTCGCCCGAGAGGATCTGGGAAACCGATGAACGCGCGCTTCATGGGCCAATTCGAGCACACCCTCGATGAAAAGGGACGCGTGATCGTGCCCTCGAAATGGCGCGAACAGATCGGCGGCGAGGGGCATGGGGCGCGCTTCATCGCGACCGGTGCTCCAGAACCGTGCGTCTGGATCTTCTCCCTCGGGGAGTGGGACCGGATCCATTCCCAGTATGCCAACCAGTACCGCGGCGACTTCGCCGACCGCGAACTCACCAGGAATTTCTTCGGCAAGGCGGAGGAACTGGCCACCGACGACAACGGCCGGGTCCTCCTGACAAGGCGGTTGCGCCGATGGGCAGGGCTCGAGCGCGAGC
>DQQH01000206.1 GCA_015664425.1 Planctomycetota bacterium
CAATGACGAAAGAACTGAGTTAGGGGAAGTCATCATCTCGACCCGAAATTTGATTGAAAAAAGCCAGTCCCCTGACGGCTACAACATTGGAATGAACTGCCAATCCGCAGGTGGCCAAACCGTCATGCACTTTCACTGCCATGTAATCCCACGTTACTTTGGGGACATGTCAGACCCCCGGGGTGGTATTCGGCACTGCATCCCCGAGAAGGGGAACTATTGTCCCTAACAAAAGCAAATCGATGAAGTGAGTTTGAGCTTACTGCCCCTCGACCGCCGGCTGTTGCAGGTACAGCCACACCCATCCGTGGGTATTGCTCTTGGTGCGGTCGAACTTGGCCATCTTCTTGGCCAGCGGCCTCCACACTTTGGAGGCTTCATCGATACGGGCTTTCGCATCATCCGGAATGCCACCGGGCTTGCCGACAAAACTGTTTCGATACTCGTAGGCCTCGTCGAGAATCGCATCCGCCGCCTCGTAGGCGGGCGTCAGCGCCAGTTTCTCCGCTTCCTGCTCGGCGGTCAGCGGTGGGAGCGTGTAGTAGAGCCACTGTACATCCCCGACCAGCAGATCGGGGAGCCCATCGTGGTTCCAGTCGGTCACGAACACCTTGGTGCGTGAGCCCGCACCCTCGGGGCCGTCGACTTCCTGGCGCTGCTTGAACTCGCCCTTTTCGATCAGAGGTTCGCTGGCGGCGTATTTCGGCGCGTTGTTGCTGGCGAGGTTGCGATACCAGTTGACGCCCCCGTACTCGCTCCCGAGCACCAGATCGAGCACACCATCGCCGTCCCAGTCTGCGTGGTGGGCGTTGCTGCCCTTGACCTTGTCGCCTTCGGCGGTCAGCAGTGGACGAGAGGTCCCCTCGTAGGCGGGTCGGGCACGGGTGCCGACATTCTCGAACACCTCCACAGAACCGATGCGAGCTCCCAGCACCAGATCGAGATCATCATCCGCATCCACATCGATCGCCTCGACCGTCACCGAGGAGGATTTTGCCTTCAGGTCTTCGCCTTTGGCGTCGAGGAGATAGCGTCCCTGCTCGAAACCACCCTCGGCGTTGCGCTCGAACAGGTACAGTTCACCGGTGTAGGAGCCGGACAGGATGTCGAGATCGCCGTCTGCGTCGTAGTCCACAAACTGTGGACAGAAGCAGATGCATCACGTGGTCGGCATCGAGGCGTCTTCTCGCCCGGCACGAAGGTACTCAAAATCCTTGAAGAGGGGTTGCTCGTCGGAACCGTGGTTGCGATAGATGCGCAACTTCCCCTGGGAGTAACTCGATTTTTTCGCCGCTTCCTGCAACCGCTTCGGCAACCGCTCGACCGGAAAGTCGACATCGCCGAACTCCCCGACCAGCAGATCTCGCACGCCATCACCGTCGAAATCGATGACGTAGGGAGCCGCATGGCCGATCGTCACATCGATGGGCACCCCATTGGCTTCCAGCCGCACCGGAGGGGCGAAGACGATTTCCGCATCGGCGCCAGCGAGGAGAGAAGGAGCTCCCGGAGACAGCAAGAAGATGCAGGGAAGCAGTGCAGACAACATCATCGTGATCCAATCATCGGGTTGGATTCAGTATATGGTACGCCCGCCAGGACTCGAACCTGGAACCTTCGGATTAGAAATCCGATGCTCTATCCGGTTGA
>DQQH01000161.1 GCA_015664425.1 Planctomycetota bacterium
GAGGGGGACAGCGAGGCGCTGGTCACCCTCGCCCGTCTCGAGTGGTCGGTGGGGAATTCCAGAATCGCAGCCTCGATTCTCGCCGATGCTCTCCCCAACCTCGAGGGTGGCAGCAGCGAGGAGGAGCAAATCGTCGAGGAACTCCTCGCCACCGACCCTCTCCATCTCGATGGGCACCTGCTGCTGACGCGGAGAGAAGGTGCGGACCTTGCCCAGGTGATGCGCTGTTCCCTCCTGCAGCTCCTCTCGGGAGATCTCCAGGGAGCAACCAACACCGTCAGGAATGGAAAATCGCCAGCGAGCATCTCTTCTCTTCTGTCGTCGATCGCTGCCATCTTGAGCACCGAATCGGACCGTCTCTTCGAAGCGGCGGAAACCGCGGCCGAGGAGGGCAATCGCGGCCTCCTGGCCCTCTTCCTCGAGCTCCTCGAGGAGGAACAGGATCCCCGGCTCACCTCCCTCCGTCAGCGCTACGAGGGCGACCGAGCGAGGGAAGAGGCCGCTCGCAGGAAGGATGGCGGGGTGCAGTTGGTCTCCTCTCCGATCCAGGCGATCACCGAGCGCTTGCGCGGCCTCAAGACCCAGAGCCCCGATCACGGATTATCGCCAACCGCTGGCAACCCGTCTGCCGCCGAGAAACCCGTCTCCGCCGTGAACTCTTCCCCGAAGAGTTCTCAGGGGGAACCGGGCGCCCACCTCTCAGCCACCGGCGGTGTCAACGACGCTCTCCAGCGGCTACGCGACATGCGCAGCGGGAATTCGTCTCAGGAGGCGCTGTCCCGGCAGTCCCAGACCGTGGAGGAAGCACCGCCGTCCGACGATCGTCGGGGGGAGAACCCCGTCGAGGTTTCCGAACCGTCGGCGAGCGCCTCGATCGCAGCGGCAGCGGCACGCCTCGGGGCAATGCGTACCTCTCCCCAGGATTGACGCGCTGCCGTCCCTTCTCTAGGATCCGCCCACGACCTCCCCGGGACTCGGCCCTCGGGTCGTTGTGGTCCTCGAGACCGGATCACCTCCGCTGACGTGACATCTCCGGCGGCATAGCCAAGTGGTAAGGCACGGGTTTGCAAAATCCGCATCCCCGGTTCGAATCCGGGTGCCGCCTCAAAAACAGAAACGGGCCGCCCCTCTCGGAGCGGCCTGTTTTTCATCCCCCGGAAGTGCCCCCCGAGGAACCCCCTGGTGGGGATCGGAACCGGTCTCAACAGGCGTTAAAACGGTCCAGGATCACCAATTGACTAAACTCAAGAGGCTGCCCCTCCCACCCCTTCCTTCCCATGCGTATAATCGAAACCCTGGCCGCCTGGGACGTTTGTGTCTCCAGGGAGGGCGGTCACCGCGTTATTCACCAGGGATTCTCTCGAGGGAGAAAATTTGACTGTCGGGGGGGCGATGGCAGCGATGCCAGCCGACGGCCTGGTGACAAAGGAAGGAGCGTTCCGTGCAACCCACGAACCGCGTCAGGGTCATGGTCTCCGGACTTCTCTTCTTCTGCATTTTCGCCGCCGCAGCCCCCCTGATGGCCCAGGGGGACTGGGTCGAGTTCACCAACCAGACTTCTTCCCGTCTCTCCGCAGCAAGTGGTCTGGGCGTCAACGATCCCGATGAGAAGGACTACGCCTGGGCTGATCTCGATCAGGATGGAGACATCGACCTGGTCGTCGTCCGCAAGACCGGCTGGACCACTGACGGTCCGCGAACCAACGTTCTGTTCATGAACGAGAACGGCGTCCTCGTCGACCGCACCACCGAGTTCGCCACCGCCACCGATATGGCCGGTGATCAGGGTTTTCTGACCCCAACCAATGATCGCGACGTCGTCCTCACCGATGTCACCGGTGACGGCTGGCTCGACATCGTCACCTGCACCACACTCCACGATGGGGACCCGAAACAGCTCTCCCATCCCCGAATCTACCGCAACCTGGGCAGTGGTGCCGGCGGCTGGCAGGGCTTCCGTTTCGAAAATTCCCGCATTCCTACCCTGGCGGGAAATTCTTCCTTCGGCGTGCCCCACGCCCCTCGTTTCTGCTCCATCGGTTTCGGCGACATCGATAATGATGGGGATGTCGATCTGTACTTCGGCGACTACGACAGCGGAAGCTCCCAGACGCTGGATTTCAATGACCGTCTGCTGATCAATGACGGCTTCGGAGTCTTCACCGACGAAACCCTGACCCACTTCTCCGGTTCGATCACCGTCGCCGGTCAGGCTTTCCCCTTCTACCAGTCGGCATTTGGCATGTCCTCCCACATCAAGGACATCAACGGTGATGGCATGGCCGATATCCTCAAGGATTCTGCCCTGAATCCTCCCCAGTTCGTCGGGGTTTCCTACAACAACCCATCTTCCGCTGGGTCGTTCGGTAACCACGATGAGGCCTGGCCGAGCATGGCGCCCTACCACACAACCGCTGGTGACCTCAACAACGACAACGCGCTCGATCTCGTCATCACCGACGACAACGCCGACAGTTACCTGATCAACCTGGGCAACAATGCCCAGGGGCAGGCCAACTTCCAGCGCCTCTTCTATGCCTTCGCCACCGGAACGGGCAGCGATGACGGTTTCGGCGGGAATTCGGTGATCGCAGACCTCGACAATGACGGCTGGAACGACGTGATCATCACCGATGTCGACGTCGACATCTCAGGTTGCAACCGTCGGATGCACATCTACCACAACCTTGGAAATGCACCGATGGTCACCATCCGGCAGGAGAACGACGGAGGAGCATGGCGGCCGACCGGCGTCCACGACGTTGCCGTCTTCGACATCGACGGCGACGGTTGGAAGGACATGGTGATCGGAACCTGCAGCGGAACTCAAGTGTGGATGAACGTGGCTCCGACCAACCTCGAGATTATCTTCCCCTCTGGACTCCCGGCAAGCGTCCCCTGCGAAGGCACCGTCGACATCGACGTCTTCGTCAATGGAATCGGAGGCGGAGTCCCCGAGGCCAACAGCCTGCAGTTCTTCGTCTCTGCAGATGGCGGCGCCTTCAGCGCCCAGGGGGTGACCTCCATCGGAGCAGACCTCTACAGCGTCACCCTCGATGGAGCGACCGCGACCTCCAACCTCAGCTACTACTTCTCAGCCTCTCTGACCACCGGCCTGTCGGTGAACGAGCCGCCAGGAGGAGCCAATTCTCCTTACGTCGCCATCGTCGCCGATGAGGTCACCTCCACCGTCGATGGCTTCGAGTCGGGGAACTCCGGCTGGACCGTCCAGAATGACCCCAGTCTCGCCGCCGGCACCTGGCAACTCGCAGTCCCGGTGGGGACCACCTCCAACGGCCAGCAGAGCCAGCCCGGATCTGACGCCGGAGGTGGCAGTGACACCTTCTGCTGGATCACCCAGAACGGCACCCCCGGCGGAACGGCGGGAACTGCCGACGTCGACGGCGGGCCGACAGAACTGATCTCACCCGCCCTCAATCTTCTGATTGGCGAGTCGGTGATCAGTTTCGACCTCTGGTTCTCCTGCATCGAAACGACCGCATCCCAGGTCGACAACCTCACCGTTTCCCTGTCAAACGATGACGGCATCAGTTGGACCGATGCTCTCGTCGTCGGCGGCCAGTTGGGCACCGACGGAACCTGGCAGAACTTCTCCATCGTCGTCTCTGACGTGGTGGCGCCCAGTTCGACCGTCAGGGTTCGATTCTCTGCCAACGACAGCCCCAACAACTCTCTCGTCGAAGCGGGCCTCGACAACTTCGCTGTCGATACTTTCAATTGCAGCGGTGTTGGCGGAACGCTCTTCACCAGGGGTGATATCAACAACGACGGATCGATCGACATCAGCGACCCCATCTTCCTCTTGCAGGGACTTTTCGGTGCCGGAGTCATCATGACCTGCGACGATTCAGCCGATGCCAACGACGACGGCGGCCTCGATGTCGCCGATGCTGTCGCTTCCCTCAATGCTCTCTTCGGGGCCGGTGCAGCCCTCCCCGAGCCGAGCAATTGCGGCGTCGACCCGACCGATGATGCCCTCGGCTGTGATCTGAGCGCTTGCCCCTGAGGCGAGGATTCATTCCCAGAGCAGGAGAGCCCACACGAGAATCACCTCCTGTGGGCTCTCTTTCCCTTCGGAGCCCCGAACTCCTCCCCCCCGATCGCAGGAGTTCTGGTTGAAAACGGGACCGAGGCCATCCTCA
>DQQH01000288.1 GCA_015664425.1 Planctomycetota bacterium
AAGAAGAAGAGAGGCAAGGAGATGACGATCGCCGGGATGCCCACGATGTGGGTGGCGTGGTTCATCGGATGGTTGGACAATCCTGACTCCAGCTCCGGCAGGCTGGCCCACCGCCCTGCCCGAGTGGGGATTCCGGCTGAGCAGATTAGCCGGCAAGGGATCGCCGATGAGGTAGTTGGAGTTGGTGTTGTAGAAGAGACGGCCCTGGTCGTCCTGGGCGATGCCCCACTGCCCCCTGAACAGGGTCCGCTCCACCGTTACGCTTGGGGTGTCATCGTCGAGGCGGAACCTGATCCTGCGCGAAGACTTGGCGCTGTACAGCCAGTTGTCGATGGCGAGCAGAAGACCGTTCTCGGTGTGTTCCAGGTTGTCAGGATTGGGATCGCCGTAGCGGAGCACATCGACCTTCTCATCGCAGGCGAGGTCGCCATCGGTGTCGCGGCAGTACCACAGGTGGGGGGGCTCGGCGACCAGCACACCGCCATCGACGATGGCGATCGCCCGCGGATTCACCAGTCCTTCCAGGAACCTCGATGCCTTGTCGTAACGCCCGTCGCCGTCGCTGTCCTCGAGAACGCTGATGGTACCGATCGGCTCCGTTTCGCCGATGCCATCGACGTTGGGCATGAAGGAGCGCATCTCGACGGCCCACAGGCGGCCCTTCTCGTCCCAGGCGATGGCGACTGGGTCGACGACCAGGGGTTCTGCAGCAACCAGTTCGATACGAAAACCGGGAGCGATTCTGAAGGAGGCGAGTTCATCTTCCGGCGAGAGAGGGGGAGAGTCGGGGACATCGAACTGTTGCCAGTTATCCGGTTGCGGTTCGCCCGGATGGTCTCCGTTCTGGGCGATGCTCACACTCGAGACGGTGAGCATCAAAACGGTCATCCACAGCGTGGTCCATGTGCCACTGCTCAGCAGTTGCATCGCATCTCCTCCGTCGATTGATCTCGAGGATGGGGATTGTCGCCAACCCGAGCCTGTCGGGCAAGGAGGAGAATTTCAGCGCTTCAGGCGGAGAACCCGGGCGATCTTGTCGACGATAAACAGAGGACCGATGAGAAGGAATCGCGGGTCTTTCATGAAGGAGGGACGATTGCCCTCGAAGGCATGGCCGACGAATTGCAGGATCCAGCCGCCGACGAAGAGGCCAAGGGCCCAGTACGGATAGAAGAAGAAGAGAGGCAAGGAGATGACGATCGCCGGGATGCCCACGATGTGGGTGGCGTGGTTCATCGGATGGTTGTGGTCAGCCTTGTAGCGGTCGAGCCAGGATCCAACAGAAGCCATCGAGATCCTCCGTCCCCCCGCATCTTCCCATTCTCCTGCGGGGTAATCCAGAGGCCACCAGTCAGAGCCAGTAGCGCAGCAGGGCACAGAGGCGCTCGAAGAGCCGCAGCCTCCACGGTCGTCGTCGCCACTCCTGGAGGTCGATACGGTGGGATCTGGCCAGGTCCTCATCGAAGGCGTTGTCCATCTCTTTCCCGAAATCCTTCCCCAGCAGGATCAGGTTCGATTCCAGGTTGAAGTTGATGGAGAGGCTGTCGAGGTTGCCGGAGCCGACGATTGCCCAGGTGGAGTCGATCACCGCCGTCTTGGCGTGGAGAATTGTCGGCTGGTAGAGATGCAGGTGAACGCCCCAGCGCAGGAGGCGGTCGTAAAATCGACGGCTGGCGTGGTGGGCGAGAGCCACGTCGTTGTGTTGGGGCAGGATCAACTCGACGACGACGCCGCGCTGGCAGGCGGCTCTGATCGCTCTTCTCAGACGTCGGTTTGGAATGAAGTAACTGCTGGTGATCCGGACCCGACTTCGTGCCTGGCCGAGGGCGGTGGTGTAGGAGCGCTGGATCCGGCGGTGGCTCGACGCCTGCCCGGCGACCACCGAGACGAGGACTCCTGTCGACGCACCGGCAGTGTCGCGGGGAACCAGTCGGTCGAGTTCGAGCAGGCGGCCCGTTTCCCTGTACCAGGTGTCCTCGACGAGAACCTCGAGATCGCCAGCGGCCGGGCCTTCGACGCGGACGTGAGTGTCTCGCCAGTCACTGCCCCCCTCTTGAGTTGAGGACCACTGACAGCCGATGTTCATCCCACCGGCGAAACCGCACACCCCGTCGACCACGAGGATCTTGCGGTGGTCTCGGCCGAAGATGGCGAATCCCCTCTTCCACGGCGCGATCGGGTGGTAGGCGATTACCTCGATCCCCTCACCGGAGAGGCGGTCGAAGAAGGCGGAGGAGGTCTCGAGGCTCCCCAGGGCGTCGTAGATCACCCTCACGTCGACCCCGGCGGCGGCCCGTTCCCTGAGAGCAGCGGAAAATGCCTGCCCCACCTGGTCGTCGCAGAACATGTAGATCTCGAGGCTGATTCGAGTCCTGGCCGAGGAGATGTCTTCCAGCATCCTCTCGTAGAGGCGATCACCGTCGGTGTGGAGTTCCACCTTGTTGCCCCGTGTCGGCAATTCTTCGCAGAGACGTCGGAGCGCCCGAAGCGTTCTTGGCGATGGGAGCATCCCCCTGCGCCTGAGCGCTCGCAGCCAGTCTGGAAGTACGATGGGACGCTTCACCTCGACCTCTTCTTCTTTGCCGAGAAGCGACGAACCGCCTGCCGTTGGCAACGCTTCGAGGCGCTGGCGCGGCTTCCGTGCTCGAGAACCAGCTGTCGCTTGAGCCCGCGCGCTGTCTTCAGCGCCTTGTCGCCGGTGGGGTCGAACTGCCTGAGGGCCAGGTGGTGCCTGTCGCTGAAGACCCAGCGCATCCTCTCGAGGGCGAGATCGAGGCAGGCACGGTGCTCCGATTCATCGATCTGCCCGGCGGGCTTCCGCCGGCGCATCCTCTTGATGACGACGCGCCACGACTTGCGCGAGCGGGCGAGGAGCACGTGATCGAAGATCCAGCGGTTTGTTCCCATCGACAACGCCTGGGTGGGGACGGCGGCCTGGATCAGCAGGTCCTCCTTCCTGAGGGTTCGGTCCTTCCTCAGGTCATCGAGAACCAGCCAGTTCTCCTCGGAGACGGGGGAATCGGCCCGGGCTTCCCAGTAGGTGTGGCCGAGGATGGGCGGTGGAGCCGAATTGAGCAGATGAAAGGGAACGAAATGACCATGAGCGACGGTATCCGCCGCCAGATGGCAGAGGTAGCCCTGGATGAAGGCCTGCTGTTGATCGGAGGTGGCGTGTGCGCCGAGTCTCTCCTCCATGTTCCAGTTGTGGCAATGGTTGCGAAGGCCGCCATAACTCTTGAAGTTGATGACATCCGCCGCGATGTTGCCGTAGATGAAGTGGCGTGGGTACTCGATGATCTTGCTGGTAGGGGCGCTGGGGAGCCGCGAGGGGGCCTCTTCGAGGATCCTGTTCGCCAGCTGGACGTGGGTTCCCGGGCCCCAGGGATTGTAGCTGGCCAGAAGGGCCAGGGCACAGAGACAAGGGATGATCCAGGGGTCGATGATGATGCTGAGGCTCCCATCGTGTTCACTCCAGGGGTCTGCTTGCGACACTCAAGGGTAGGTCAGGGGGAGGAATGACGGAAGCGCTCTTCATCGGCCTCGATCTCGGGGGCACCGAGGTCAAGAGTGGCCTCGGCAGCGCCGATGGTTCTCTCTGCTGGACCGAGCGCACCCCGAGTGAGGCACACCTGGGCAAGGACGCGATCCTGCAAGCACTCGAAGCAGCGGTCCGGGCCGCTCTAGATGAGGCCCGCAATCGGGGAGCGCAGGTGAGAGGGATCGGCCTTGGAACTCCCGGGGTGGTCGATCCGACCGATGGAGTGATCCTCTACCCGGTGGCCAACCTGGGAGGCTGGCACGGAACCGATCTCAAGGGATTCTTCGCCGACCGTTTCAACCTGCCGGCGGTGATCGACAACGATGCAAACGCCGCCGCCTGGGGAGAGTACATTTCCGGTGCGGGACGCGGTGCCCGGGTGATGCTGATGGTGACGGTCGGCACCGGGATCGGGGGTGGCGCGGTGATCTCAGGAGAACTGGTCCGTGGCGCCAGTGGCGGCGCCCTCGAGGTCGGGCATACCCTCTTCGAGGCCTCTGGCCGCCCATGCAACTGTGGGCTCACCGGCTGCATGGAGGCGTACGCCGGTGGTTGGGGAATGGTCTCCGACTGGCGAGAAAGGCTCGCTTCTGACCGGCACGAGGCTGTTGCTGGCAAGAAGGAGGAGGAACTGACCGTCACCGACCTGATCGCTGCTGGCCTCTCCGATGACCCGCTCGCCAACGAAGTCCTCGACGATGGAGCCCGAGCTCTCGGCGCCGGCCTGATGAGCGCGATTCATCTGATCAATCCTGACGTCGTGGTGATCGGAGGGGGCGTCATCGACGCCCGGCCTCGACACCTCCAGCTTCTCGAGGAGACGTTGCGCGAGAAGGTGCTGCCGAAGGCCCTCGCCAGGCTCGAGATCGTGCGGGCAACCCACGGCAACCAGGCAGGGGTGATCGGAGCCGTCGCCCTGGCGGCTGCCGGGGAGGGATAGCGATGGACCCGGAAAGAAAGTTGCCGACGAGGGTCCTGCGCGCGGTCGAGGTGGTGCTCCACGATCGGGTCGTCGAGGCTGATCTCGTTCTGATGGGGAGCACCATCGATGCCCTTCTGCCAGCGGGGACTGCCAGCGGAGATGAGGTGTGGAACCTGGAAGGACGGCGCGTACGCCCGGGCCTGGTCGATCTCCACAACCACGGTGGCTGGGGGATCGACTTCTACCGGGATGGGGCAGACAAGATCGTTGAGTGTGCCGATCGTTACTCATCGATCGGGGTCACCTCGCTTCTCGCCACCCTCCATCCCGGCCCCATCGACGAGATGCTCGAACGTCTCTCGGAGGCGGCACGGGCCTGTGTCGCTTCCGGCGTGCTCCTCGGGATTCACCTCGAGGGGCCATTCATCTCTCACGACCGCAGGGGCGCTCTCCCGGCCGAAGGGATACTCCCCTGGGATGGAGGAGTGATGGATCGCATCCTCGATGCCGCCTGCGGGCAGTTGCGAGTGATGACCTTCGCTCCGGAGGCAATTCCAACCTCAGCACTGAAATCGATCAGGAGTGCCGGGGTGATGCTGTCGATCGGGCACACCAGCGCCGATGCAGGATGCACCCGGGCTGCCATCGATGCCGGTGTGTGGCGCTGCACCCATCTGTGCAATGCGATGCCGCCGATGCATCATCGCTCCCCCGGGCCAGTGCCGGTCCTTCTCACCGATGATCGAGTTCGCTGCGAGGTGATCCTCGACGGCCAGCACCTCGATGATGATTTTGTTCGACTTGCCCTCGCCCTCAAGGAGGAGGACTCCCTCATGGCGGTCTCCGACGCGATGCCGCTGGCGGGTCTCGGGGAGACGAGCGGTAGTTTTGTCGGCAAGGAAATCCTCTCCGACGGTAAACGAGCCACACTCTCCGATGGGACTCTGGCGGGAAGTGTGATGGCCCTGCCCGATGCCCTCACGAGGACCGCTTCGGCGCTCTCTCTCTCTCCATCTCGAATTGCTGCCCTCGGAAGTCTGGCGCCGGCGATGGACCTGGGTCTCAAGCGCCACGGCAGGATTGCCAGCGGTTGCCGGGCAGATCTGGTCGTCGAAGAGGCGGGTCGGGTGATCGCAGTTCTCACAGGTGGCGAGAGGGTCGGGGGAGAGGAAGACACCGCCTGGATGCCCGAGGGGGTCCTGCGGGTGCAGTGAGTTGCCCCTTGAGGGTTATCGGTGTGGTTTCTAGACTACCCCTCGGGAAGGAACTGCCTTGAGCGAATGGCCAGAGATGCTGAAAAGGGTCGCTCCCCCCGTCGAGTGGTGCTCGCTGAGGGTGGTTCGCAGCGAAGGGGAATCGCTCGCTGTCGAGCGCGGCGTGGTTTCTCGTCCCTCCATCTCCGAGGGCACCGGGGCGATGGTCACCGTCGTCGATGACGGTGGCATCGGGGTGGCTGCTACCGCCGATCTGTCGGTGGGGGGAATCTACCAGGCGGCACGAACCGCCCAGAAGTGGGCAGAACGCTCCGCCCGCAGAGGTGTCTGTGATTTCTCTCGAGTTCCCCGACCCAAGCGCAGCGGCAGTTTCGCCACTCTGGTTGAGAGACCGTGGGAGTCGATGTCGATATCGGAGAAGATCGACCTCCTGCGCGACTCCTGCGACCGCCTCGCGGTCGATTCGCGCATCGTCGACCGCAGCGCGGGTCTGACCCGGGTTCACACCGAGCAAACCCTCGTCACCACCGATGACATCCTGATCGAACAGACCTTTGATCGCATCATGCCGGAACTTTCGGCGACAGCGGCTGCCGATGGCGATGCCCAGGTACGGAGTCTCGGGGGGAGAGCGATATGCATGCAGGGGGGGCTCGAGATTCTCGATGTCTTCGGCTTCGTCGAGGCCTCGGGAAAACTGGGGCACGATGCTCTCGACCTCCTGGCTGCCCCTCAATGCCCGACAGAAACAACCGATCTGGTCCTCCTCGCCGGCCAGATGGTGCTCCAGGTCCACGAGTCGATCGGCCATCCCCTCGAACTCGACAGAATCCTCGGAGATGAACGGAATTACGCCGGCACCAGTTTCGTGCGGGCGGAGGACTTCGGGTCGCTTCGTTACGGCTCTGATCTTCTCAACATCTCCTTCGACCCGACCGTCGAAGGGGAATTCGCGAGTTATAGTTTTGATGATGACGGAACTCCCGCAGAGAAGGTGATGCTGATCGAGAATGGAATCCTGAAACGGGGGTTGGGTGGGACCCTCTCCCAGCACCGACTCGGGATCGAGGGAGTTTCCTGCACTCGCGCCAGCTCGTGGAACCGACCTCCCATCGACCGGATGGCCAACCTCAACCTCGAACCTGGGGACTCCACCCTCGACGACCTGGTCTCCAGCTGTGAGCGCGGGATCCTGATGGACAACAACGTCTCGTGGTCGATCGACGACTCGCGCAACAAGTTCCAGTTCGGGTGCGAGTACGCCATCGGTATCGAAGATGGGCGCTTGACTGGATTGCTGAAGAACCCGAACTACCGCGGGATCTCCTCCACCTTCTGGCGCAACCTCGATGGAGTCGGTGACCGGAGCACCTTCAAGGTTCTGGGGACTCCCAACTGCGGCAAGGGCGAGCCGAACCAGATGATCTCGGTGGGCCATGCGGTTCCCGCCTGCCTCTTCCGCCAGGTCGAGGTCTTCGGGGGAGGAGACTAGAGTGCAGTCGTGGTTTCATGACCTCTCCGACTATCTCCAGCAGATCGCCGGGGCGGGCGAGGAGCACGGGTTCCTCATCCACACCGAAGAGAGCGATTTCATCCGCTTCAACAACGGCCGCTTTCGCCAGTGTGGATCGGTCGAACAGAGATCCGGCTCCCTCCGTCTGATCGAGGGGGGGCGGCAGGTGACAGGAAATATCACCTTTACGGGTTCGATGGAGCAGGATCGTCCGAGGCTGCGCCGGATCTACGACCGGCTGCGCCTGGTTCTCGCCGATCTCGCGCAGGACCGACTCCTCGAACCGCTGCCGCCTGCGTTTCGTGATGAGCAGCGCGGAGCACCGTCGCTGCCGCCGACAGATGAGGTGATCTCGGCCATCGATGAGGCGGCGAAAGGCCGCGACATGGTCGGGCACTGGTTGGCAGGGCCGGTCGGCACCGGCTATTCCTCCTCCACCGGGGTCAGGCGATGGTTCGAGAACGAGACCTTCCAGCTCGACTGGTCCTATGTCATCAGCGGGGATCTCGCGGTCAAGAACCTGTGGGCGGGCGATAACTGGCAGCGATCGGAATTGCGCCGCCGCATCGAAGAAGCGGACCGCCAGCTGGAACTGATGGCGCAACCACGGGTGGACCTTCCGCGAGGAGAGTACCGGGCTTACCTCGCTCCCGAG
Source organism: Planctomycetota bacterium (assembly GCA_015664425.1). Lineage (GTDB taxonomy): Bacteria > Planctomycetota > UBA8108 > UBA1146 > UBA1146 > DTRS01. The sequence continues at coordinate 7,843 of DQQH01000288.1, forward strand.
GCGCTCTCCCAGATCATACTCCTGCTCGGCTGGAGTGGCGCTTTCAGCGCACGAGCGCTGCGCACCGGCGGCAGCAGCTTCGAGATGCTCCACGACGGCGATCGCACGTTGTCGCCGATGGTCGATATCGAGGAACGGCCAGGGAGTGGCCTGGCACCGCTCTTCAGCAGCCAGGGTTTCGACCGCCCGGGAAGCCTCAAGCTTCTCGATTCCGGTTCGGCAGGGGCGCTCCTGACCTCACCGCGGACGGCGAGAGAATTCTCCCTCGAATCGAATGGCGCCGAGCCCTCGGAGATGCCGACCTCTGTCGAGATGGCCGCCGGTGAGATCGAAGATGACCAGATCGCCGAGCAGGTGGGAGACGGCCTTTGGCTGGAGAATCTCCACTATCTCAACCTCTCCGACCGCCGCACCGCCTGCACCACGGGGCTGACGCGATTTGCAGCATTCCGCGTCATCGATGGAGAACGCAAGGCCCCGATCGGCGTGATGCGTTTCGACGACAGCGTCCTGCGCCTGCTCGGTGAGGGGCTCCTCGGTCTGACCCGGCGCCGCGAACGCCTGCCGCGGACGATGACCTACGGCGGCAGGCATACGGGGGGGATGGAGATCCCCGGAGCGATCGTCGATGGATTCCGCCTGACCCTGTGATTCAACCTACCCAATGCGTCGCCCTCAGGTCCTGAACTGGTCGTTGATCCCATCGATGACGCCGGCGGCAGGGCGGAGATCCTCCTGCTGCATCGTTGCGAGGGGCCGATCGGAGAGCATTGTTGATTCCCTCAGGGAAGGCGCGTGGGTGTCGATGTGGATGAGACCGGTGAGAATCTCACCTTTGTTTCGAGTTTCGACGAGTCTGTCCATCGCCTCGACACGGTCGGTTGGATCGTAGTCCTCCCCCAGTTTTCGCAGGATGACCTTGGAGCCATCGTGCAGCTCGACCTCCCGCGCTTCTCCCTCCTCGTAATCGATGTCGATGTGTTCGAAGGTCGGGACGAAGGTCGGGTCGTGGAAATGAACGTCGTGTTCCTTCTGCCAGGTGTAGGACTTCGTCGACTGCTCGTGGTTGTTGAAGGTGACGCAAGGAGAGATGACATCGATGAAGGCGAGGCCATCGAAGGAGAGCGCTGTTTTGAGGAGAGGAACCAGTTGCTTCTTGTCACCGCTGAATGAGCGCGTCACGAAGTTGCAACCGAGTTCGAGGGCGAGACCGCAGAGGTCGATGGCGGCCTCACGGGGGTAGGAGCCGCGTTTGCTCGGGCTCTGGATGTCCGCTGTCGCCGAGAATTGCCCCTTGGTCAGCCCGTAGACGCCGTTGTTCTCGACGATGTAGACGAGGCGAGGATTGCGTCTCAAGAGGTGGACGAACTGCCCCATGCCGATCGATGCGGTGTCGCCATCGCCGCTGACGCCGATCCCGGTGAAGTGGTGGTTGGCGACATGGGCGCCGGTGGCAAAACTGGGCATCCGGCCATGGGTCGAATTGAGACCGAAGGCGCGCCCGAGAAAATAGGCGGGAGTCTTCGAGGAGCAGCCGATGCCGCTCACCTTGATGATATTCTCGGCATTCAGTCCCAGATCGTAGGCAGCCTGGATGACCGCCTCGGAGATGCGGTCGTGGCCGCACCCCTTGCACATCGTCGAAGGAACTCCCTTGTAGTCTGCCTTGCTGAGGCCGATCCGGTTGGTCGCTGGCTTCTTCTCTTCAGTCATCGATCAGACCTCCACCATCACGCTGTCGAGGGCCGAACGGACGAATTCCGCCGTCAAGGGCAGGCCGCCGAAATAGGTTTTCGAGGCGATCCGCCCGGCGAGTTGCGGGTAGGACATCCGCAACAAGTGGGCCATCTGGCCCTGCTGGTTCTGCTCGACGACAAGGACCTTGGCGTGGCGGTCGATGAACTGCCCGACCGAATCGTGGAAGGGGAAGGAGCGGATCCTGAGGTATGAGACGCGCTGAGGAAGGTTTGCCTGGACCTCCTGGACACAGGGGTCGGTGGTTCCGAAGGCGATCAGGCCGAGAGCGGCGTCGTGTTCCTCGATCACCGGTTCGGGAAGGTCCCGCACCATGCCGTCGATCTTGCGAGTGAGGCGGTCGAGGTTGGCGGAATAGACGACGGGATCCTCGCTGTAATTACCATCCTGATCGTGTCCCGAGCCTCGAGTGAGGTGAGCGGTCCTCGGATCGGTGGTCACTCCCGGCAGCGTCCGGTAGGGAATTCCATCGCCATCGAGGTCGCGGTAGCGCCCCCAGGTCTCGTACTTCTCGAGGATCTCGTCGCTCGCCAGCTTTCCCCAGTCCATCGGGGCGTCCGGTTCTTCGAGCGGGTCGCAGACCCAGAGGTTCATAGCGAGATCGAGATCGCTCATCACCATCAGAGGGATCTGATACCTGTCGGCGAGGTCGAAGGCTCGCCAGGAGAATTCGAAGGCTTCCTTCGGATCGGAAGGGATGACCATGGGGAAGCGTGTGTCCCCCTGGGAGAGGAAGGCGACCTGCAGGAGGTCGCTCTGCTGGGTACGGGTCGGCAGCCCCGTCGAAGGTCCCACCCGCTGGACGTCGAAGACGACGCAGGGAATCTCGGCGTAATAGCCGAAGCCGAGGTTCTCACTCATCAACGAAATCCCCGGCCCGGAGGTCGAGGTCATCGACCGGGCGCCAGCCCAGCCCGCACCGAGTGCCATGCCGACAGCTGCGAGTTCATCCTCGGCTTGCAGGACAACGTACCGGTTCTTGTCGCCGTCCTTCTCGCGCAGGGGGTCGATCCGGGAGATCAGGAATTCTGCCAGGGAAGAGGCGGGAGTGATCGGGTACCAGGAGACGACGGTCACGCCGCCGTAGATACAACCGAGCGCTGCCGCTTCGTTGCCGTCGACGAGGATCCTGTCACCGATCTGGTCCGCCTTTTCGAGGTTGTAGGGATCGACCTTCTCCAGTTCCTCCCGGACGTACTTCATGCCGATTCTGGCGGCATCGAGGTTGAGGGCGATGACCTTCTCTTTCGAGTGGAAGATGGAACCGATGGCGGCTTCCAGAGATTCTTCAGGGATTCCGAAGAGCTCGGCGATCACCCCGACGTAGATCAGGTTCTTGAGCTTGGGGCGCAACTTGGCATTGGAGATTTCTCTGGCGAGGACATCGAAGGGGACCGGGTAGCGGATGAACCCTTCGAACTGGGAATCAGCGGTCTTCCAGCTGCTGTTGTCGATGACCACGGTGCCGGGCGCCGATTTGGCGAGATCCTCGCCGATGGTCGCCGGATTGAGGGGAACCAGGACCTGCCATTCCTCACTCCTCGATTGCCACCCCTCGGGGCTGATCCTGATCTGGTACCAGGTGGGAAGGCCGGCGATATTCGAGGGAAACAGGTTCTTGGCGTTGGCCGCGAGTCCCATGTGCGTCAGGGCATGAAGAAGAATGAGGTTGGAAGACTGGCTGCCGGTGCCGTTGGGAGTGGAAATCCTCAGGGAGAAGTCGTTGACGATCCGATCCGGCATCCTCTGGCCTCCTGGTGGCAGCGTCGACTCTACTGCTCAGGAGACCCTCCCGGTCTCCTCGGTGAGCCTCCCCAGGGTCCGTTGGTTTCTTCCCAGGGTCAAGCGATCCCGATCACCACAGCGACAACCGGAACCCCGATTTCAGGTCGATGATCGGTTGTCTTGCTGTGCACTCCTGGCCCCAGGACCACCACCGTTGCGGGCGCAAGCCCAGGTAGGCGAAGCGCTCGAGAAGGTCTGGCTCGCTCAGTTCCTCTCTGTAGAGAAGCCTCTGCCACGCCTGGCGGCGCTTGCTGGGTCGGATGTGGATCGGGTCGAGGCGGTACCAGTTCAACTCGGTGGGAATGAAACGCAGGTGATGGCGATCAGCCATTCTTTCGAGCCCCTTCTCGGCCGCACCCATCCGCGAGATGGCTTCCTCACGATCGATGGAATGGGTCGGGAAGAGGAGCCGCCGAAGGAAGGAGAAGGAGGCGGGGGAGAGGCGTGAAACTGACTCTGTCGGCAGCCCGCTGACGGTCACTCCCGCTCCGCAGGCGAGGAGTCGGCCGACACACTCCTCGACCCAGCCAAGGAGGCGATCGACCGCCACCCCGTAGGCGATGTCGTTGCCGACATCGGCAATCACCGCCGTCGTCGGCAGCGTCGGCCCCTCGTCGAGGGCGCGCCACAGCCCGCAGCGGAGGATCGATTCCAGCTGACGGAACCCGACTCGCGACCTGAGCCCGTAGGAGCGCCCGTGGCCATAGGCCCCGAGGACCTCACAGGGCCCATTTCTGTCCTGTCGGAGCGCCGGCAGCCACCAGGCCTGGGAGAACCAGACATTGCTCGCGCCCAGGAGGATCACCCGTCTTGGGGTTTCGATGGAGCTCAAGAGGACTCCCGCTCCTCGAGCAGTCTCTGATAGAGGGCGAGACGGTCGGCGTCGAAACAGCTGAAGATGACCTTGTGAGGGTGCCGCGAATTTTCGAGGCAGGTGGAGACCTCATCGATGGCGATCAGGGCCGCTTCTTCTCGCGGGTAGCCAAAGACGCCGGTGCTGATGGCGCAAAAGGCGAGGCTGTCCAGGCGGCGTTCGCCAGCGATGGCCATCGATCTGCGGTAGCACGATCTGAGAAGCTGTGCCTCACCACCGTCACCGCCGCGCCAGATGGGGCCGACGGTGTGAATCACCGCCTTGGCGCGGAGGTCGTGTCCCGAGGTGATGCGCGACTCGCCGGTCGGGCAACCGCCGAGAGCCCGGCATTCCTCCAGGAGACCCGGACCGGCAGCGGCGTGAATTGCACCATCGACCCCTCCACCTCCGAGCAGCGCCTCGCTTGCGGCATTGACGATGGCATCGACGGCGAGGGTGGTGATGTCTCCGAGGAACAGCTCGATCCTGTCAGCGTTCGTCATCGGAGACTCCTCCCGTCGTCAAGGTACAGGGTGCCACCGTCGGCGGCGAGAAGGGGCGAGATATCGCCAGGGGAGGTCAGTCGTGCCATCCAGAGCGCAGGAATCGCCAGGGAGTGCTCTTCGGGATGGTCGCGGCGCCAGCGCTTGCGACAAGCGTCCTCTTCGGAGGCTAGCGGAGGATTGCCGATCCGCGGGTGATTGCGAGGGAGCCGACAGCCCCGCTGGTGACACCGGAGCCAGGACCCATCGATGGAGAGAGTCTGAATGAAAGCTCATCGCTCGCATCCTGCCAGGCACATTCGAAACGGTCGCCAATCGCCTCGCTCCAGGGGCCATCGCAGGTCTCCAGCCAGTCCTGGTCGTCACCGGACCAGGGCCGGAACCAGGAGAGGTTGTCGGTGCGTACCATCTCGATTCCGGGGGCCTCCTCGAGGAATCGAATCTCCACTTTCGGTCCCCTCGAGTCCTGCCAGCGGGTGATCGTCTCGATCGTTTGCTGGAGTCGCTGCCAGTGAGTCTCGCTCGCCAATCCAGTTCGCGACAGCATCTCCTCTGCACAGGTTCTGGCCCGGCGTCTCGGGTCGATGCGCTGGCTCCTGGGTGGAAGGACCAGCAGCCGGATTCGCGCTCCCTCGATCTGCGGATTCGGGGAGTTGAGTGGTGGATGAGCGTTGTGACTGAGGCTCTCGAGGATCTCGATGGCGTCCAGGGTGAGGATATCGAGTGTCGTACTCCCAGCGGCGTTCTTCAGTAGGACCCCCTGTGGGATCTCACCCCTTCGAGCCGCTTTCACTCCCTGGCGCTGGAGGAGAGAGGTGAGACGGCGCAGGCGCAGGCGTTGCCCTTCGACACGGAGCCAGCGCCAGAGGAAGAGCCCGAGGAGCAGGCCGATGACCGGCGAGGTTCCTCCTTGAAGGGGGGTGAACAGGTGCAGAACGATGGCCACGACGGCGACGAAGACGACGAGGAAGAACTGGACCCTCCGCGGATGCTTCGTTGACGGGTTGCCATCGATTAAGAATTCTCCCCGCCGCCCCGAGGGAATTCGGCCCAGGAGTCGCTCGATACGATGGTTGAAGACACCCATCGGCAACAGGAAGGCGGTGATGAGGCTCACGATGAAAAGTGTCAGGGGTTCGATCGAGTTCAGAGATCCTCCTGCGGGTATGAAGAGGAGATTGGCAACCTTCAGGCCAACCAAGAGGGTTTCATAAAAGCGTGTTTCTAAATAGGTTATGAATTGCTCTTCGACCCGGGGACCGACCGTTTATGGGCACCCAGGAAGTTCTTTCCTGCAACACCAGGGCGACCGACAAATTGTGTCCCCCTCCTGTCAGGTGTGTCCTTTTGAGGTACAATGGGCGTTAGTCTGCGGGTTCTGGACAAGGGGGTGGACCCCCGGCAGAATCTTGGCGTGGGGGTGGGCCCCCGCGTCTGTTAAATTTTCTTGAATCTTGCTTCATTCTTCGCCCAAGAAAGTCAGGGGGACCCCCTTGATCAAAGTACTTCCATTCCTCCTTACTCTCTGGTTGTCGCTTCTGCTGACAGTGCCTTCCGGGGCCCAGGAGTTTGTCCGGGGAGATTCGAACTTCGACGGCAGTTTCAATGTCGCCGATGCAGTAACGATGCTGGAACATCTCTTCCTCGGCGGAACGGTTTACTGTCGCGATTCGATGGATCTCGACGACAACGGAACCCTCGACCTCGCCGACCCCATCTCCGCCATCAACGCTCTTTACCTGGGTGGCTCCCAGCCCGAGGCGCCATTTCCCGACTGTGGAGAAGACCCCAGCGCTGACGCTCTCAACTGTGATTCCTACGCACTCTGCAACCTCGGCGATGCCATCGGTGGCTTGACTCAGGAGGAACTCGACAGCTTCGTCCGCGGGCGAGTGGTGATGACGCGCAGTTTCACGCCCGAGGAGGGCCTCGGGCCCTTCTACAACACCACCTCCTGCTCCGCCTGCCACAGCACTCCGGTGGCAGGGGGCTCTTCGCCGGTTTACCGTAATTTCTTCCTGGTCGGAATCGGGTTCCCTGGCTCACAGACACCGATTCCCGGCCTGCCGAGCATGGCCCTGCCCAGTTACGCTCAGATCGATGGCAATCGCCCTTCGATCCCCGATCCACAGGTGGTGGGACTGCCGGTCACCGCCGCCCATCGCAACGGCCCGCCATTCTTCGGGGTGGGGCTCTTCGAATTCGTCTCCAACGAGGAAATCTTCTCTCGTTCCGATCCTGATGACCAGGATCTCGACGGAATCAGCGGACGATTCAACACCGATGGCGCTGGCAACATGGGGCGCTTCGGTTTCAAGTTGCAGGCCAATTTTGTCGAGGCGTTCATCAGGGGCGCGATGCGCAATCAGATGGGAATCACCTCCGATCCTGTCTTCGGGAGCGCAGGTATTGTCAGTGCTTCCCTTCTGCAGGTGAGTGCAGGTTTTGATGAGCCTACCGAGGACACCGATGGCGTTCCCGATCCGGAAGTCAGTCCCGATGACATGTTCGACCTTCTCACCTTCAATCGCCTCGTCGCACCTCCTCGCAAGAAGGAGTTCGGCGCCGAGGAAGATCTGGGTGATTTACTCTTTCACCAGATCAACTGCACCAAGTGCCATGTGCCGACGCTTCCTTCTTCTGTCGGCGACCTCCACGCTTACACCGATCTGCTTCTCCACGACCTGGGCCCGGATCTGGCGGATGGAATCCACATGGGAGTTCCCCAGTTCTCCGCAACAGGCAGCCAGACCACTGAAAACGAGTTCCGCACCCAGCCTCTCTGGGGTGTCTCGTTGCACGGGCCGTGGCTGCACGATGGCAGCGCAGGATCCCTGGAGGAGGCGATACTGCTCCATCGAGGTGAAGCGGAGGACATTCGAAATGACTTCAACGACCTGACCACGTCCGAGAAACAAGCAATCCTTCGATTCCTGGAGGCGATCTGATGCAAGACCGAGCAACATTCCGACTGAACCGATTCCCGGTTGCCGCGCTGCTCCTGCTCTTCTGCGTCTTGCCTTGGCTCGGCGCCGAAGTGGTCGACGAAAACACTCCGGTTCCGCCGGTGGGTGCCCTCGGCGGCCCCGAGAGGGAGCTGACTCCCGCCGAACTGGAGAAGTGGAAGAATGGCAGACTCCTCTTCGACCGCGACTGGACTCTCTCCGAAGGGATGGGTACCCCTGAGCTCAACGCTGACTCCTGCCGCGGCTGTCACAGTGATCCGGTGATCGGCGGATCCGGCGGGCTCGACCTCAACGTTTTCCGTTATGGACGCGATGAGGGCGGTGCGGGCCCCTTTACCAACCTCCCCGGTGGCCAGGTGGCGAGCAAGATCCGCCGCCCCGATTTTCCCCTTCGCGATGAGGTGCACCCCGACGCCGATGTCTTCGAGCAGCGCCAGACTCCGATTGTCTTCGGCCTCGGCATGATCGACCTGATTCCTGAGTCGGAGATCCTCGCCAACGAGGATCCTTTCGACAGCAACAACGATGGAATCCGTGGTCGCGCTCACATGATCGACATCGCCAGCGGTGGCCAGGAGGTCGGGCGCTTCGGCTGGAAGAACGTACTCCCGCAAATCGGCGATTTCATTCACGATGCTCTCGGCGGCGAAACGGGGCTCACCGCTCCCGACAATGGCCGTGGTTTCGTTCTCCTCACCGACGACGACGGAGTTGCCGATCCCGAAATCACTGCCGCCCAGTTCGATGACATGCTCTTCTACTGCTCTCATCTCTGCCCGCCTCCGCGAGTGGGGAACACCGATCCGGCGGTTGCCGTCGGCGAGGCTCTCTTCACCAGCATCGGTTGTGCCGCCTGCCACATCCCCTCTCTCGAGGGCGCGGATGGGCCGCTCTTCCTTTACTCCGACCTGTTGCTCCACGACATCCATCCTGCGGGTTTCCGTGGCATGGTCCAGGGCGACGCCGGAGTGGGGGAATACCGCACAGGGCAGCTGTGGGGACTGCGTTTGAGCGCGCCCTACCTCCACGATGGCAGCGCCACGACGATCGAAGATGCGATTCTCCGTCATGACGATGAGGCCCTCAGTGCCCGACAGGGGTATGAGAACCTTTCTGCCTCCGACGTGGAGGCGTTGCTCCTCTTCCTCTCAGACCTCTAGGCTGAAATCGGATCTTTCACGGCATGAATTTTTCTGGCTC
>DQQH01000266.1 GCA_015664425.1 Planctomycetota bacterium
CGGTTTTTCAGTGGCGGGCGATCAGCTCGCGCCCTCTCGATCGACCACAGATCCTCGCCACTGGCGTTGCTCCTCGATCCAGCGCGTCACCGCGCTCGAGGAAGGGCCGGAGCGATTCCCACGGCTGGACGACGACCAGGTTTCCGTGGCTGACGGGGCTGACCTGGTGAGGGCAACGATCGAGATCACCAGCAGCAGGCTAATTTCTTTCCCGGTCTGATCTCTGACCCTCTTCCCTGGAGTCCTGCGCTGACAGCTTCGCTCACTCTTCCACGGGGGCCGGGGCGAGAACCACCTCGATTTCGCTGCCACCGGCGGAGGGGCGGATGGGCGATCCCTCGAAGGAAGTTTTCGAGTAGCCGGGTGCCTCCGCCTCGCCATAAGGGGTCACCTCGACGACTTTCCCCTGGCGGGCGGTGGGAGAGAAGATCGACCGGTAGAGGAACATTTCGATGGTGCCGTCTCCGGTGCCGACCGACTGGCCGCGGTCTTTAAAGGTGCCGTCGGCGAACAAGATCTGGAAGCGAATCGTCGCGGTCAGCCCAGGGACCGCCTTGCCATCGCGAGCGTCATAGCCATGGATCACCACCCAATTGCGTTCACTCGCTACAAGTTCGAGATTGGCATCTCCACCGTTGACCAGAATCGGATGCTCGAGCGCGTAGTCAACGCTGATGCTGGAGAGGTGATAGTCTGTAGGCTGAAGTCCACCGATCTCGAACCATCCCCGTTCATCGGTGCTGGCAAGACCTCCGATGCCGCGGCCGAAGCGCAAGGAATTCTCGGAACTGCTGAGGACGGCACGGACTCTCCACGGTTGAGCATCGGCCAGGTTGCGCGTGACGAGAGAGGCGAAGATCTCCATCCCCGCAATCGGTTGTCTGCGAGAGTTGCTGATGTGGCCGCTGATGGTAAAACCTTCCTCGAGTTCGATGTCGAGGATGATCGGACCCTTCCCGGCGCTGAACTGGTCGCTGATGGTGCGAATGTAGCCCGGCGCCTGACCGACGACCGACCAGCTGCCGCTCCCGGGACGAAGCTGGATGCGGTATCGACCGTCGGCACCGGTCTTGACCTGTTTCGTTCCGGCCTTCTGATCTCCACGGCCGGCGACGGCGAAGACGGTCGCTCCTTCAACCGCTCCGTCACGGTCGAAAACCACTCCGGTGACGTCGACCAGGCGGCCGATCTCTTCTGTCGCTTCTGGTTCGCTCGTGGGCTCTGCCGGAGCATCATTGCCGCGGCTGCCTGCCTGTGGCCGGGTCTCCTCGAGGGGTGGTTTCACCCTCGAGGAGGAATCCTCTGCTGACAGCGGATAAACCTCGACCACCAGCGGTTCGCTATCGAGGAAGAGGAGGAGGATGCCGACGGCGAGGGCGACCAGCAGAGGAACCAGCAGTATCTGTTTGGAGGTCATCGGGTGCTGATCTCACATCGCAAGAGTTGCTGGAAATTCGAAATGCCCCACCTGCGGGATGATGGAGTGAAGGTGACGGGACTTCCAGTCCGAAGTGCGGGAGATCGATGGGTTCTGGACAACCTTCGGTGAAGGGAGTAGTGCTTCTTCCTCCGGAGAGGAAGGGTCCTTGGTCTTCA
>DQQH01000229.1 GCA_015664425.1 Planctomycetota bacterium
CGGCGTCGTATTTCTGGGTGCGGCGTGTGCGGTTGCCATCGGCACCGACAACGAACCCTCCCTGGCCTGCCGCAGTGCCGGCACCGGCGACCGACCCCCGCCGCGACTTGTCGTCGAGAGTCGTCGTCACCGTGCCATCGACCGTCTCATCGATGCGCGTCTCGATGATCATCGTCCACGCCTCGCTGCGAGTTCTGCGGTCCATCAAATCGCCGATGACGGAACCGAGGTAGGCTCCCAGAATCGTGGTGTTCCGCTTGCGGATGCGACTCTTGTCCTTGACCTGATTGTAGGCGATGGCACCGCCGACGGTGGCCCCCAGCAGCTTGCCCAGAGACTCGGAGTCGTCGGGGAGATGCTCGTTGCGTCCCCAGAACTTGATCACGGCGCTGATGTCGTAGCGTGCCTCGGCGGGATCATTGGTCACCGTCCAGCCGTCCTCCTCCATGCTGGCTGCGAGCAGGGCACGGAGGCGGCGGGTGTCGAGATCGATTCCCGATGGGTTGCGCACCCGAACGGTGACGGTGCGATCGGCGCCACCGGGACGGTCGCCGACAAACTCGGGAACGCCATCAACCCACTGCGCCTTGACGTCCATCTGGGCATAGCGGTGCCCGGCGGTGGTGGCGACGCCACTGCAACCGCTGACGAAAGGCAGGACGAGACCTGCCACGAGCAGGATGATCAGGATTCGGTGCATCGGATTCTCCTCGCTGCGGGCCAGTGAGAACTGTGTTTCGATCCCCTGTCGAGACCGGAGAACGATGATGGCGACAGAAGGGATCATCGGCAAGAGGTGTCTGGTGGGACGCTTCAGGCAAAGCCGAGGGCACTGCGCATCACTCCGTTGAGCTCGAAGTTGCGGTTGTAACGACCGATCCTCTCGCTCCCCGGGCCCCACGAACAGATCTCGACCAGTTCGCCGGTGTGATTTCCGCTGGTCCAGTTGACGCCCGTGCGCTCGAAGGAGCCGTGCCACTCCTTGAGCAGGTTGGCAACCCCATAGGCGACTCCTGAAGCGGCGGAGGCGCGCAATTCTGCCAGCCGTTCCTCGGTGATTTCGACCTGGAGGGCATCGCCCACGCGAGAGACGAACCCATCGGGATCCTCTCCCTTGCCAAAGAGGGTCTGGAGACCCTCGTAGGAGGCACCGATCTTGTCGATCATCTCGAAACTCTTGTTGGTGTCGACGTAGTAGCTGCCGACACCGTTGAGCTGGCAACCACCGGTGCCGTGGTCTGTGGTCAGGATCACCAGGGTGTCGGGGTGCTCGGCGGTGAAAGCGCGGGCAACGGCGATACATTCATCGAAGGCGAGCATCTCATGGACGATGGCACCGGTGTCGTTGCCATGGCCGGCGTGGTCGACCCTTCCCCCCTCGACCTGGAGGATGAATCCCTCGGGGTGTGAAACCAGACGGTCGAGAGCGACATCCATCATCTCGGCGAGGGTGGGCAGTTGTTTCTTCAGCTCGGTGGAAGCCTCACGGTCGATCGCGTAGGGGAAATGCGAGCTCCAGAAGGTGCCGAGTAGCGATCCATCGCTCTTCTCGGCGAGAAGGTCCTCGCGGCTGCCGACGACGGAGTAGCCGGCGGTGCGGTAGCGACCGACGAGGTCGACATCATCGCTGCGGCCTTCCACGGAAAAGGTGCGGCTGCCGCCGCCGAGGAGCACATCGACGCCACGGTCGAGGTACTGCACGGCAATCTCCTCTTCCTGGGCGCGGCTGGCGACGTTGGTGGCAAAGGTCGCCGGAGTCGCATGGCTGATGCGCGTCGTTGTGACAAGGCCGGTTTTCTTCC
>DQQH01000082.1 GCA_015664425.1 Planctomycetota bacterium
CCCGCCAGTCTCCACCTCGCGGCACCGGGGATGCCGTTGCCGAGGCCTTCCGGCAACAACCTCCGCTTTGTTCACGCACTCTCATCGTCAACGGTGACCTGCCGTTGATCACGGCTGCGACCATCGCCGAGATGGTCGGTTCCGAAGAAGCGCTGAACTCTGCCTTGACAGTACTCTCCCTTGTCGTAACGGACCCTGCCGGATTTGGCCGTCTCATCTTCGGGGAGGAAGGATCTCTCCAGGGTGTCATCGAAGACAAAGACGCGACAACTGCCCAGAAATCGATCTGCCAGGTCAACGGAGGCGTTTACCTCGCTGACTCCGAGATCCTCGCCACCGTGGTCCAGGAATGGTGCGAGCAGGAACTGGCCCGCATCGACGTCGGTGGAGCGGGACCCGGAGAGGTCTATTTTCCTCCCGTGATCGGGGAGATGAAGAAGCGGGGACACGCGGTTCGCTGCTGGAGTCTGCCAGCGGGCCGTGAGGATGAGCTGCAACAGGTCAACGACAGGGTCCAACTCTCCCAGGCAACCCGCTTCGCCTGTGACAGAGAAATCCGGCGACACCAAATCGCGGGCGTGACCGTTGTCGACCCCTCCAATACATGGATCGAAGTCGACGTCAAGATCGGTCCCGACAGCCTCGTCCATCCCTTCACCGTTCTCAGGAGGGGCGTCGTCGCCGGTTCCTCCTGTGAGCTCGGGCCCTTTGCCCATCTGCGCGAAGGAACTCATCTCGGTAACGACGTCAAGATAGGCAATTTCACGGAGGTCAAGAACTCGACCATCGGTGACGGAAGCAGGGCCAAGCACCTCTCCTACATCGGCGACGGGGACATCGGGAAAAAGGTCAACATCGGTGCCGGAACGGTGCTTGCGAACTACGATGGCAAGCGCAAGTCCAAGACCTCCATCGGCGATGGTGCCTTTATCGGCAGCGGGACCATTCTCGTTGCACCCGTAGAGGTTGGTCCGGGGGCGATTACCGGCGCCGGGGCTGTGGTGTTGAAGAACCAGGTCATCGCCGAAGGACAGACCGTTGTCGGCGTTCCAGCGCGCCCCCTCGACGAGCCGGTAATAACTGACAATCAACAGGAAACAAGTCCGGTACTGCCCGAACCTCAAGGGTAGCCAGAGAGAGGCCACAGATGCCAAATCCGCTCTCCGACAGCCTGATTGTCCTTCACGGTAACTCGAACCCTGGCCTCGCCAAGGATATCTGCAATGAACTCGGGCTCAAGTGCGGGCAGGCTTCCGCCACCCGGTTCCCCGACGGCGAGATCTCAGCGCGCCTCAATGAGGATGTGCGAGGGAAGGACGTTTTCATCGTCCAGTCGACTTGCCCGCCGGTGAACGAGAATCTGATGGAGTTGCTGGTGCTGGTCGATTGCGTCAAACGCTCGAGCGCAGCCCGAATTACCGCTGTCATTCCTTACTTCGGTTACGCTCGCCAGGACCGTCGTGACAATTCAGCTCCCGTTCCGATCACCGCTAAACTGGTCGCGAATCTCATCGTGGCCGCTGGTACCGATCGAGTTGTGACGATGGATCTTCACTGCGAGCAGATTCAGGGCTTCTTCGATATCCCTGTCGATCATATATATGCCGGTCCCATCATCATCGATTACTTCGCCCAGGCTAAAATTCCTGACCTGGTCGTGGTCAGTCCGGACGTCGGGGCGATCAAAATGGCCCGTGCCTACTCCAAGGGCCTCGGAGCCAGGCTTGCAACCGTTGACAAGCGAAGAATCAGCGGAGAAGAGACAAAAATTGGATTCATCATCGGCGAAGTCAGCGGAATGAATGCCCTGCTGGCAGATGACGTCATCGCAACGGGGGGGTCGATCACTGCTGCGGCGACTCTCATCCGCCAGAAGGGTGCTCTCTCCGTTCGAATCGCCTGTACACATCCGGTAATGTGTGGCCCGGCAGCGGAGAGGATCGAGCAATCTCCAGCTGAGGAGCTGGTTGTGGTGGACACGATCCCTCTCGATGGCAAGGATGACCTGTCTCGTGC
>DQQH01000005.1 GCA_015664425.1 Planctomycetota bacterium
AAACGTAGCTACCTGGCTGGAGGCCGCTCTCGCTGAAGGAGGTGGTATCACCGGCCAGGGTTGCGATGAGAACTCCATCGCGCAGAAGTTCGATGACATCGTAGGAACTCGGATTGGTCCAGGTCAGTTCCGCGACGCCGGCCGTGGTGAAGCAGACGAGATCTGTGGGGGGGTCGAGCACGTCGATGTCGCAACTGACCGGGGCGGTCGTTCCCTTGCGAATCGTAGCCACCACCGAATAGGTGTGGGGTCCGGAAGCGACGTCGCTGTCGGTGTAGCTCGTCATCGTCCCCGGAATATCGGCGATGGGAATTCCATCGCGGAAGATATCGATCTGGTCGTAGTCCTCGGAGTTGCTCCAGTTGAGTGTCACGGCGTGGCCAGTGGCGGAACAGGAGAGGTCAGTGATCGGGATCGGGATGACGAGATTGCAACAACTGGGTGCGCTGATCCCGTTGCCGACCACTCCGGTGACGCAGATCTCGTAGCTTCCCGGTTGGAGGCCACCGATGGTGGCGGAAGTCGCGTCTCCAGGCACCACCTCTCCGGTGACACCGACGACCTCGACCTCGATCGAGGTGTAGGAATCCTTGTTGGTCCAGGTGATGGTGGCATCCCCTGCAACAGCACTGCAGTGGAGGTTGATCACTGCATTGGGATCAACGATGGTGCAGGAAGCAACGGCACTCTCGCTGCGACCGT
The DNA here is from genome assembly GCA_015664425.1 of Planctomycetota bacterium. Classification (GTDB taxonomy): domain Bacteria; phylum Planctomycetota; class UBA8108; order UBA1146; family UBA1146; genus DTRS01. Next base: position 703 of record DQQH01000005.1, read on the forward strand.
CATCGGCGATACCCTGAATCTCGTAGGTGTATGTTCCGGGGGTGACGCTGTCGTTGTAACTGGTGGCATCACCGGCGAGAGACGCCAGGAACGCGCCATTTCGGGTCAGGACGATCTCTTCGTAGAGGGAGCCGTTCGACCAGGTGAGGCTGACAGCGCCTGCGACCGACGAGCATGCTGCGTCGAAGGGAGGCGCCAGGACGGTGATGGAACAGTCGATGGCCAGCGTCTCGGTGTTGGTGCTGCGGGCGATCAGAGAATATGTGCGCAGACCGACGGCAACACCGTTGTCGACGTGACTCTCGGAGGTCCCTGGAATCGAGGCGATCAGTTCGCCGTCGCGGTAGACGTCGATAGTCTGGTAGAGGGTGCCGTTGGTCCAGCTGAGGGCGACCTGGTCTGCACTGGCGCTGCACTGGAAGTCGCTGATCGGAACCAGGACTTCGATGTCACACGAGACTGTCGCCGAGTGAAGGCCGCGTCTGAAGCCCAGAATCTCGTAGTGATGGGTGCCGAAAGCAAGGTCCGTTTCGACGTACCTGGTCGTCTCGGGGGAGAGTGTCTCCAACAGGACCCCATCGCGATACAGTTCGAGGTAGTCGTAGCGGGCTCCATTTTCCCAGTTGATGCTGATGGCAGTTCCGATCGCTGTGCAACTGAAGGCGGTCGGCGAAAAGAGCGGCTGTCCGAAGAAGAGGCGTGCGGCGCCTGCGTGGGAGCGTCCGTAGGGACTGAACCGATGGGAACCGATCATCAGATCGAAACCCTGGTCGCCGTTGACGTCCCCGGGGCCGGCGACGGAGGAGCCGTTCTTGCCGTTGTTCTGGACCCCCCGGTAACGGAGTCCGCCGTAGGAAGCGAGATCGTTGACGTCGATCGCCACGGGGAGGGGATCGGTACCCCCAGGGACGCGGAAGGCCGCTCCCCAGCGGGTGCCTTCGGCCTTGTACCTCGGCGATCCGAGGAGGAAGTCGTCCTGCCCGTCGCCTGTGACATCAAGGGTATTGTGGACGGTGTGGCCGAGGGCTTCGTGGTTACTCAGGTTGTAGAATTCGGTTCCAGCACCATCGAGTTCTTCCACCGACAGGCTGGTGGGGGGGGACGCTGAACCGAGGATCAGGAAGGCGCTGCCCTCGTGATCGTCATCATCGTCGTCATCGTCCCCCTCTCCCGAGCCGATCAGCACATCGGAGAAGCCGTCGTCGTTGGGGTCTCCGGCGCTGCTGATGGAGCGGCCGAGATTATTATTCTGGCCGCCACCATCGATCGTCATCGACTGGAGACCCGAGGAGGCGATGTCGCCCAGAGACACCTCGGCCGGAAGCGTGGCGCTACCAAAAATCACGTGAGCTCTACCGCTTTCGTCGTGATCGTCTCCCGGTTCGGTGATCCCGATATCGGCGACACCATCCCCGTTGAAGTCGCCGATGTCCGATACCGCCCGGCCCGCATGCCGTTCCTCGCCGCTGCCTCTGAACTCGAGAATGTGGGGGGAAGCATGTCTGAGGTCGATGGATTCTGGCAGGGAATTTCCTCCGAGAAGGAGGTAGGCGATTCCCGATTCTTCGTGTCCGCCGATGTCGGCGCCCGGTGCTCCGATGAGAACGTCATCGAAGCCATCATTGTTGAAATCACCGGCGCCCGAGACGGAATACCCGGCATGAGCGTCCTTGGTCGGGCCATGGAGTGTGACTCCCAGTGAACCGAGGGATGCAGTGCTGATCACCATCGGCAGCGATGGAGAACCGTAGATGAGAAAGGCAGCGCCACATTCATCACGGGAACCGTGATCGGCGTCTGGAGCGCCGATGACAAAATCATCGAAGCCGTCGGAGTTGATATCCCCAGCTCCGGAGACGCTCCACCCCAGGCTGGCATGTTCCCCGGGCCCGAGGATGGATATGACGACGCCTTCATTGCTGTCGGCGAGGTCGATCTCTGCGGGCAGTTCGCCTGATCCGAGGATCAGGTAGGCCTTCCCGTCGAGGTCATCGTCGTCGTTCTCGTCGTCATCATCATCGAGATCGAGATCGGTCTCTGCTCCCGGAGCTCCGATCACCAGATCGGGGCTTCCGTCGCCGTTGACATCACCTGCTCCGGATGAAGATCGACCGAGGTGGTCGCCATGTTCTGCCCCGAAAATCTGAACCTGGGCACTGTCGACCAGGACCTCATCTGCCCGAACCTTGCTCTCTGGAGCGAGGGCGAGGAGTAGCAGGATGGCCAGAACGCCAGAGACTCTTGCCAGTGTGAAAGGAAATGTCACGGGACCTCCCCTGAACTTAATCTTCCCCTCCGGCGGTAGGGCCGGGGCCTTCCGGCGAGGGCTATTCGAAAGGCACACTGGGTGTGCATTCCGACAGACCGATCGCCTTAGTGGGGGAAGAGGGACCTCCTGATGAAAGAACCATTTGAATACTTAGGGACGAGTATATAGTCCTGGGGTGCCTGAACAACCGACGGGGGGTGCAACTGGCCAGATATTGCCGAATTGGGGGGGATGGCTAACAAACAAGCCGGGGCGGCGTGCCTTAGCTAGCGCGCCGCCCCGAAGTCTCTCAAATATTGATACTTGTGTTTGGATTTACCTAGCTGGAATAGGTGACGTTTGTGTTGCTCGTGTTGTTGTCAGCGGTCGAGCAATCGTCAGCCGTGCTGGAGTTGACGGCGGTGGAGCCGGTGACAGCGTTGCTGTTGGAAGCGTAGTGGGCGCCCCAGCAACAGCGGCAGATCGAGTTGGCGATGACCGAAAGGGTCCAGCCGTAGAAGACGGGCAAGAGACCGGAAGCGACAACGGTGCCCCAGCTGGGGGTTGCGATGCTGCCCAGTGTGGTGCAGACAGTGGCGACGCTGGCGATGATTCCGCCGTAGATCGCGTAGTTGGAGAAACAGCTCCAGAAGTAGCCAGCTGCAGAGTTGTTGTTGCAGTTGCCACCGAAAACGGAGAAGCCAGCGTTCCAGCAGTTGCTGTTGCAGGCGATGACGCAAGGGGCGATGACACATCCGAGGAAGAGTATCAGCGCGCTGGTGCTGAACAGACTGCCACCAGCAGCACTCTCGACAGTCCCGCTCAGACCAAAGACGACGGCGGCGGCGAGGATGGCGCAGCCGAAGAAGAAACGCCCGAACGAGAAGTTGAAACTCGTGGTAACCATGACCGACCTTTCAAACATGCCCTTGTTTCGAAACCGCATCTCACGGTTTGCCCTGGCACAGTCCTTCTGTGCCTGAAGGGTGGATCGGCCCCCGGGTGGGGAGACTTGAGGAAAAATTGCCGAATCTGCGGGAAAGAAATGGACCCTGGATACCGGCCTAGAGGTGGCTGAAGGCGCGGTATCCCTCCAGAACCTCCCTGGCGGCCCTCTGGGGGTCGAACTTGAGCCGTGCAAATTCTCGAGCTGCTCTCGAGTGGGCTTGTCGAGATTCTGTCGAGGAGGCGAGTTCGACCAGCCGATCGGCGAGCGATCTCGCTTCCTCGGTGGCGATCCGAGCTCCCCCCGGCCCTTCGGGCATCAACTCTCCGAGGAGTCCCCGGGCGGTGGAGATCACCGGCACCCCCGAGGCGAGTGCCTCGCGCGCTGCCCGACAGGTGCCATCGGAACCGGGGACGAGATAGATGAGCAGGTCGAAGGAGGCGAGATGGCGAGGGTACTCCCGTGGATCGATGTAGCCGGGGAAGATGATCCTCTGTGAAAACTCCGAGCGTCGAGCCGGTTTGAAGGCGACCTCCTCCTGGTGAGTGCCACGGCCGAGAATGACCAGACGAATCTGGGGAAACTCCCTAGCTGCCATGTTGAATCCCTCGATGAGGAGATCGAAGAGGCGGTGAGGCTGCATCCGGGCGACAACCCCGATGACCACGTCTTCACCGGCACAACCCCATGCCTCACGAATCTCTGAACTGGAGCGATGGTTGAATCGTTCGAGATCGAGGACCGGGGGGACCACCTCGATCCTCTCCTCATCGATGAGGCCGGACTCACCGAGGAGGCGAGCTGCCTCGGCGCTCGGTGCAAGAACCAGTGAGGAGCGACCAAGGGAGTGACGTGCCCGCCTCCCACATGGAGGTTCGAGATGGTAGAGGCTTCTCACCACCGGAATCTCCAGGCCGCGAGTTGCGATGGTCGCGGTCAGGTGGTCGTTGGCGAGGTGACAGTGAACGACATCGAAACGGTCGGACTTGAGGGTGCGCCGCAATCGCGTGACATCGGTGATCGTCGCGAGCCCTTTCGAGTGTTTCGGCAGACGCAATCCCTCGAGAGACTCGAGCCCACGAGCGGAGACCTGTTTCTGCAGGTCGCTCTTGCCGATGCGGGGGGTGCTGCTGGCAAAGGTCACTTCCGCTCCGAGATCTGACTGAGCGGCGGCAAGGACCAGCGCCGGGTCGGCAGGTCCGGTGAACTTGTGGTTTGCGAAGAGGTGGAGAACTCTCATTCCTCGCTCCTGCCACGGCTGTTCTGGAGATCCCGCTCCTCGACCGCCGGAGGAAGGATACGAGGAGCCCTCCACTCTGGTCCCCGGTGGTGAGTCGGAATCGAGTCGGGGTCGACCTGACGCTTTCTCGAGGAACGGCGTTCCCAGAGCCGGGCGTATTTGAGGAAAACGTAGAGGGCACCGATCCCCGCGAGGATGAAGCCAGCGAAACCGTCCCTCCAGCCACTTTGGAGGATGTACATCCGGAAGAACTTGAATGGCGGTCGGGTGATCATCGACAGCAACGGCCAGCGGGAATTCTGCTTCTCCTTCTCTCTGGCCGCGATGGAGGTGAAGAAATCGATGGTCTCGAGATGATGATGGAGACTGCGGTAGGTGTAGTGCTCGATGTCCCCCCGGAGCTGTGTGACAGGCCCCTGGGGGATCACCCTGTCGTGGGGATTCACTCCTCCCCAGCGTGCTCTTCTGCGGTCGAAGAGCCTGATCTTCCTGTCGGGGTACCACCCCCCGTGCCTGATCCACCGTCCGAGGTGCCAGGTGAGTCTCGGCATCGAGAATCCAGCGTTGAGGGGTTCGGTCGCGAGTGCCTCCTCGATTTCCGTACGCAGAGCTGGGGTCACGCGCTCGTCGGCATCGAGAGAGATCACCCAGTCTGTTGGTGAGAGATCGACCGCACGGTTCTTCTGTTCGAGGTGCCCGGGCCAGTCGGTGACGACAACCCGGTCTGTGAACTCCCTTGCGATCTCGATCGTTCTGTCCGTTGAGCCGGAATCGACGACGACGATGTTATCGACCCATTCGAGTGACTCGAGGCAGTCGCGGATGTTGTCTTCCTCGTTGAAGGTGATCACCGTCGCGGTCAGAGGGATCACGAGACCTCCTCGAAGAACCTTGGCTGCCAGGCGCTGTCGACGGCAGACCCGAATTGGAGTCGAAGCCGATGAAACTGCTCGAGGGCTTCCACTTGCCGAGGTCCGAGATGATAGGAGATGTTCTCGTCGAGGTATTCGCAAGCCTCGGCTGCCGACAGGATCCCAGGATTCTCGTCGACGAATTGACAGGCAAGGTCATTCTTCTTCGCGGTCCCGTTTCGCCAGGCCTCCTCGAGCAACTGTCGCGCCCTCGAGGAGAGCCCCTGTCGACCGACCCATGCCGCAAAGACGAAGGGCAGGCCGGTTCGTTCCTTCCACAGCTCTCCGAGATCATCCCTCTCCCAGCTCGAGCGGGCAGCTGCCAGGGCCGGGTCACCGATCAGCAATACGGCGTCGAAGGGGTCTGACCCCTCGAGTCGACCGAGATCGGGGGGGACAGACTCTACCGGCGAGTCGGGCAGGTCATCGATGCGTCTGAGGACCTTGAGCAGCTCGACGGAGGAGTTGCTCGAACGGTCGACCGCGATCCTCCTGACCTCGGTCCAGGGAACACGGCGGAAGAGGAGGATCGACCTGACCGGCCCGTCGCAGGCGATACAGGGGCCGGGGACGATGCGGTAGTCAGGGAGGACGCAAGCCTCGACCTGGGGGACCAGACCGACATCGATTTCCCCACCTCTGAGTTGCCTCGCCAGTGTGCTCGGTAGCCCCTCGACGATCTCCACTCCGGGCAAGTCCCGAGGCAGGTCGGCGACCAGTGGAAGTGCGTTGAGGTACGGGATGACTCCGATGCATGTCCGATCCATCAGCGCGCCCTCCGAACAAGAAGGGCGATCGAGCGATCCCACATCTCCCGCAATCTCACCCTGTCGCAGCCGAAGTAGGCGTGGAGGAAGCGAAATGCCTCGACGCTCGAGACGGCAGGCAAGCCCTCCCGGGTCAGCTTTCGATACGATCTGACCAGTCGCAGGAGGTTTTGCTGCGAACTCGCTCGCGGAGGTAGCCCCCCCGGGTCGAGGTCGGTGAGGAGGACCTGATAGCAAGAGTCGGGGGTCAGACGCAGGAGGATATTCTTCAGGTTCAGGTCACCATGGAGGAAACCGCAGCCGTGAAACCTGCGAAGAACCTCGCCCGTGTTCCTCAGAATTTCACCACGAGTTCTCCCGTCGATGCCCCTGTCGGCTAGAACCTCCGCCAGTTCCCGGCAATCCTCCTCGAAGCGGACCAGCATCTCCACCCGGGTGAGCCCTCTGCCATCTGGAATCGAGGCGATGGCGAGGATTTCCGTCACCGGGAGTTGTTCTCTCCTGGCGTTCTGGCTCCCGATGAGTTCCTCGATGAAGCGTCGGTGACCTGCATATTTGTCGCGCACCACCCTGCCCAGCAGGCCCCCGCGCTGGCAGCGCTTCCACATCACCAGGCCCCCATCGGGTAGAGGGAAGAGAGGATGAAGGATGCGACCCTGGCAGTGTCCGACAGGTTCCACGTTCGGATGGCCGTTGACGAATCCGACCGCTTCGACCTCATCGGCGGCGGTTTTGCAGAACCAGACCGTCCGTCCTGGACGTCGAAGCCTGACGATTCCTCGGGGGCAAGGGGATTTGATGGGGGAACCTCCCCGATCGGGTCGCGGGAATGGGCCAAGGTGGGGCACATCGAAGCCCTGGGGGCTCGTGGAATGGTCGGGCCGAGAGGATTTGAACCTCCGACTTCCACGGCCCCATCGTGGCGCGCTGCCAAACTGCGCTACGGCCCGACCTGGTATTCCAACGAGGGCTCGATGCTAGTGATAGAGACGGGGAGGTCAAGGGATCACCCGGGGAAGGTCTTTACGTCTCTTCCTCGTTCGCCCCTTCACCCTCGTCGGGCTTCTGCTGATCGGGCAGGATCACTCCCGCGGAGATGGTGAATCTCAGCGCCTCGTCGACGCTGAGATCGAGGGGGATTGTCTGTTCCCTGGGAACCAGGATCGTGTAGCCGGTGATGGGAGTAGGGCTCGAGGGGATGAAAATTGAGACGACGGTGGTTCCCGCCTCCTTGGAGATTTCCTTGAACCCCTCACTGGTGATGAAGCCGATCGACCACAGCCCTTTTCGAGGGTACTGAACCGCGACCGCGGTCTGGTACTCGATCGTCTTCTTCTCCTTGAAGAAAAACTCCGTGACCTGCTTGGCGTAGGGGTAGATCACCTTGATCAGTGGGATTTTCTGGATCCATCCCTCGAGGAGTCGCAGCAGTTGCCTGCCGAGATATCCCTTGAAGATGATTCCGACTGCGAGCACCAGGATCAGTCCGATGCAGAACCCGAGCCAGCTGGGAACGTGAGCGATGACTTTTTCCTCGAAAGGAATGTCACCTTCGTGGAGTGGATCGCTCGAGACTTCCTGGTCGAGTTGCCACTCCTGGTAGCCGAGCACCTTGCTCCAGTATTGATCCTTGGCGAAATCGGAGGAGAGCTGGGTGCGAATGAAGGAGGTGATCGGCTGGGCGATCTTCTCGTCGAGGAAGTTGAAGCAGACCACCAGGATGAAGATGGTGAGAACGGTGGGGAGCAGGGTGGCGACCCCGGCAAAGAACGCCTTCCTGAGCCTGCGGGTCTTCTTCTTGGCCAATCGGTTGCTCCCTCTGGAGAAAGCCTGTGCCCGGGCGTGAGGTTCCCGCGCATCTTCCCCACCCCTCCGATTGTCCTCCAGCGCGAGAGAAGCGGCAAGACTGCGGGCTTTGTAATCCGATTGCCCCTCGGTACCCTGTCCACCGGGCAGGCGAGAAGCGCGACCCGCCAGGGGTGGGAGATGCCTATCCTGGCGAAATGAAGGAAGGAAAGATGAGGATCCTCTCAGGACTGAGCCCGACGAACTCGGGGGTCCACCTAGGGAACTATTTTGGAGCGGTCCAGCAGTGGATCGGACTGCAGGTCCAGGGAGATGCTTACTACTTCATCGCCACCTATCACGCTCTGACGACGGTTCGTGACAGCGACACCCTGGCAGGAAACGCCAGGGAGATCGCCCTGGACTACCTTGCCCTCGGCCTCGACCCCACGAAGGCTGTCCTCTACAGGCAGGAGGACGTCCCCGAGGTGTGCGAACTTTCGTGGGTCCTCTCTACCCTGGCGCCGATGGGGCTCCTCGAGCGCTGCCACGCCTACAAGGACAAGATCTCCAGGGGGCTCTCCGCCGATCACGGGCTCTTCGCCTACCCGGTTCTGATGGCAGCTGACATCCTCATCGTTCGTTCTACTCACGTCCCCGTCGGCCAGGATCAGAAGCAGCATGTCGAGGTCACTCGCGACCTTGCGAGCAAATTCAACCAGACCTTCGGCGAGGTTTTTCCACTCCCGGAGCCGCTGATCCCGCAAGGGGCATGCGCAAAGGTCCCGGGTATCGATGGACAGAAGATGAGCAAGTCCTACGGCAACGAAATCTCGATCTTCGGTGATGAAAAATCGATGCGCAAAAGTGTGATGGGAATCGTCACCGACAGTTGTGGGGTCGACGATCCCAAGGATCCCGAAGGGAACACCATCTTCGAGCTCTTCAAACTGGTCGCATCGGAAGACCGTGTGGCTGAGATGGCCGAGAAGTTCCGCGCGTCGAACCAGGGCTATGGCTACGGGCATGCCAAGCAGGAGCTCTTTGAAGCGCTCCTCGATCATTTCGGGCCAGCTCGCGCCAAGCGCGAGAGCCTCGCTGCCGACCCGACAACGGTCGAGGACATTCTCAGAGAAGGCGCAAGAAAGGTCCGCCCCGTTGTCGAGGAGACGATGGATGCAGTCCGCCGGGCTGTCGGGGTATATCACGCTCCCTGATCACGCCCGCCAGTGAGCTAGATCCGGGTCGGGAAGCCGTCGCAGAGCTCTCGAACCTCGTTCCCGATCCTCGCGATCCGCTCCTCGTCGGTGGGGTTTTGCAACACCTCGACGATCCAGCGGCCTATTCTCCCGGTCTCCTCTGCTCCCAGCCCGCGACTGGTGATCGTCGGGGTTCCGAGGCGCAGGCCGCTGGGATGGCGGGGAGGGTTGGGGTCGTAGGGGATCATGTTCATGTTGACGACGATCCCGGCGCGCGACAGGTGCTCCTCCGCGACGTCCCCACGGAGACCCACGGAGCGCACGTCGACGAGAACGAGGTGGTTGTCGGTTCCTCCCGAGACGATCCTCAAGCCCCCTTCGCTCAGGATCTCGCATAGCGTTGCGGCGTTGGCTCGGATTTTCGCAGCATATTCCCTGAAGGAACTCGTCATCGCTTCCTCGAAGCAGACTGCGCGGGCCGCGACCTGGTGCATCAACGGGCCGCCCTGGCCACCAGGGAAGACTGCGGAGTCGATCTTCTTCGCCAGTTTTTCCTTGCACAGGATCAGCCCGCTTCGTGGCCCGCGGAGAGTCTTGTGGGTCGTCGATGTGACGACATCTGCGTGGGGTACGGGGCTCGGGTGCTCGTCCGCCGCAACCAGTCCGGCGATGTGAGCCATGTCGACGAGGAAGAAAGCGCCGACTTCGTTGCAGATCTCTGCGAAACCTGCGAAGTCGATAATCCTCGGATATGCGCTGGCTCCAGCGATTATCAGCTTCGGTTGCAGTTCCTTCGCCATCGCACCGACGATGTCGAGGTCGATCAGTTCCGTCTTGGGAGAGACAGGGTAGTGATGGAAGTCGTAGATCTTTCCGGTCAGGCTGACCCTGGATCCGTGAGAGAGGTGCCCGCCGTGCTGGAGGTCCATGGCGAGAACGCGATCTCCAGGATTCAGCAGTGCGGAATAGGCCGCCATGTTCGCCTGGGTTCCTGAATGGGGCTGAACGTTGGCGTGATCTCCTCCAAAGAGAGCGCATGCCCTCTCCCTGGCGAGGTTCTCGGCCTCGTCGACCACCTCGCAGCCACCGTAGTATCTCCGGGCAGGGTAGCCCTCGGCGTACTTGTTGGTCAGGACCGAGCCCTGCGCCTCGAGAACTGCATCACTGACGATGTTCTCGCTAGCGATCAGATTCACTTCTGCTCGTTGCCGCTCCTCTTCCCGGACGATAATGTCCGCGAGAACCGGGTCGACATCTCTCAGAGCGTTCATTCCCGTTCCTTCCAGGTGTCGTTGGCACGTCTCAATTCCCGCCGCCCTGAGCCTGTTGCCTGAGCCATTCCTCGATGAAGGGCTGCAGTTCCCCATCGAGGGTGGCATCGACGTTGCCGGTCTCGTGATCAGTTCGGTGGTCTTTGACCATCTTGTAGGGGTGAAGCACATAGGAGCGAATCTGGCTGCCGAAGGCGATTTCACTGCGTTCACCGGAGAGCTTCGCCATCTCTTCCTCGCGCTTCTTCTCTTCGAACTCTGTCAGCCTCGACTGGAGAACCAACATCGCCTGGGCCCTGTTGGCGTGCTGGGATCGCTGGTTCTGGCACTGGACGACGATCCCCGTCGGGAGATGGGTAATCCTCACTGCCGAGTCGGTGGTGTTGACGTGCTGGCCTCCGGCTCCGCTCGCCCGGTAAGTGTCGACGCGAAGATCAGATTCCGAGATCTCGATATCGACGTCGTCGACCTCCGGAGAAGCGTGGACCGAAGCGAATGTTGTGTGCCGGCGTGCCTGGGCATCGAACGGGCTGACCCGGACGAGACGGTGGACCCCTGTCTCTGCCCTCAGGTAGCCGTAGGCGTAAGCGCCGATGATTCGCGCGGTGAAGGTTTTGAAACCGGTCTCATCTCCGGATAACTCTTCGATCACTTCGCTGCCGAAGCCGTTGATTTCTGCCCAGCGAAGGAACATTCGACGCAGCATCGAAACCCAGTCGCAAGCTTCGGTTCCTCCTGCCCCGGCATGGATCGAAAGGTATGCGTTGGAAACATCATGGCGCCCGGAAAGCAGTGTCCTCAGTTCGAGTCGTTCCACCTGGGCGAGCAGTTGCCGTGATTCGCTGGCGGCTTCCGTCTTGCTGTCATGATCCTGCTCGGTCTTGGCGAGATCGAGGAGTGCCTCGGCATCACCCAGGCGCTTCTCGATCTCATCGATATTCGTGACCGTTTCCTTGACCCTTTTCAGTTCCTGGATCGTTTTCTCCGCTGATTCCCGGTCGTTCCAGAAGTCACCCTCGGCCATCTGACTCTCGAGTTCTGCGAGCCGGAGACACTGCGTCTCATAGCTACTTGCGATCCGGACCCGTCCGAGGATCTCGCTCACAGCGGAGAGTCGTGATCGAATTTCGCTGGTCACGGCTGTCGCTCGTCTCAGATTCCGGGGCAGCCCCCGGCAGTGGACAGCAGGGTCCGGAACCCGCTGGGGGGAACGCGGGATCATCACGCCTGAGATGGGAAAATAAAAGGGATCCAGTGGACAGGAGGGAGCGAGGAGAGGCGGAAATTCGCCAATGAAAGAGCC
>DQQH01000201.1 GCA_015664425.1 Planctomycetota bacterium
CCGAGAAGGGTAGTCCGACGATCCCGACCTTCATGCCTCCTCGGCTCCCTTTGAATCGATCCTCCCGGGTCTGCGCAGGATCAGGACCGACGCCCAGATCCCAACCTCGTAGAGAAGAATCAGTGGCCCTGCCATCAGCACCTGGGTGACCACATCGGGAGGAGTCAGCATGGCAGCGACGACGAGGGCAGAGAGCAGGGCGTACTTCTGCACCTGGCGAAACTGTGAAGGTTTGACGGCGCCGCTGTTGGCGAGAAAGACCATCACCAGCGGCAGTTGGAAGACGATGCCCATCCCCAGGAGCAAGGTGAAGACGAGCCCCATGTACTCGCGCAGCGTGAAACCAGGCTGGAGCAACTCGCCGGTTCCGTAGCTTCCGAGGTAGGTGAGCCCCACCGGCACCAGCACCCAGTAGGCGAAGAGGAGCCCCAGGAGGAGACTGAAGAAACTGGCCGGGAGATAGAGGAACACTGCCTTGCGCTCCCTGAGGTAGAGGCCTGCGGCGATGAACCCCCAGACCTCGAAACTGATCCAGGGTAGCCCGATGAGGACCCCGACGAGGAGGCACAACTTGAGGTGGGAGAAGAAGGACTCGGTGTAACTGAGGAGTTGCAGAGGGCGTGCCTGAGTGCGCCAGTCCTGAAGGCGAGCGAGTTCGGTCGAGGTCGCGTCGAGGTCGGTGGCAACGACGACCAGCCGCTGAAGGGCCTCCTCGCTGATCTCCTCCGCCACCGCCGGAGACGGAGCAGCGCCATTATCTCCGTTCACGGGTTCGCGCGCCCGCTCCCAGCCCGCCACCATCAGGGCGATCTTCTCGACCTCCTCAGCAGAGGCATCGATGGTCGGGCCCGCTCCCCAGGGAGGGGAGAGAGAGGCGGCACTCAATCTCTGGGTGAGGGTCGCAAGACGCGCCGAGAACTGACCGGCGGAGGATCGCTCCACCACCTCCCGTTCGAGGAGCCCGAGCCGTTCCTCCACCAGGCGTGCAAGAGCAGCGAGGGGACTCCCCTCTCCCTGACTCTCGACTGTCGCCCTCATCTGCTGCCAGCGATCGAACCACGCCTCCTCCTGCTTCGATCTCTCAACCGCGGCCAAGGCAACCGGTGCCGACAGGTCTCCGAGGGAGAGTCGTGCCTTCTCCAGCCGATCGAGCACTTTCTGATACCCCTGCCGCCCCTCCACCTGGGCCATCGCACGGCGATGGGGCGCCGTCATCTCCTTCATCAGCAGGTCCTGGAAGAAAAATGCGACGATGGTGCAGCAGAGGGCCACCGCCAGCGATCGAACCACGCGGGTGCGCAATTCTTCGAGGTGTTCCCCGAAGGACATCACCTTGAGTTCGCTCTTGGCTGCCATCGGTCTCATCCCTCCTTCACCACCATCGGGGAGATCCGGATCTCCCACCGGCGATGATGCCATCAACGAGGTTCCGGGGCACGGGTCCCGGGGAAAATTCCACCACCACTGGCAAGACCCGAGAGGGAATCGATCCCGGCGTGTCAACGGACCGGAAATTGCAGAGAGGCAGGGACCCGCTGGGTCCTGCCTCTCGCCGTGGCTGCTGGCTCGATCCCTAGAAGTCGATGAAGTCGATCAACTCGTCCTCGCGAAGGATGGTGATCCCCAACTCCCGTGCTGCCTCGTACTGGCCGGTCTCATCGTATCCCTTGAGGGCGACGACGAAACTGGTTTCGAGGCGAACCGATCCCTCCACAGAGCCACCGAAGAGTTCGATCTTGCGCCTGACATCTTCGAGGGAGTAGCGGCTGTTGTTGAACTTCTCGCCGGCGAAGACGAAGACCGGTTGGGCTTTCTTGTTGAAGAAGGGGCTGGTGATCAGATCACCGCTGGAGATCGGGTTGAACTTGTCGATGTTGGCGAGAATCTTCACCTCAGCAAAGTCATCCTCGACCTTGGTGACCTCGATCTTGCCCTTGCTCAGGCGCTTGCCGCCCTTGACGTACTGGAAGACGTCGAAGACGGTGCCGCGGCGCAAGCGATCCTCGGTGCCGAGGTCAACCCACGCAAAACCGAGTTCATCGGAAACCCTGATCACCTTGCCGTCCGCCTCGACCATGGAAAAGGTCTGTTCCTGGTTGATCTCCTTCTTCAGCACGTCGATGCGGTTGTTGGCACGCTTGAGGAGGTTCTCCGTCAGGCTGAGGTCACGCTCCAGCTGGTAGGCGACGCTGGTGTGCTCCTGCTGGTCACGCTCGATCTCCTCGCGCAGTCGAGCCGCTTCATCACGCGCCTCGGAGCGAGCTCGCTCCAGCTGGACCTGGACGTCGTTCACCTCTGACCGAAGGCGGTCGATCTCCTCATTGAGCTGAGCACTGAGGTTGCCTTTCGAGGTGGCCGCCTCCTGGAACTCGCTGTCCTTCGCTTCCCCCGCGGCCTTGCTGCTGGCCAGTTCGCCGCTGAGGAAGCGGATGGTATCGACGCTGTCGCCGTAGAGGTCTCTGAATGAGGCGTACTGAACCTCGGAAGATTTTCCCATCGCCGTGGCGATCTCGCCGCCGGCTCGATCGATGAGAGCGCTCATGTCGGCGACCGGCACCGCCTCGTCGACGCTGCCCACAACCAGGTTGCGGAGATCATCGATCTCCGTGCTCTGACGCTTGATCTGATCATCCTTGCGCTGCAGTTCCTGGTCCTTGCGATCGAGCGCGGTCTTCCGGTCTTCTAGTTGGGAGTTCTGGCTGACGACGACAAAGATCAGTGCGAGGCAGATCACGATCGCAACGATCAGATAGGAGAAGTGGACTCCGCCTTGTTTGCGGGCCATCTGGGCACCTCTCATTCAGTTCATTCAATCCCGAAGAAACCACG
>DQQH01000152.1 GCA_015664425.1 Planctomycetota bacterium
AGTACCGTTCCGCTGGTCGGACCGACGCCAACGTCATAACCGAAGTCCTCTGCGAGTCCGCCGGTGGCCGAGACCAGCAGCACTGCCGCAGGATCGAACACCAGATCGAACTGGAATCCCGCGATGGGGACCTCGCTCGTCAACATCATCGAAACGGTTCCATCTCCTGTGGAAGGGTTGTACTGGATGTTACCGAGTTCGAGCAGGATCGGCGGTCCCGTCGGCGGCACCGGCGGTATCGGTACCTGGGCGTGTAAAGTCCCGGTGAGCACGATAAGGGTGCTGATGAAGACGAAAAATCTCACCATGAATCTCCTTGAGGAAAACGGTGATCCAACTGCTGGATCGTTCAAACCCGACATCCATCAGGCGAACTACAACTCCCCATCATATATCCCATCCGTTGATTGACCCACTGTCTAGTTTGAAGCGCCAACGGCCCCTGGGACGCTATCTGGCTTCTTCCCGGGGTCTTGATGCGATTCGCCAACGTGAAGCCGACTCACCCGGGTCAGGTCGAAGGCGCTGGCACCCGCCAGCCTGATGTCCGCCAAGCGGTCCTCCGAAGGAGGGTCGATCGTCGAATTCTGTCCGGAGGAGTAGGATCTTCCCCGGCGAGCGCTAGAATCCCACAGCGATGGGGATCAAAGGCAGGCAGGGCGAGGGAACAGGGAGTGCGTTGGCAACGGGCAATAAGGCGATGAAGATGGTCCCCAAGAAGAAGGCGCCGGGAAAGATGACAATCACGAAGAAAGCTGGAAGAAAGAAGACAAAAAAGAAAGCCAGCAAGAAGAAGGGCACTCGTTCCCGATCGCAGCTCGATCTCTTCAATGCACCGGCGGCGAAGAAGACTTCCACCAGGAAAAGGAAGAAGAAGAACAGTGGCGGTGACGTCTCCCAGGCGGAGCTCCTCGCCAGGCGCCAGAAAGACATCTCGGTCAGCGAATTCTTCGCCAAGAACCGCCACCTCCTCGGATTCGATTCTCCGACCCGAGCCCTGCTGGCCACGGTCAGAGAAGCGGTCGATAACTCTCTCGATGCTTGTGAAGAAGCGGGAATCCTGCCCGAAATCATCGTCGAGGTGGTGGCGGTCAAGGCCAACCGTTTCCGTGTCATAGTCCGGGACAACGGTCCAGGAATCGTCAAGGAACAGCTTCCCAAGATATTCGGTCGACTCCTCTACGGCTCCAAGTTCCACAGCCGCAAGCAAACTCGCGGGCAGCAAGGAATCGGCATCAGCGCCGCGGGGATGTACGGAACCCTCACCACCGGGAAACCGGTTCGGATCACCAGCCGAACCAGCGCCAGGGAACCTGCCTACAAGGTGAACCTGGTCATCGACCTGGCCCGCAACCAGCCCGTGGTCAAGCGCGAGCAGGAGGTCGATGTCGACTGGAAACACGGGACCCAGGTCGAGATCGATATCGAAGCCACCTACAAGAAAGGGAAGCATTCGGTCGACTCCTTCCTCGAGCAGGTCTCCCTGGCAAACCCCCACGTCAAGATCACCTACATGAGCCCGAACAGCGACGAAGCCATCGTCTTCGATCGGGTGGTCAAGTCGCTGCCAGCGGAACCGAAGGAAATTCTTCCTCACCCCCACGGAGTGGAACTAGGCATCCTGATGAAGATGCTCAAGGAAACCTCATCGCGAACCGTCAGCGGGTTCCTGTGCTCGGAGTTCTGCAGGGTCACCACAAACGTCGTCGGCAAGATCGCCGACATCAGCGAGGCGAACGGCCGCCGGATCGACCCCGATCGCCATCCGAAACGTCTGTCCAATGATGACGTCGCTCTCCTCCATGCTGCCATCGGAGAAACCCGGATAATGGCCCCTCCGACCAACTGCCTCTCCCCCATCGGTGAGGAGTTGATCGCCAAGACCCTGGCGAGAAACCTGAACCCGGAGTTGATACTTTCGGCGACCCGTCCTCCCGCCGTCTACCGGGGAAATCCCTTCCAGGTGGAAGCGGGCATCGCGTGGGGAGGTGACTTTCCCGGTGACGAGCTCGCCACCATCTTCCGCTTCGCCAACCGGGTGCCGCTGCAGTTCGAGCAGGGAGCCTGTGCGATGACCAGTGCCGTCATCAACGTTCCCTGGCGTAACTACCAGGTCCAGCAAGCCAGAGGTGCCCTGCCCACCGCACCGATGGCGATTCTCATCCACATCGCTTCGGTATGGGTGCCGTTCACTTCCGAGAGCAAGAAGGCGGTCGCGCACTACGACGAGATTCTCAAGGAGATGCGCCTCGCCCTGATGGAGGTCGGAAGGAAGTTGGCCACCCATCTCCGGAAGAGGAAACGGCTCGCCGATGCGGAGAGGAAGCGTTCCTACATCGAGAAATATATCCCCCAGATCGGGATTGCTCTGCAGCAGATCCTCGAACTCAGCGATCAGCAACGAGGCAAGGCGGAGGTCAAGCTGGCAGACATCCTCGAACGCAGTCGAAAACTCTGATCAGTCGGGGAAGGAATTGTCCATTGGCGAAAAAGAAAGCCACCGGGAAAATGGTCTCCAGGTCTTACCTGGACAAGGTCAAGAAAAGTAACGCCCGCCGGGACCGCAAGACCATCGAGAGGATCGAGAACGCCGCAGACACGATCCACAAGACGATCCTCAAGAAGCAAAAACCGACGATGAAATTCCCTGTCCGAAGCCTCTCCAACGTCTCCTACGACAAGCGCAAGGGCTACCTCGAGATCGGTCGCTCACGCAAGGAACGCACTCTCACCGTCAACACTGTGAAGGGTTTCGCACAAACCCTGAGAATGATGGGGCTGTCACGCGAACTGGTCTCTAGCAATGACTTTGCCACCAAGCGAGACGTCTACTACCAGTCGAAAAACTGGGAGGAAGCGAAGTTCGGCGAGCAGACCGAGTCCGACACCGTCATGGATGACATCGAGGCATTCTTCTCTGTCGATGACATCACCCGCGAGCTGTTGCGCTTCGTCCCGGATGACCACGGCGGTGCGGTGGCAGGGGAACTGGTGGTTCTCGATCCGGACCTCGAATCGGGGGTGGTCGAGCGCATCGACTGCACTCGTTTCGGTAGCGGGGCTTACTCGATCCCCTCCTCGGTGGAGCACCTGAGTTTCGAGACAAAAGCCAAGTTCATCCTCGCCATCGAAACAGGCGGCATCTTCCAGAGGCTGCAGAGCCACAAGTTCTGGAAGAAGCAGGATTGCATCCTCGTCAGCATGGCGGGGGTTCCGACCCGCTCAACCCGGCGCTTCATTCGCCGCCTCTCCGATGAAGCGAAAATCCCCGTCTACGCCTTCGTCGACTGCGATCCCTACGGGATATCGAACATTTACCGGACATTGAAGGTCGGATCGGGCAATGCAGCACACATCAACAAGTTCTTCTGCGTCCCCCATGCGAGTTATCTGGGCGTCACACCACAGGACATCATCGATTACAAGTTGCCGACTCACCCCCTCAAGGATGTGGACATCAAGCGGGCGAAAGATGCCCTCAAGAACGATCCATTTTTTCGCAGTAAGAAGCAGTGGATCAATGCGATCGAGATGCTGCTGAAGATGGGAGTCAGGGCTGAACAACAATCCCTGGCGATGTGGGGATTGAACTATGTCATCGATGAGTACCTCCCTGCTAAACTCACCGCCCCGGGAAAATTCCTTCCCTAGACCGAAGGGGACACCGATGGTTTACTCAATCAAACACCTCGCCTCTCTCGTGGCAGTCTCGATCTTCTTCCAACCCTCCCTGATGGCGCAATCGGGAGAAACTGCCACTGGAGTTCCCAATCAGGCGGGAGAATGGGTCCGTTCGTGGATGCCTGAAAATTTCCAGGAAGAGGTCCTGTTCCTCGAGCACTGGCAGTGGATCGGCATTGTCGTCCTGCTGATCGCGGCCTGGTTCACACACAAGTTGACGGTCGCCATAGGTTCTGGAGTCCTCGTACGGCTCCTCGCGCGCGGTGAGAAGTTGAGCAGGACCTCGGGGGAACTGAAATCGATCAGCCGAGCAGTCGGCTGGTTCACCGCCGCAGCCGCAGCCTATCTCCTCATCCCGTTTCTCGACCTCCCTCCTGAAGGCTCGAGGATCCTCATCATTTTCACCAAGATGATCGCATCGGTCGGCGGCCTCCTCCTCAGTTTCCGTCTCGCTGACCTGGCGGGCGCTCGCCTCGAGGACGCTGCATCCACCACCGAGTCGAAACTCGACGACCAGCTGGCACCGATGGTCCGCAAGAGCCTCAAGGTCCTGGTGACGGTCGCCGCCTTCCTCTTCATCCTCGACAATCTCGATGTCGACATCGTCAGCTTCCTTGCTGGTCTGGGTGTCGTCGGCATCGGCGTTGGCCTGGCAGCAAAGGACACCTTCGCCAACCTCTTCGGCTCCGTCACTGTCTTCGCCGATCGTCCGTTCCAGGTCGGAGACTGGGTCGTCATGGGAGGAGTCGAGGGAACCGTCGAAGAGATCGGATTTCGCTGCACCCGGGTGAGGACCTTTTACAATTCCGTCGTCAGCGTTCCCAACTCCTGCCTCGTCGACGCTCCGATCGACAACATGGGTGCGCGACGCTACCGCCGTTTCCGGACGATGGTCGGGGTCCGTTACGAGACGCCAGCAGCCAAGATCGAGGCCTTCTGCGCGGGAATCCGCGAGATCGTCAAGGCCAGCGATCGGATGCGGCAGGACTACTACATGGTTCATCTCAACAACTTCGGGGCTTCCTCCCTCGACATTCTCGTCTACGTCTTCTTCGAAGTCCCCGACTGGGGAGCAGAACTCCAGGCGAGGCAGGATTTCATCCTCGAGATTGTCCGCCTCGCCGAGGATCTCGGGGTCGGCTTCGCCTTCCCGTCCCAGAGCCTGTACATCGAGGGAACACCAGAGAAACCCTTTCCTGTCCAGGAGTCGCCTGGCACCGAGGTGTTGCAGGAGATCGTCACTCGATACGGAAGCACAGGCTCCCGATCCCGACCTCGCGGGACAGAGGAATTTTCTACCTAGCGGGGGAGATATTTGCAGAACGGGTCGCGTAATCGACGCCGAGCATCGACGTGGAGCCCGTGCCCGGCACCTACGAGGCGAAGGAATGCCCGCTGACCACGGCGACGGGAATCTCCTCGGCAGCGAAGAGAGTTTCCAGATCGGCGCCACAGGCACCGACGTTATCGGGTGGGGTTCCCGCCTCGCTCCGACCATGCAAGCGATGGTCGACCAGCAGCGCTCCTGAGTTTGGCCTCGCCTCCACCGGTCGCCTGAAAATCCGGCCCAGTTCTCCCCTGAACCGAGGATTCCGTGAAGGTGCACCAGCCAGCGGTCAGGTTCCCCCTTCGGGGACGATCATCCGGTGGTTCGGTGTTGCGACCAAAACGTGCCCACTCCGGTCCCTCGGGGATGGGTCCGCCTCGACCCTGATCCCCTTCCAGCCCGAAAACACCGTGATCACCAGCTTCGCTTGTGCAAGAGCGGTAGGAGGTGCCACTGCCCTGTTCCCCTTGCCTCACGAGGGGTGGAACCCCATCCTGTCAGAAGAGCGCCCGTGCTGCCAAGGGACGAAGGAATCGATGGAGGCGACATGTCCGTTGAGGGCCTGACACCAGGAACCCCAGAGCGACCGCGAAAGAGAGCTCCGAAAGCGGTCGGACCCCGCCTCGCTCGGTTTCTGGCGTTTATATTTGGCCTCTTCGCTCTTCTGTCGGTCAATTCCGTCTATCTCGGGGGCATCACCTTACTCCAGTACCTCACAGGAGAAGTCTACGAGGACTGGTTCTACCAGGGGATGTTTCTCTTTCACCTTCTCCTCGGCATCGTCCTCATCCTCCCGTTCGTCATCTTCGCAGCCGTCCACATCAAGAACACCCACAGTCGCCCCAATCGGCGGGCGGTGAAGGCAGGCTACGCGCTCCTCTCAGTCAGCCTCGTCCTTCTATTTTCGGGGGTTCTTCTCACCCGTATCGAGGGGCTTCTCGAACTCCGTGATCCGGCGACCAGGGCGATCATATACTGGCTTCACGTCATCACCCCGCTGGTCGCGGCCTGGGTCTTCATCCTCCATCGTCTCGCCGGGCCGAAGATCAAATGGAAGGTTGGCGGGACCTGGGCGGGGATCGCTGCAGTCTTTGCCATCGTCATGATGGTGCTGCAATCCCAGGATCCGAGAAACTGGAACGTGACAGGACCGGCAGAGGGAGAGAAATATTTCTTCCCGTCCCTGGCAAGGACAGTGACAGGGGATTTCATTCCAGCGATGGCGCTTCAGCGAGACGCCTACTGCCAGGAGTGCCACCCCACTGCTCACCAGGGTTGGGCCCACAGTGCCCACCGACTCAGTTCCTTCAACAACCCGGCTTACCTCTTCTCGGTCAGGGAAACTCGCAAGGTCGCTCTGGAACGAGATGGTGACGTGCAAGCCTCACGGTTTTGCGCCGGCTGCCACGATCCGGTGCCCTTCTTCAGTGGTGCATTCGACGATCCAAACTTTGATGACGTCGGAGATCCGACGGCATCTGCGGGCATCACCTGCTCGGTCTGTCATGCGATCACCCATGTGAACTCTCCGCGAGGAAACGCCGACTTCACCATCGAGGAGCCCTCACAGTACCCATTCGCCTTCAGCGACAATCCGCTCCTCGCCTGGATCAACAGGCAACTGATCAAGGCCAAACCTGCTTTCCATCGCCAGACTTTCCTCAAGCCGTTACACACCGAGGCAGAATTCTGTGGCGCCTGCCACAAGGTTCACCTTCCAGAAGAGCTGAACAAGTACCGCTGGCTCCGTGGCCAGAACCATTACGACAGCTGGCTCCTCAGTGGAGTCTCGGGCCACGGGGTTGCGAGTTTCTACTACCCCCAGACCGCCATCCCCAACTGCACCAAGGGCTGCCACATGCCCCTGGTCGAGGCAGATGACTTCGGCGCACGATCGAGAAATCCGGGGGAGGCTCCGACAGTCCACGACCACCTCTTTGCGACCGCCAACACCGCCATTCCCTACCTTCTGGAAATGCCCGATGAAGTCATCGAAGCCCATCAGAAGGCGCTCGAGAAGGTCCTCCGGGTCGATATCTTCGGGATCAAGGAGAAGGGCACCATCGATGGGGCGCTCACCGCCCCCATCGGCCCCGAAGTGCCGACTCTCCAGCCGGGTTCCGAATACCTCCTCGAGGTCGTGCTGAGAACCATCAGAATCGGTCATCTGTTTACCCAGGGAACAGCAGATTCAAACGAAATATGGGTCGAGGTTCTGGCAAAAAGTGGTGGGAAAGTTGTCGGGAGCAACGGCGGCAGGGATTCATCCCAGAGGGTCGATCCCTGGTCTCACTTCATCAATGCCTACGTTCTCGATCGCCACGGCGAGCGCATCGACCGCCGCAACGCTCAGGATATTTTTGTCGCTCTCTACAACAACCAAATTCCTCCTGGCGCCGGAGATGTCGTCCACTACAGGCTGAAGGTCCCCGAGGATGCCGAGGGCTCCCTGCAGGTCCGCGTGCGTGTTTTCTACCGGAAATTCGATACCACGTATCTGCAGCTCTTCCGTGGGAACAAGGAACCGAACGATCTGCCGATCACCCTGCTCGCAGAGGATGAGGTCTCCTTCTCGATTGGGGGTTCGGCGACGGGGGAGGTCAGTCCCGGCAGAAATACGCCGCCTGAGTGGATCAGGTGGAACGATTACGGGATAGGCCTGCTGCGAAAAGGGGGGAAAGGCTCGGTGCGCGGAGAACTCAGGCAAGCGATGGAAGCGTTCGAACACGTTGCCGAACTGGGCCGGCCTGATGGACCGCTCAACCGGGCTCGCGCCGAGATCCGGGGAGGAGATCTCGACGGTGCGGTGATCTCCCTCGAGCGGGCAACAAACTGGGATCCACCCGCCAATCCCTGGTCCGTCGACTGGTTCAGTGCCCAGGTCAACATCCAGAACGGGAACTTCGACGATGCCCTCGAGAGTCTGATGGCGCTCTTCGAGACTCGCTACCAGGATGCACGAGACCGCGGGTTCGACTTCTCCCGAGACGTACGCCTGACCAATGCCATCGGCACCGTCCACTTCGCAAGGGCACGAAAGCTCCGCGGTGGCCAGTTGGCGGAGCAGCAGCGACTGGAACTTCTCGAGGCCGTGACCTGGTTCGACCGGACCCTCATCACCGATCCTGAAAACGCCGCAGCACACTACAATCTCTCACAGATCCACACCCGCCTCGGGAACGACTCAAAGAAGGAGATTCATGCTGCTCACCATGCTCGCTACAAACTCGACGACAACGCACGTGACCGTGCAGTGACCCTTCACCGGTCCCGGAACAAGCCAGCGGATCACGCCGCAGAAGCCATCGTGATTCGAGATCTTCACCGTCAGGGTGCATTTCCCGTCCCCGAGGGGAATTAGCGATGACTGAACCCGGTGAGGACCTTCAAGACCTCGAGGAAAGCGACGACTCCGTTATCGGGGACGCTTTCATCCTCTCCCTCAAGGTGATCGGGATCATCGCCTTTATCGTCGTGCTAATTTTTCTGCTCCCGCGAGAGGAGAAGGAGACCGAAGACGTGGGAGAGGGATCGCCCGTGGTCGCAAGGGGCCAGCAGAAAGACCGAAACCCTCCGGAAATCTCCTTCACCGACATCACCACCGAGGCTGGCATCACCGAGATCCACCGCAACGGTGCCAGCGGAGAAAAACTCCTCCCCGAGACGATGGGCAGCGGCTGTGCATTTGCAGATATTGATGGCGACGGAGACCCCGACCTGATCCTCGCCAGCGGACGACAATGGCCCTGGGACGAGCAGGGGGACCCTGACCCTTCCATTCACCTCTATATCAACGATGGCTCCGGCCACTTCACTGATCGATCCCGGGAATGGGGGCTGACCCATTCCCCCTACGCAACAGGCCTAGCCGTCGCCGATTTCGATGGTGATGGAGATCGTGATCTCTTCGTCGCGGCTGTCGGCGCAGACCTCTTGCTCAGAAACGAAGGTGGGCACTTCACCGACGTCACGGCAGAAGCCGGAGTCGCAGGAGAAGATGATGCCTGGAGCACAAGCGCCGGATTCTTCGACGCCGACGGCGATGGTGATCTCGATCTCTTTGTCTGCCAGTACGTCGAATGGACGAGGGAAATCGACATCGCCGTCGATTACCGCCTAACCGGCGTCGGAAGGGCTTATGGGCCGCCAACCAACTTCAAGGGCAGCCACAGCAGGCTCCACATCAACGCTGGAGACGGTCACTTCACTGACACCTCCACCTCTGCTGGGATCCAGGTGACCGAGAGGCACGGCGATCGCCCGGCGGCAAAGGCCCTCGCCTTCCTTCCCTGCGACCTCGATGGAGATGGAGAACTGGACATCGTGGTCGCCAACGACACCGTCGGGAATTTCCTCCTACGAAACCTGGGGAACGGGTCTTTCGAGGAAATCGGAGCGACCGCCGGCCTCGCATTCGACTCCAACGGAGCAGCCACCGGCGCCATGGGGATCGACAGCGCCCGCTTCCGGAACGACGGCAGTCTCGGAATTGCCATTGGCAATTTCGCCAGCGAGATGACCTCTCTCTTTGTCACCGAACCCGGGGGCCTCCAGTTCTTCGACGAATCGGTGAATGAGGGCGTCGGTCCGGCGAGCCGGCGTAGACTGAGTTTTGGTCTCTTCTTCTTCGACGTGGATCTCGATGGCAATCTCGACCTTCTCCAGGCCAATGGCCATCTCGAGGAGGAGATCGCTCAGGTTCAGCCTGGCCAGAGTTACAGGCAGCCCGCTCAACTCTTCTGGAACAGTGGGCCCGGCCCTCATGGGTGTTTTGTCGAGGTCCCCGCCTCACTGACAGGCGACCTGGCAATACCCATCGTCGGCAGGGGTGCCAGCTACGCCGATATCGACGGCGATGGCGATCTCGATGTTCTCCTCACCCAGACTGGCGGCGCCCCCCTTCTTCTGAGGAACGATCAAGAGAGTGGCAACCACTGGCTGAGAATCCTGCTCGTCGATCGGCCTCCGAACCTGGATGCCATCGGAGCAACGGTGACCCTCAGATCCGGAGGTGTTGTCCGGTCCCTGCAGGTGATGCCAACCCGAAGTTATCTGTCACAGGTGGAATTTCCTCTCACTTTCGGCCTCGCTGACAACAGCACCCCGCCGGTGGTGGAAGTCAAATGGCCTGACGG
>DQQH01000225.1 GCA_015664425.1 Planctomycetota bacterium
AAGCAGCAACGGTCTGAGTAACACGCTGGGTGCGATCCCACTCGCAGTCGCTGCAAAGAACTCACCATCAGAAACGAATCGACCGTAGCCAAGGGTCGTCGCCACCATCATTGCCATCGGAACTGTGAAGTAGAGGGAGTAGAGAATGCTGTCGTACAGCCATGGGAATACTATGTTGAGGGTGTAGCCGCCCTGGAGTGCCTTCATCGCGAAGACGATGGCGACAAGAAGCGACAGGACCAGGGCGCTGAGACTGAATGAAATCAGGAGTTCCCAAAGGATATAGCGATAGAGGGTTCTGGGCGTATTTTTCATCTCAGCGGAATTCTAGGCAGGCTCAGTGGGTTCGACAAGGTCCCCACTTCCCCGGAGATTCCGGTGTTCGCAGCCGCAGGGCACTTTCAGGCAGCGGGGACAGCCCTGGGAGTACTTCTCGCGAGCTGCCTTTTCGAGGCAAATTCCCCGGAGAGAGGCGAGAGTGGAGAGCCATGCGAGCACATCTGCGAATTCCTGCTCTTCCGCCTCGGTTCCGCGATCGCTGGAATGCAGGCACCTGGCCAGTTCGCCGATCTCCTCGGAAAACCAAAGAAAAGTCCCTGAGACACCTCGCCGGGAGTCCTTCTCGAAGTAGATCTCCTCGATTCTCTTCTGGAAGGAGGCGATGGTGAGGCCAGAATCTTCGCTCATCGAAATCCTAGGTGAACCGTTCGACGGCTCTTCTCAGTGGACGGTACTTCTTCGCATCGGGTCGAGACAGTCGAGAAGCGCCCGGTCGGGCCGGGGGATCAACACTTCTCGAGCAAGAGATCCTCGCTCCATCGCCACTTCTGCCCCGGCGGAGATGGCGACCTGTGTCGAGGAGATGTCACCGTACAGGATCGCGGTGCTCTTGCCGCCGATTCCGCTGAGCAAATGGACCTGGCAGAGGCCAGTCTCGCCCGTCTTCAGAGCGGAGTCTGCTGCCGCCAGGAGGGAAGGGGCGGTCCATGTTTCGAGGATGCCGATCGCCGGACCCTCCTGCCCCTCGGAGGGGATCGCCGAGGGGGAAGTCAGCGCTTTCAGAAGGTCGGGCTCGGGTGCGGGAAGAAGAACGTCATCGATCCGCTCATCTCCTGAGACCTCGACCGCCTTGTTCAGAGACCGGCTCAGCTCTTCGACCTCGCCGGTGAAGAGGACCAGGTACTTCCCGGGGCTGGCGGCTTCGGCGAGGAGGATGCGAACAGGGGCTTCCTTGAGAAGTGCATCGAGTGCTTCGATTCCCGCGGCGATCGATCCTGTCTCGAAAGCGGCGAGAGTCAGAACCGGGCCAGAAGGATTCATCAGCAGCCGAGGAGCCCACGCCATCAGTTGTTTTCCTTACTCGGGTTCTCCCGACCGTTGATCGATTCGAGCGCTCCAAGAGCCGCACCGGCAGCCTCGCGAATGTTCGCTTCAGTTCCGCCGAGATAGAGGCGTCCGAAAGCGCCGAAGAAGTTCAGTTCGACCAGGTTGACCGGCGCCGCCTTTTCCGCCTCGTTGGCGGCGAGAGCCGCGTAGCCAGCGGGATGGACCTCGAGAATGTAGAGGGTCTCGCCGCCGAGGATCATCTGGCCGTAACGGGTCCTGTTGATCAGCATCGTCTGGTAATCGGTGATGTTGGTGATGATCTGGGTCGAGACGATTCTCGGCCTGAGTCTGGAACTCTCATCGAGTTCGAGATTTCTGAGGATCGCCTCGCCGGCCTGGCGGACATCACCCTGATCGAAGGAGTGAACCTCCAGGAGCCCGAATGCGCGTTCGACGACCTGGACCCCCGGCTGGACTCCGGTTGCTTTCAGTGCGATATCGGTGACGCGATTGATCTCGATTCCGGGTGCGATTTCGACGAAGAGGGATGCCTGTTCTGTCATCGGTAGATAGCCCCGGGAAACCGTCGCGAGATACGAGGCGAACTGGGGCTGCATGATGTCTATGAAGGAGTAGGTGCGCAGTTCCATCGTCGTGGCTTCCGCGCGCCCTATTCACCTGCGCCGGGCAGGATCCCCTCGACGGATTCGTGCGGCCTCGGGATAACATGGACGCTGACCAGCTCGCCGACCCGACGGGCTGCTCCCGCTCCGGCATCGGTGGCCGCTTTGACAGCGCCGACTTCTCCCCGGACCATCACGGTAACGTAGCCACCGCCGATCTTCTCCTTGCCGACCAGATGGACCCTGGCTGCCTTGACCATGGCATCGGCAGCCTCGACGGCGCCGACAAGGCCACGAGTCTCGATCATTCCCAGGGCGATCTGATGGGGGGTTCCCTGTTCCATTAGCCTCGGCTTCCCCTCTAAACGCTCCCGTCGCAGGCGAACTGCGGCGAGATTTTCCCCTTCTTGGATAGGGACCCCCTGGCACCGCTTTCAAGGGATCAGAGCCCCTTGTTGGGTCGGTGCAGGTAGAAGTCCCGCTCCGGAGGCCGACGGGTGCCGAAGAGGGACCGCTGGGAGAGCTCCCGGGTCCTCGCCTCGGCAGAGCCTGCCTCGGACCTGCCCGAGAGGGTACCCGATGGGAGGGCTGATGGGGACTCCCCCCTGGCAGTGTGGATGACTTGGGCCTCTGGTTCCTCGACAGGAGCCGCCTCTTCGCGTGCTGAAGTCAGACGGAGACTGCCGGCGCCATCGGCTTCATCGAAGGGAAGGCCGACCTCGGCAAAGAAGCCACTCCTGGGGAAGGCGACCCTCTTCAGGTTCAAGAGGTGTTCGGGACCGATGTTGTCGGTCGTGATGTTTCCCCCCATCGCCCCGCAGCCGAGGGTCATCGAGGGAGGGAGATCAGTGGACAGGCCGACCGATCCCTGGGTCGTCGGACCATTGACGATGATCCGACCCACGGGTTTCTCGAGACCGAAGGCTCGGATCACATCGGGATCACGGGCGTAGATTCCGAGGGTGTGGCCGGTGCCGCCATAGCGAATCAATTCGATGCACTTCTTGCAGCCCTCGCGCCAGTCCTCGACCTCGTACCAGGCGAGGATGGGGGCCAGTTTTTCCCTCGAAAGGGGATACTCCTCACCGACCCCCTCTTCCGGGGCGATCAGGATGGGGCAACCCTCATCGACCTCGAAGCCTGCCATCCGGGCGAGGGTAGAAGCAGACTGGCCGACGATGGCGGTGTTGAACCCGCCGCCGGGAAGTTGCACCAGTTTCTTGAGCAACTCCGTCTCGTTGCCGTTGCAGATGTGGCAGCCTTCTCTTGCGAGGGTTTCTCTCAGTTGCTCAGCGACCGACCTCTCGGCGACGATCGATTGCTCCGAGGAGCAGATCGTCCCGTAGTCGAAGGTCTGGCTGGCGATGAGGCAGCGAGCGACATGGTCGAGGTTGGCACTCTGGTGGACGAAGACGGGGGGATTCCCGGGCCCGACTCCAAATGCGGGTTTGCCGCTGGAGTAGGCGGCCTTGACCACCCCTTCCCCACCGGTCGCGACCACAACCGAGGTCAACGGATTGCTCATCAGTTCCTGGGTCCCCTCGAGGGTGGGGGAACTCATGCACAGGATCAGATCCTCGGGAGCCCCCGCTTCGATCGCCCCCCGCCGGAGAATCTCCACGGTTCTGCCGATACAACGAGCCCCACGAGGGTGGGGGGAGAGAACGATCGCATTGCGCGACTTCACCGCGATCAGGATCTTGAAGATCGCCGTCGAAGTCGGGTTGGTACAGGGGATGATCCCTGCGACGACACCCACCGGCTCGGCAATCTCGATCAGACCGCGCCTGTGGTCTTCGCGCACGACTCCACAGGTTCGCAGGTTCCGGTAGGCTTCATGAAGCCGGACCGAGACGAAGAGGTTCTTCTGGATCTTGCTTTCGACATCCCCGAAGCCGATCTCCTCGACGGCGAGTCTTGCCATTTCTTCTGCGTGGTCGGTGGCGCTGCGGGCGATGGCATCGACAATCCGGTCGACGGGGCCCTGTTCCACCTTCGAGAAGGAAGCCGCTGCTCTGTCTGCTCGTGCCAGCAAATCTCGAGCATTCTGGACAGAGGCGAGGTCACGATCCATCAGCACCCTTACCCTTCTGTTTCATCGGATTCCTCAAACTCGGCCCTCAGCAGTTCGAGGAGCTGATCACGGTTTGCACGGGAGATCTCTCTTCCGGTGAGCGACAGATCCTTGATCTGACGCGCCAGCGATCGCAGCTGGTGAACGTTCATCGATTCGATCTCCTGCCTCTCCTGCTGGCTGGAGTGTACATTCCCGAGGACAAGAGCCTGCACCTGTGGGGCGGGGCGGGGGATCAGCAGGGCTCCATGAAGGCCGCCGACCGCTTCTGCTGCGCGGATTCCTGCCTCCAGAGCAGCTTTCACGCTGCCGACATCACCGCGGACAATGACGGCATGGAGACCACCTCCGACATCCTCGCGGTCGACGAGGTGGACTTCGGCGCATTTGCTCATCGCATCGGCAGCCTCGATCGAGCCGACGAGGCCGACAGTCTCGATGATGCCAATGGCGCTCTGGTACAAAGGTATCCTCCACTTTTCTGGTGACCCTGTCTTCTAAGAGCAGAAGTTCTGGAAAGCAAGTCGACCGTAATTCTATGAGGAATCTCCACCGAGTCTCTCACAGGCAATCAACTTGATCTGCTTGAGATCGAGTTTGCCGCTCCCGAGACGGGGAACCTCATCCACTTCGAGGAAGGCATCTGCCCTCGGAATCCACAGATTCGGCATGCCACCGCCACGAACTTCGGTGATCAGATCCTTGGGGGTGATGGGCAAGGTGGTGTGGAGTACGGCCAGGCGCTCTCCCTTTGCTTCATCGGGTACAGAGGTGACGGCAACCTGGGCGCCGCCTTCACTTTCTTCCGTATCGCTTTCGGTGGTGTACTTATCGACCACTTCCTGAAGTGCCTCCTCGATCCTGACATGGGGGACCATCTCCCCGCCCAGCTTGGAGAACCTCGAGAGCCGGTCGGTGATGGTGAGGAAGCCCGCCTTGTCGAGGTGGGCAATGTCTCCAGTCACGTACCAGCCATCCTTGATCGCCTCGGTGGTCAGGTCGTCACGGCCGAGGTAACCGATCATGACGTTGGGTCCCTTGACCAGGAGGAGCCCATCCTCGCCGGGAGGCAGGTCTTCCATCGTGTCGGGGTCGACGATTCGAGGGACGATCCCCGGAAGTGGCTGGCCGATGGTGCCCTCCTTCATCGCCTTCTGACGGACTCCGCGATCGCGAACATCAGGCAGGTTGACCGAGACCACCGGGCTCAACTCGGTGCAGCCGTAACCCTCCAGGAGATCGGTACCGAACTTCTCCCGCCACTGGTTGGCGAGGGAGACCTTCAGTTTCTCTGCTCCGGCGGCGGCGATGCGCACCGTCGAGAACCCCTCTCTGGTGAACTTGCGCAGGTAGGCGCGGTAGAAGGTCGGGGTCGAGAGGAAAATCGTCGCCCGGTATTTCACCACCAGTTCCGCCAGGATTCCGGCGTCCGTTGGAACCGGGTGGTAGATGGCGGTCATCCGGAGGACCATCGGGAACCACAAGGTCACGGTGTAACCAAAGACGTGGAAGAAGGGCAGCGCTCCGAGCACCCGGTCATCGCGCATCACATGGAAGACCTGGCCGAGACTCCTGACGTTGGAGAGGATGTTGTGGTGTGTCAGGCGGGCACCCTTGGGCATCCCCGTCGAACCGCTCGAGAAGATGATCGCGACCTCATCATCTGGATCCTGTGGAACCCCGGAAAGTCGTTTGAGGACGAACCCGGGAAGGAAACTCTTCAGCAGCCCACGTATGCGGTCTGCGGTTTTCACTTCCTTCTGCAGCACCTTGGCGATGTCGATGACTGTGGTTCCAGGAGCGAGCTGGTCGAGATCGAGTTTCGCCTTGGTGAGGAACAGCTCTGCCGTGATGATCGACTCGAGCCCTGTCTGTGCGATGGCAGAGTGGAAACTTTCCTTTCCGGCGGTGAAGTTCAGGTTCACCGCGACCTTTCCCAGCATCGCCAGAGCCAGGTTGGACACTGCCCCGGCGATGCCTGCAGGGAGCATGACACCGACATACTTCTGGCCTTCGAGGCGACCGACCAGTTTCGACCGCAGAATCAGAACCGCGATCAGGAGTTTGCGGTAAGAGAGCTCCTTCCCGGAGCTCTCCACCATCGCAAGTTTTCGCGGGCTGCTCTTGGCGATTTCGATGAAGCGGGTAGGCAACGTCGTTCCGAATTTCTTGCGATCATCGAGTGCTTCGGCGCTCAGTTCCTGAACAGCCTGGCGGACCTGGAAGGCGGTGGCGTCGCTCGGTAACGCC
>DQQH01000056.1 GCA_015664425.1 Planctomycetota bacterium
AAACCACCAAGAAGAAAACCACCAAGAAGAAAACCACCAAGAAGAAAACCACCAAGAAGAAAACCACCAAGAAGAAAACCACCAAGAAGAAAACTGCCAAGAAGAAAACTGCCAAGAAGGCTGCCGGGAAAAAGACTCGAAAAAAGTAGAGACCCCCACTTTCCTCCAGCGCCACCCCGCCCCGGGGATGGTTAGAGAGGGAGAAGAGGTTTCACCGGGCCGGGAAGGAGCGAGCCAAAGTGGCCGGTCACTCTCACTGGGCTGGAATCAAGCACAAGAAGGGCGCCGCAGACGCCAAGCGGGGCAAGATCTTCAGCAAACTCGCCAAGTTCATCACCGTCGCCGCCAGAGAAGGCGGTGGTGACGCCGGTGCGAATTCGAAGCTAAAACTCGCAGTCGAAAAGGCGCGAGCTGCCAACATGCCCAAGGACAACATCGAGCGCGCGATCAAGAAGGGCACTGGCGACCTCGGAGGAGTGAGTTTCGTCGAACTCGTCTACGAGGGATACGCTCCTCACAATGTCGCCGTCGTCGCCGACATTCTCACCGACAATCGCAACCGAACGGCGTCGGAATTGAGACACCTGTTCGAGAAAAAGGGCGGCATCCTGGGGAGCCCCGGAGCGGTCGCCTGGATGTTCGAGACGAAGGGGCTGATCGAAGTGCCCAGGGACGCCATCAGTGAGGACGATCTGATGGAGATCGCTCTCGAAGCAGGCGCAGACGATGTCCTGAGCGAGGGGAAATCGCATCAGGTGTTCACCACCCCGGAGGTGTTTACCGCGGTCCGAGAAGCGATCATCGCAAGGGAACTCGAGCCCACCTTCTCCGAGGTGACGCGCATCCCGAACAACACCGTCGAACTCACCGACGCCTCGCAGGCGAAGAAGGTCCTCGATTTCATCACCGAATTCGAGGATCACGACGACGTCCAGAGAATCTCTGCGAACTTCGATATCCCCGATGAACTACTCGAGTCGCTGGGGGACTGATTTTCAGGATGAAAAAACGGGGGACAACGAGAACCGTTGCCCCCCAGCAGGGAAGGATGGGAGTCTGAGGGAAACTCTCACTGCTTTTTGAGACGTGAATCCTTGCGGTTGACGAAGAAATCCCGGTAATCGCGGATCGGAGTCCTCTCGTTGTAGGACTCGTCGAGTTCGTGCCAGTGACGAACCTCACCGTCTCCCGGCTTCCAGCAGAGGAACACCTTCCTCCCCACGTACAGGGACGGGAAGTTGATCACCCCACGCTTGAACTCCTGAACAAAACACCCGAGGTCTTCAATCTCACGGATGTAACCGTTGATCCGGTCGATCAGCCTGTTGAGTTCGTTCTTGAACTCCTGGACTTCATCCTGCCGATTGGCACTTTCGGTCCGATCGGAGTTCTTTTCGATGCACTCGAGTTCGGTCCTCTTGAGAATGATCTGGTCCCAGACCCGGACGATGTCTCCGACCACCCTCGCCAACAGCGGCAGCATCCGGTTCGCCTCCTCGATGGAGACGATTCTCGACTGGGCCTTGGTACTTGAACTGCTGCGATTCATGGCAGGCATTTCCTTCCAGAAAAGTGGTCTGCCGCTCGATCCATCGAGTTGCGGGTTGAGGACCGGAGTTGCTGTACGAATGTGAAGGTGGCAAGGGCCGTGCCCGTTCACGGGGGCGGCTCTCAGCGCTTCAGAAGATCTCCGACGTTCCGGACCGGCCCGAAGAGGATCTTTGTGTCCACGCTACTGACGATCGTTGACGCTTGACTTCCTGCTGCAGCCCCCGGATAACACCCATCTCGCACGATCATGGCTGGATATCTGGGGGGGGATCGCTGCCCTCTGAGGCCGATCCTGACCGGGGGACCGACTGCCGTGAAACACGTTCTGACCGATCACCACCACCCCTCACGCCCTCCCCCCCGGCGTCGGTCCGTCCCATCTCTGGTGATCCTCCTCTCCCTTCTCATCCCCCTGCTCTCTCCGATCCAGGGACAGGATCCGCCCCGAATTGTCGCCATCTCCCTGGAGGGACTCGATCGCCTCGCTGAAGCGGAGGTGCTCGCCCGGATGAAGATCCAGGTTGGCGATCTGTGGGAACCCGCGGAACTCGATGCCGAGTACCAGCGCCTGTGGACCAGTGGTGATTTCCTCTTCATCGAAGCTCCCCTGGTCACCGAGGTCCCCGAAGGGGTGAGGATCACCATCCGTCTCGAGGAAAAGCGCCCCGTCGTCGAGGTGGTCTTCGATGGCCTCCAAGGACTCTCGGAGTCCACCATCACGGATACTCTGAGAACCGAGGAAGGGGAACTTCTCGATCGTCAGTCCCTCGCTAACGACCGGGAGGAAGTACGTCACCAGTTCCTGCAGTTAGGCTACCGATTCGTCGAAGTGGACACTGAGGTCTCCGACGTCGAAGGCGGCAAGAGGGTGGTCTTTGTCATCAGGGAGGGCCCGCAAGTTCGGATCGGTAGCGTTTTCTTCGATGGCGCCGAATCCTTCACTTCCGATGCTCTGCTCGAACAGATCAGCAGCAAGCCCCGCACCCAGTTCTTCGGAATCCCCAACGACGGCAATCTCATCGAGGAGCGCCTCGAGAACGATGTCGAGATGCTCAAGGCGTTCTACGTCAGGAAGGGGCACTTCGACGCCACGATCTCAATCGACAGGATCCTCTACTCCTCCGAACTGGAGCATGCCGAGGTGGTCTTCTCGATCGAAGAGGGCCCCCGTTATTCTGTCCGTGCCATCGAGTTCGAGATCGAGGGCGAACGGGTATTTTCCGTCGAGAGACTCACAGAGGAGGTGGGGATCAGTCCTGGCGACGACTGGGATGGAGATCTCGTTGATGTTGCGACAAACGCGCTGAGGCGGCTCTACAGCGAACGCGCCTACATCGAGGCGAGGATCGTACCTTCGGTGGTCTACTCCCTCGAGGGTTTCGACCTGGTCCTTCGGTTTTCCATCGTCGAGGGAGAGAAGATCCACGTCGACGAGATCCAGATCAGAGGAAACGCCGAGACCCGCGACAGAGTCATCCGCAGGCAACTGGTCTTCTTCCCCGGCGACGAGTTCCGATCAGATCGGGTTCAGGACAGTTGGAGCAATCTCAACCGTTTGCAGTACTTCACCGCCGTCGGCGTCTCCACCGAGGGCGGAGACTCTCCACAACGGCGAAACGTCGCCGTCCAGGTCGAGGAAGGTTCCACCGGGCGAGCGCTCTTCGGGATCGGTATCACCACCGGTCGCGGGATCATCGGAAGCTTCTCCATCCAAAAACGCAACTTTGACATCACCGACTTTCCCACCTCCATCGGTGACCTCCCCGATGCCTTCACCGGCGGCGGTCAGACCTTGGTTCTCGAGGCTCAACCTGGGACCGAGTATTCACGCTACCGATTCGACTTCCGGGAACCGAACTTCCTCGAATCACTCATGTCGCTCAGCATTCGCGGTTACAAATCAGCATACATCCGGGAGGATTACATCGAAGAGAGAGGGGCGAGCGAAATCGCTGTCGGGCGACAGTTCCTCTTCGACTACAACCTCAGGACCGAGATCTCCTACCGTCATGAGAAGGTCTCGGTTGTCGATGTCACCAGCACCGCCCCGCAAATCGTCGCCGATTCAGAAGGAACCACAAAGATCTCGGCCGTGGAGTTGAGCGCCTCCTACGACCGGCGGAAGTTCCGTCAGATGATCGGAGCTGTCGATGGCTGGAATGCGAGAGGCGGGTTCGAGATCGCCGGCGGCCCCCTGGGAGAGGAACTCGACCTCTACAGAGGCACCCTCAGCCTCGGCCTCTACAGGACCGTCTTCGTTCAAGGTGAAGATCTGCGCCACATCATCACCTTCAAGAACAACTTCGCCTGGGAGGAGACCTTCGGAGACAGCACTTTCGTTCCGATCTTCGAGCGCTTCTACCTGGGAGGGGCGGGAACCCTGAGAGGATTCAGGTATCGTGGTGTCGGCCCGCGGGAGAATGGCCGCCCGATCGGCGGAACGAAGCGACATTACGGCTCTCTCGAATACACCTGGCCTCTGGCAGAGAACACCATACGCGGGATCATCTTCACCGATTTCGGAAATATTTCCGAGGAAACCACCGGCTTCGACCTCGATCTGTACCGGGTTTCCCTGGGAGCCGGGGTCCAGGTCAACGTCCCCTTCTTCGGCCAGCCCCTTCCCATCTCTTTCACCTGGGCAGAGGCGATTCAATCCCAACCCGACGATGTACCCCAGGAGTTCCTCTTCGACATCGGCTGGAACTTCTAGGGGTCCTCGCGGCTCAACCCCTCATCGCATTTCCACCTCACCTCGTGCCCCGGAGGTGGTAACACCGAGGAGATGTCGAGGAAGTTGATCTCCGTTGCCACTCCATGGAGGTCGACTGTCAGCCTCTGTTTTCCCTTGTTGATCCTCGTCACCTCACACACCTCCTGAAACCGCGGGACAAATACAACGTCCCCCTTGCGCAGGGCCAGGCCGGCACCGATCCGCCGCTCGGCGAGACGCGTCCTCTCCTTCGCTCCAGCGATGGCCTGCCTGAGCTTGGCGATCAGGTCGGGGATATCCGCACCAGAATGGTCGAAGCCATCAATCACCTCCTCGATTCGGGCGACCGCCCCGAGAACACGCTCCTCCTCGCTCCGCTCCGCCTCGTAATCGACCGCCATACGGGTTCGATAGGCTTCCTCCTTCTGCTTGCTCGCTTCGCTGGCAAGATCCCTGGCGAGGCTGCGGGATTTCTCCGCTTCTCGATTGAGTCTCTCGAGGTCTGTCCGGGTCCGCTCGAGTCCGGCGATCACCTCGGGATCGATGCGCTCCTCCCCCTCGACTCCAAGAGTCGCCTTGTCGATCACATCGGGAGGCATGCCGATCCTCTCGGCGATGACAAGAGCGTTCGATCGACCGGGAAGACCCGTCTGCAGGAGATAGGTGGGAGCAAGGGTTTCGGGATCGAACTGCATCGAGGCGTTCTGGCACTTCTTTCGCCTGAAGGCGAACTCCTTCAGGCGTCCGAGATGGGTTGAGACGATCACCATCACCCCGCGCTCGTAGAGACGGTCGAGAACCGCCTCGGCAAGGGCGGCACCTTCCAGGGGATCGGTTCCTGCTCCGATCTCATCGATCACAACCAGGCTGCGCGAGGAAACCCGCTGGAGGATCTGGGCGATGACGGTGACATGAGAGGAGAAGGTCGAGAGGTTCTGTTCGAGGCTCTGTTCATCGCCGATGTCGGCGAGTACCCGGTCGAAACAGGGGATGGTGGTTCCCTCCCCGGCAGGCACCGGGATTCCACAGGAGACCATCAGCGCGAGAAGACCAGCGGTCTTGAGGGCCACAGTCTTGCCGCCGGTGTTCGGTCCCGTCACAACAAGCTGGAAGGAACTGCCATCGAGTTCGATGTCGAGGGGCACCACCTCACGACGGACCCTTTCCAGGTCGATTCCAAGGCCACCGGAGTCCCCCCGCTCCCTCCAGATTAGGAGAGGGTGGCGCGCAGAGACCAGTCTGAAGCTCCTCGAATCGCCGATCTCAGGAACAACACAACCGAAGGTGCTGCCAAATCGCGCCTTCCCACGACAGGCATCCAGATGGGCCAGTTCGAGGTGCAAGGAGAGAATCTCATCGCGATGCAGAAAGATCTCC
>DQQH01000292.1 GCA_015664425.1 Planctomycetota bacterium
AACACCAGGCTCGCCGGTCCTTCCCAGCCAGCGGGCGGCAGCCAGCCGAGATGGAAGGAGACGGTCAGCACCAGCAGACCGGCGATGACGAATCCAGGCAGCGCCAGGCCGAGAGTGGCTGCGACCATCACCAACTGGTCGCCAAAACTCCCCGCTCGCAGGGCGGCGGTGGATCCGGCGAAGATGCCGATGGCGAGCGCCAGGATGATGGCGAGGGCCCCGAGTAAGAGCGATGGTCCCAGCCCCTCGGCGATGATCTCGCCGACGCTGTAGTCCGGCTGGCGGAAGCTGGGGCCGGGATCGAGGCGCAGGTAGCCGCCGAGCTGTTCGAGATACTGCTCGATGAGGGGACGGTCGAGATGGTAGCGCGCTTCGATCGCCCGGCGCACATCCTCGGGAACCGCCCGCGCCTCGTCGAAGGGGCCGCCGGGGACCGAACGCATCAGGATGAAGGAGACGGTGAAGACCGCCCACACCGTCAGCAGCATCCAGCCGAGCCTGCGCAGCAGCCAGAAACTCATCGCTTGCCCTCCTCGATGCCGAGGAAGCGGCTGAAATGCTGGTCGAGGGGATTGCCGAAGAAGCCTGTGACCCTGTCGGAGACGAGGCCGCCGGTCACCGCGTACCACAGTGGGATCACCGGACCGCGCTCGAGGAGGATCGTTTCCGCCCGTCGCATCGTCTCCAGGCGCACTTCCTCATCGGAGGCGGCCATCGAGGCCTCGAGGAGGTCGTCGTACTCGCCGTCCGACCAGCCAGTGCGGTTGTTGGGGCTCGAGGAGAGGAAGATGGCGAGGAAGGTCATCGGGTCGGGGTAGTCAGCGACCCACGATGAACGCGAGATGTCGTAGTCGAGTGCACGCTGGCCATCGAGGTAGCTCTTCCACTCGATGTTGCGCAACCTCACCTCGACCCCCAGTTCACGCCGCCACTGTGCCTGCAGCAATTCGGCGACGAGGGTGTTGGAGGCGCTGGAGTTGTAGAGGATCTCGAAGGGGGGAATCGGCTCGCCGCCGACGCTGCCGGGAACCTGGAAGCCGGCCTCGGCGAGGAGCGCACGGGCTCTCTCGGGGTGATGGCCCAGAGTGCCCCACTCAGCGGGAGACACCGCGTCGGCGTCGACGATCCCGTCGACGCCGATCGCCGGGCGGCGGTAACGGGGCAAGGGGACGGCGCTGCCAGGATCCCCAGCGCCCGCGGCGATGCGCGTGCGGCGGAATTCCTCGATGGCGGTTGCGGGCCAGGGGACGAAGGACCAGGCGGGCTGCTCGCCGCCACGGGTGACGCGCTCGACGATCTCCTGACGATCGACGGCGAGGGACAGGGCGCGCCGGACGCGCACGTCGTCGAGGGGCGGTCGGGTGACGTTGAGGCGGTAGAAGGCGATCTCCAGGTAGGGAGAAGCGTGAAAGAGGGGCGACCAGTGGGGGTCGGTGACGAGGGTCGGGACCACCGCCGGCGGCACCCGCCTCACCCAGTCTGCCGCACCGGCGGCGAAGAGGTTGAGCAGGGTGTTGGCGGACTCGATGGCGAGAAAGTCGATGGACTCGACCGCGACCTCGTCGGCGGAGTGGTAGTGGCGGTTGGCGACCACCCGCACCCGGTCGCGCAGGCGCCGCGACTCGAGCCGGTAGGGGCCGTTGACCACCGCGCTCTCGGGTCGGGTGGGGGGGCCTGAGGAATGCACCGGCAAGAGTGGCATCTGACTGGCGAGGAAGGGCAGCCAGGGGAGCGGAATTCTCAGGTCGACTCGCAGGGTGCGGGGGTCGATGGCGGTGATGCCGACCTGCTGGCGCTGGCCTTCGCCTGCTCGCCACTCGCTCGCTCCCTTTACCTGTTCGAGCAGGTCGCCGTAGGGGCAGCCGTTTATCGGATCGAGCAGGTCGAGCCACGAGCGCCGGAAATCCCCGGCGGTCAGCGCCTTGCCATCACTCCACAAGAGGTCTGGCCGCAGCTGGAAGGTCCACCTCAAGCCATCGGTGCTGACCTGCCACGACTGCGCCTGGCCCGGCAGCGGCTCGGCGCTTCTCGGATCGAGGACGGTGAGCCCCTCGAGGAGTGATCGCAGCACTATCGCCTCGGGAGTCCCGGTCGCCCTGTGGGGGTCGAGGGTGCCTGGATCGGTGCCGATTCCGATCACCAGCTGAGCGCGAGGCGGCACTCCCCACCCCATCAGCAGGAGCGCCGCCGCCAGCAAGAGGCCGAGGAACGCCCCGACCACCGCTTTTCCTCTCTCCATACTTTCCCCCCCCGGGGAGGAAGGATGGGCAGTGCCACCCCTCGCCGCAAGGTGAGCCGTTCTCCCCGGTTCCCTTGCCGCCCCCCCCCGGGGTCGCTATCCTGTGTCCCTTGTGAGGTTAGGAGTTTTTGATCGGTGGGTCTCCGCTGCTGGAGGACCCGCTGCAAGGAGATTGAAGGAAGACGATGTCGGTCCACAGAACCCTGAAATCTGGCGATGCCCTGTCGCGCACACGCAACGTTCTGACCCGCTACGAGCGAATTCTCGAGCTCGAGCGCCAGGGGGAGTTCAGCGCCGGGGATAGCCCGCTGGGCCTGAGAAAGGTCCGCGTCATCAAGGCCAAGCGCGCCAAGGCGAAGAAGAAGAAGGAAGAAGAGAAGACGATCGAGGGAGAAGGGGTCGTCGAGGTCACCCCCGAGACCTAGTGCTCATCGGGTTTCCCGGGAAGCC
>DQQH01000045.1 GCA_015664425.1 Planctomycetota bacterium
CGATGGCCGGGGCGTCGGCGATGACGGTCTGCGGTTCCGGGCGGGGCACGGAGGAATCGTCATCACCGGCGAGGTTGATGGTGATGGCGGCGCTCAGAACAAAGAGGATGCCAGAAGAGGCGAGAAGCAGGCCTCGGCTCATGACAGATTCTCCGCTTCCAGGGGGCTGTCGGCATTCTATACCGGACGGGGTCCGGTTGCAGGGGGCTGTCGGGGGCCATCGGCACCCCCGGAGGATCTACTGGCCGCCGAAATAGTTGACGATCGCCGCCTGGACCAGGCCGATGGCGGCACCGAGGATGCCGCCGAGGATCTCGATGTGGCGCAATTCCTTGCGTGCGATCTCGTGGACGATCCTCTCCAGGCGGCCGACATCGAAGGATTCGATCCTTTTGTATACCATCGATTCGACATCGAGATGGTTTCCCAATTCGCCGTGCAACTCCTCTCCGAGCCCCTCGACGAAGTCGAAGACCTCTCGCTCGATGCGCGCCTTCATCTTGTCGATGAAGTCATCCGGGAGGAGGGCGGCGACGATCGGCCCGAATCGCTCGAGTTGCTCGGCGATCTGTCGGTCGATGCGCTCGCGCAGCAGGTTGTGGACCCGTTCGCTGTTGGCCAGGTCGCGCACCAGGGCCTGGATCTCGTCGACGGAGATGAGATCCTTCTCGACGGTTCGAGCGACCTTCCGGGCGAGGTCTCCCTGGCGGCGCGGCACCACTCCCTGCAGCTTCCAGCCGAGGAGGCGAATCGGCCGGCGAGGGCGAAAGAGCATCTTCACCGCCAACCAGTTGGTGAAGTAGCCGATCAGCCCACCGACGACGGGAAAGACGATCCAGATCCACGGTTCCATCATCTCTCCTCAGCGAATGTCCCGGAAACGGACATCGGTGGTGCCGCTGCGCGACGAGGAGGTGGGGGATTCGAAGAGGGGGATCAGCGCCCAGCCGGCGATGAAGCCGCCGACGTGGGCCCACACCGCCACCATCCCTGCGGTGCCGGTGAGTCCCCTGAAAACCTCGAAGGCGAACCACAGACCGAGAAAGATCTGAGCGCGCACCTGGATAAGATGGATGAAGAAGAAGATGGGGATCAGCGTTAGCACTCGCGAATGGGGGAAGCGGCGCAGGTAAGCACCGAGGATCCCGGCGACCGCGCCGCTGGCGCCGATGGTCGGGACCATCGAGTCGGGGGTGAGGAAGGTGTGGGCGAGACCGGCGATCAGTCCGCAGCAGAGATAAAAGCCGATGAAACGGCGATGCCCCATCAGGCCCTCGATGTTGTCGCCGAAGATCCACAGAAACCACATGTTGAAACCGATGTGGAGGAGGCCACCGTGGAGAAAGATCGAGGCGAAGAGGGGGAGGATGGCGTTGATGAGCCCCGGAACCATTTCGACGGTTCGGATCAACTGGCCATAGCGGTTGGTCACCTCGACCCACTGTGTTTCGCCGGTGAAGAGGCCGAGGAAGAGAGCGGGGCGCAGGCCGAAGACCTCGATGAGACCACCCTGGGCGTTCATCTGCAGGAGGAAAACGACGACGTTGGTGATGATTACGCCGATGACCACGCGCGGGAAGATGCCGCTCGGTTCGCTGTCTCGCAGGGGGATCA
>DQQH01000208.1 GCA_015664425.1 Planctomycetota bacterium
GAACTGATGGAGACCGAGGTCGATATCTCACTGCATATGCTGGCGGCAGATCAGGGCGAGGACTGGGGACAGGAACTGGATGTTGTCCTCAGGCGCCAGCAGCAGCCGGACTTTCTCGGTGGGTGGATGCCGCTCGAGGTGGGGTTGGGCAAGTTCTCTTCCGATCACAGCACGCTCGACTCGACCACCTTCTTCTACGTTCAGTCGAGCTGGGACTTCTAGCCGCGACTGTGTGTCGAGGTAGCGTCAGGGTGTTGGGTAAGCCAGCGATCCCCGTACCGAGCGATCAGAACAATTTGAAGTCGTCGATGGGCCAAAGTCTCAGCAGCACCTTGCCTCGCACCAGGTTCACGGGGATGGTTCCGAAATCGCGACTGTCTCGACTTTGAGGGCGGTTGTCACCGAGCATGAACAGGTGACCGGGTTTGACGACGACCACATCTCCGGGTCGGTCGGGGAACAGTGTCCTGTGTGTATAATCCTCGACCAGATCCTCACCGTTGAGTCGCACTTTGTCTCCGATCAGTTCGATCCGGTCTCCGCCGATCCCTATGACGCGCTTGATCAGATTCTTGGCTGAATCCTCGGGAGAGACGAAGATGATGAGGTCGCCGCGATCAATCTCACCGAATGCGGGCCGGACCTTGTCGACCACCACCCGTTGACCATCTTCGAGAGTCGGTTCCATCGAGTGGCCGCTGATCGAATAGACCTGGGTGACAAAAGTGTGAAGAGCCAGCGCCAGCGGAATCGCGATCGCCATCACGAGCAGTGCTTCGAGGAGTAACCTTTTGAGTGGGGATGCTGTCTTGTCGGTGTTGGACGCCGCGCCTTCCCCGGGCATCGCTTCGAGCGGATCCAGTGGAGATTGAAAGCCGCTCAATTTTGTTGCTCCCCATCCGTGGTGGATTTGTCACGAACCTGCTCGGCAGATTCCAGTTTTCCAGCGGAGATCTTCTCCAGCCGTTGCACCCATTGACGCCAGGCCTGCGGATCGGGACCGAAGTCCTTACCGGTGAGCCGGACCAGTTCCTTTTGCACGGTTTCGATGACATCGGGGTCAGAGGCTTCGAGGGCGCGGATCAGGATGCGAATCGCACCGATGTGCTGAAGCCCAGGCTGCAACCTCAGGAGGGCCCTGGCGAGCGCTCCCTGCCTCCTGCGCGTCAGGGCGCCGAGCAGGTGCTCGGTCAGGATGCCGGACAGAGCGAGCGCGAGAGAGCCTCTGAGAAGCCGATCCTGACCTCCAGCAGCATTCACGGCGTAGTCGTAGATCCCCCAGCCAGGATCGAGCAGCAGCAGCACCATCACTGCCAGGCACAGCAGCCACAGGTTTCGAATCGCGATAATGAGG
Organism: Planctomycetota bacterium; assembly: GCA_015664425.1. Classification (GTDB taxonomy): domain Bacteria; phylum Planctomycetota; class UBA8108; order UBA1146; family UBA1146; genus DTRS01. The sequence goes on from DQQH01000208.1 coordinate 1,355, forward strand.
GCAATTAGCGTCTTCATCGTCTCCCGGTGTCATTTCTAGTGACGGAAATGTCTCTCTCCCGTGAACACCATGGCGATACCGGCGGTATCGGCGACCTCGATCACGGCTCCATCTCGGACCGATCCCCCCGGCTGGATCACTGCGGTGACCCCGGCATCGATGGCAGCCTCGACACCGTCCGGGAAAGGGAAGAACGCATCCGAGGCGAGAGATGATCCCTTCGATCTGTCAGCCGCCTTGCGGCAGGCGATGTGGACTGCATCGACGCGGCTCGGCTGGCCGGCTCCGACACCCACCACGGCTCGATCGTTGGCGAGCAGGATTCCGTTGGAGCGGACATGGGGCAGCACGCGCCAGCCAAACAGCAGATCTTGCCACTCCTGATCGGTCGGTTCGCGGTCGCTAGCGACGGTGAAGTCCTCGCGTTGCTTGAGGTTGCGATCTCGCGTCTGGAGCAGCATCGCCCCGGGCACCGATCGAACCTCGATGGGGACAGTCTCCTGAGCTCCGGTCTCGCCACCCTCGAGCATGCGGCAGGATCGTCCCCACTTGACCCCGTCTCTGATCGCCTCGATGGCCCCTGGCAGGAACTTCGGCGCATGGATCACCTCGAAGAAGAGATCGGTTGTGGCGAGCCGGCGAGCCAACTCCACATCGAGAGGCTCGGAGAGTGCGAGGATGCCTCCGAAGGAACTGACCGGGTCGCCAGAGAGCGCAGCCTCGAACGCCGCGTCGATGTTCTGTCGCTCGGATGCGCCACAGGGGAGGCAGTGTTTCACGACCACGGCTGCGGGGCCCTCGAGGCCTCGGCAACACTCGATGGCGGCCGAAGCGTCCAGGATGTTGTTGTAGGAGAGGGCCTTGCCGCCGTGACAGGTGGTATCTGCGATGGAGAAGGAATCACCATCGTTTCGCAGATACCAGGCAGATTGTTGATGCGGATTTTCACCGTAGCGAAGTGAACCGATCCGATTCCACTGTTCGGTCACGCTTCCAGGAAATGGACCCTCGAGTTGCTGTCCGAGCCAGTTCGAGATCGATGCATCGTAGGCTGCGGTGCGACGAAACGCCTCGAGTGCCAGTTCCTGTCGCGTGGCTGCCGATAACTGACCATCCTGTTCCTTCAACTCGGCGATGACCATGTCGTAGCGATCGGGATCGACAACCACCGCCACATCCCGATGGTTTTTTGCCGCCGCGCGTACCATCGCAGGCCCTCCGATGTCGATCTGTTCGACCGTGTCGTCGAAGGAAGCGCCAGCAGCCACGGTTTGCTCGAACGGGTACAGGTTCACGATCAGCAGATCGATGGTAGGAATTCCGTGCTCATGGCACGCTTCAAGGTCACCCTCGACATCCCTTCTCGCGAGCAACCCGCCGTGGATTCTCGGGTGAAGTGTCTTCACGCGTCCACCCATCATCTCCGGGAAGTCGGTCACCTGCTCGACGAGACGAACTTCCACGCCGCCCTCACCGAGTACAGATGCGGTGCCACCTGTCGAGAGGATCTCGACCCCCAGCTGCTGCAAGGACGAACACAGTTCGACGATTCCACGCTTGTCGCTGACGGCGACGAGGGCGCGCTGGACCTTGCGCAACTGTTGATTTTCAGGGGCAGGAGCGGACATGTTGATGGGCCTTTCCTGGCAGCAATGTAGCCCGAGAAGGTCTACGATGCGGGTATCCCGATGCAGTGGGTCGTCGAGAAATTCCTGCCTCGGGGCCCCTTTCGAGTGGGTCAGGGGTTGAAAGATAGATCCTAGCCCGGTTCCCTGTGATGGTCCAGCGAGGCGGAAGGGGATCTTGTGAAGCGGTTGGAGTGGCTTGCTGATCTGGGTCGAATTGTGATTCGATTCTCCTATGACCCGATGCTGCTCGAGGCGGTGAAGTCGATCCCTGGTCGTCGTTGGCACCGCGATCAGAAGTTCTGGAGTATTCCCATCGAAAGTGTCGGAGAGGCAGCGACTCTGCTGTTGCCGCTCGGATTTGATCCCTCCTCCGAGGTGGAGGGGCTCTTGAATGGAGATGTGGAAGGGTTGGCGGGGCTGGCCCAGCTGGTGGCGGAGAACTCCGGGGACTCCGAGGCGAAGGACGATGGCTGGAGTGTGACGCGCCTCAACGAGACGGTCAGGGATGCCGTGATTCGGTCGGTTCCCGAGACGGTCTGGCTCGTTGGCGAGGTGCTTGAGTTCGACCGTAACCGTCATCGGGATCATGTTTTTTTTCGCATCGTCGAGAAAACAGAAGGGGATGATACGCCGTGCGCCACCGTCAGCGCGGTGCTGTTTCGGGGTGACAGAGACCGGGTGCTGAGTCGCTTCGAGGATGCCGAGACGGAACTGGTCGATGGCCTCCAGGTCCGCGTTCAGGTTCGTGTGGACCTGTATGTTCAGGGTGGTTCCTATCAGGTCGTGGTCGAGGACATCGACCCATCCTATACCCTCGGCGAGATCGCCCGCCGTCGTGAGAGGATCCTTGCAGAGGTGCGCAAGCAGGGGCTGCACGAGCGAAACCTGTCACTCCCCTTTCCGAAGCCCGCACTGCGTGTCGGGGTCCTCACGAGCCCCGGGAGCGACGCCTGGAAGGATCTGATCGAGGAGTTGCGGCAATCCGGTTTTGCCTTCGATGTGACGCTTCACGGTGTTCATGTCCAGGGCGATCGGGCAGAAACCGAGTTGCTGGCGGGTCTCTCATACTTCCATGAACGCGCGGCTCGGTTCGATGTTCTGCTGTTGATCCGGGGCGGCGGCTCGAGGGCTGATCTGATGGCCTTCGACTCGTTGCCGCTGGCACTGGCGGTGGCGAAGCATCCGCTCAAGATCGTGGTGGGGGTCGGTCACCAGGCCGATCGTTCCGTGCTCGATGAGATCGCGCACTCCGAGAAGACTCCAACCGCTGCTGCCCAGCACCTCGTCCGCCTCGTGAGCGAGTACTGGCAGGGAGTGCGTGGCCAGGTCGCCAGGATCATGGTCGGCGCTGCCCATTCGATCCATACCAGCCGACTGGATCTGCAGCGCCTCCATGCCCTGATCATCGGTGCCAGCGAACTGGCATTGCTGGAGAGAAGAAGAGCGCTGCAAGCTCGTGGTGGCTCGCTGGCCGCTTGCGCAGCGGGACACATCGGTGAGGCCAGGGGTGTTCACTGGGCCCTGAGGCGGGGGCTCCACTCCGGTTCCCTGCGGATGCTCGAGCGCGCGAGGAGCCACCAGGTGCAGCAGCAGCAGAGTCTCCTTGGCGGGGCGCGGGGTTGTCTCCGGCGAGAGGGTGAACGGCAACAGGCTCGGAAAGCCCGGGTTCAGGGGGCAGATCCAAGCACCATCCTGTCGCGTGGCTTCGCCTGGGTCAAAGACGAGTCGGGGCGGACGATTTCCACTGCCGATGCAAGCCTGAAGGGAAGCAAGATCGAGGTTCGGCTCAGGGATGGGGTGCTGGATGCACGTGTGGAAGCAGCCAGAATCGACCCCTCTGCAGGTCTGTCCAGTCGAGAGAATGACGGCTAGACTGGGCCGTTGGGTCCATTGAGCAGGAGGTCAGGGTTCCGATGAGTGCCAAGAAAAAGCCAGGGTACACGGATGCGACCCGCGAGATCGATGAGATCTTGAGGCGCATCGATGATACGGATCAGATCGATGTGGATGCCCTCGCCGACGATGTCGAACGTGCTGCGTACCTGCTGAAGATCTGTGGTGACAAGTTGAAGGCATCCGAGGTGCGAGTGAAGGAAGTCTCGCAGCGGCTCACGGAAGAAGCGGACGAAGATCCGGGCGAAGACGAGATGGAATAGGGCAGGAGAAGCATGTCGCTGGTGGTCGTTGGTAGCGTCGCGTTTGACAGCATCGAAACTCCCGATGGTTCCGTCAAGGATGCCCTCGGTGGCTCTGCGGTACATTTCTCACTCGCTGCGGCGTTGTTTGGGCCAGTCCAGCTGGTCGGAGTGGTAGGCGAGGACTTCACTGCCGATTGCCACAACCTTTTGCGGGGAAGAGGAGTCAGCACCGAGGGACTCGAAGTGATCCCGGGAGGAAAAACATTTCGCTGGTCCTGCAAGTACTTCGACGACATGGATCAGAGGGAAACTCTCACTACCGATCTCAATGTGTTCGAGAAATTCCAGCCCACTCTGCCGGCGGAATATTGTCAGGCGGGGTTCCTGTATCTCGGGAACGGGGCGCCGGTGACCCAGTCGAGCGTACTCGACCAGATGAGCGGCAAGCCTTTTTCCGTCGTGGATACGATGAATTTCTGGATCGATGGAAACAGATCGGAACTACTCGAGTTGCTCGGTCGTGTCGACGCGCTGGTCCTCAACGATGAGGAGGCGCACCTGCTTACCGGTGAGAAGAACCTGGTCAGGGCGGGCCGCAGCATCCGCAAGATGGGGCCGAGGATCGTCATCGCCAAGAAGGGGCAGCATGGA
>DQQH01000287.1 GCA_015664425.1 Planctomycetota bacterium
CGTAGCCTCCGAGCCGAGGGATTCCTGAAGTTCAGGAAACTCCGCATCGAGAACTTTCCGCGCCGGGCCCTGATCGGCATCGTCGGGCCCAATGAGAGTGGCAAGTCGAGTATCGGCCAGTTGTTCCAGTTCGCCCTGTTTGGATCAACCCAGCACATGGTGCGTGGCTCCATCACCGATCTGATCCACTGGGACGATGACCACTGCGTCGTGGAACTCGATTTTGAACACGCCGGTGAGGGCTATCGAATCTGGCGCGAGATGGACCGGTTCGGCACCTCCTTCGCACGGATGGTTCGAATCGAGAAGTCAGGCGCACCACCGGGGGAGGAGATCGCATCCGGGGCATTGCAGGTGCAACGCGAGGTTCAGAGACGCTTCCACCTCGGCGCAAGCGAAACGATGCACTCCTTCTATCTCGCCGAGCGGGAGTCGGTGACGACCCCGGAACAGTTCCGCACATTCCTGGACAGGGTGGCCGGAATCGATGTGTTGCAAGGGGCGAGACGAACAGCGAATAAGGCACTCGATGCCCTGGAGATCGATTTCACCGGGGTACAGGATGAGATCCAGCGCAACGACCTGCACATCTCTCGGCTTCAGCCCAATATCGATAAGATTCCGGACCTCGAGGAAGAACTGAAGAATCGGGACAACAAGGTCGATGAGGCGCGGTCGCGCGATCGCCAGATGCAGCGTCAGGTGGAACTTGAGCAGAAGAAGCGTGACGAGGTGCAGAAGATTCAGCATGAACTTCGGTCGATCGATTCCAGCGACGCTGCCGAAGCGATGCGTACATGCAATGGACTGATTGGATTGCTCCAGGCGGATCTGAGCCCCGAGCCGTTGCGTGACCAGGCTTCCATCACCACGCCCATTAGAGACGGTCTCGATCAGGTCTCCCAGGCGTGCAAGATCCGCATCTCTCTCGAAGAGAGTGCGCGGGAGGCGAAGGAACAGTTGAAGCGGCGCATCGAGAGCGACGGCGAGGGCTCGATTCAATCGGAGGTGCGTGAACAGGAACTGATCATCCACACCATCAGCGCCTCCCGGGTGAGAAACCGAGCCGGCGCACTGGTGATCTTCCTGGTCGGGCTGGTGGGCATTGTGCTGGGAATCGATCACGAACAGGGCTGGGGAATTGGAGAGCAAATTCCGCTGCTGGTCGGAATTTCTCCGGTACCGGGAGTCGGATACCTGGTCGCAGCCTCTGGAGCGTTGTTGTTCGGGCTCGGCTGCTGGCTCTCGTCACGCGCCTCGCACTGTCGGCAGCAGATCTTTGATGCCGAGGGAATCCTGTCGAGACTGCAGATGGAGAAGGATGTCGGGACCAGTTCGCTGGAAGCGGCGATTGCGCACCTGTCTCGCTCCTCGGGGGGACTCGATCCTGGTGACGACATCGGAGAATGTCGAGTTCGTGGCGTCCAGGAGAAACTGGAGTCGCTGCGAAATGCTCGCCGGGAGATTCACACGAAACTGGGCGACAAGCCCGGTGACTTCCTGGCCCAGAAATTGAAGAGCCCGCTCGACCGTGTTCGCCAGACGATGAAAGAACGCCGAAAATCGCTCGATGAGGCCAACGATTCGGTCAAGCGACTTCGCTCCAAGCGGGATCGTATCCAGTCCGAGATTCGTGAGTACCAGAATCAGGAGGGCCGTCGCAGAGCTCTCGAGGAAGTTTCCGATGGTCGGCGAAAGAAGTCCCTGGCGATCCGCGACGAGATGGATATTCACCGACTACTGCTGGAACTGCTCGATGAAACCATCGAGTCGGTGCGAATGCGTGCCGGCCCCAGTCTCGGAAAAGGGCTCTGTCGCCTGCTTCCGCATCTGACCGGTGGTCGCTATCGGGATGCGCAGGTGACCCCGGACTTCGAGATTCGCCTCTTCACGGGAGAGAAGAGTGATTTTCTCCAGACGCATGAGTTGTCGGGTGGAACCTTGCAGGGATTATCCTTCGGTTTTCGCCTCGCTTTCGCTCAGGCCTTTGTCAGGGCCGTCACGGGAGCTCCTCAGTTCCTGTTCCTCGACGAACCGTTCCCTGCCATGGATCGAGAGAGGGTGTTGCGCACCCTGCAAGCGCTACCTCGATTGAGCCGGGAACTTTCGCAGGTGATCGTTGCGCATCCGGACCTCGACCCGGCTGCTCGCAAGTGTTTTGATCTGTTGATAGAGACCGATCAGGATGCGGATCGTCTCGAGATCGACCTCGAGGACATGTCGTTGCCCGAGGTCTCGGCTCCCAGTCGTGAGCCTTCTCAGGAGTTGTCACCTCCGCCTCGAAAATCCCCGAAAAAAGACAGGCCAGCTCCGGCTCCACGCCGTCCACGACGACAGGAAGCGCGCAGTTCTGAGTCATCGGAACAGCGCAGATCACGGGCGCCAGCACCGCATCAGCCGACGCCGCCGGTCAAGAGCAAGGCGCCGCGACCGCAACCTCCAGAGTCCCCGCCACGGCAGAAGGAAGCGTCCAGACCTCGTCCGCCACGGCAGAAGGAAGAATCCAGACCTCGCCCGCCACGGCAGGAGGAAGAATCCAGACCTCGCCCGCCACGGCAGAAGGAAGAGTCGAGACCTTCCCCGCCACGGCAGAAGGAAGAGTCCAGATCTCGCCCACCGGCAGTCAAGGAGCGGCCCGCGGAGAGGGATCGATCTGAAAAATCTGTACCCCCGAGCGAGAAGAAGCCCTCCGAAACCCATTTCGATCCGGACTGGATACGATCCCGCTTGGAGCGAAGTCGCTTGACCGAATCGTTGGCCTC
>DQQH01000123.1 GCA_015664425.1 Planctomycetota bacterium
ATCTTCCCCATCGAGGGGAGTCGCTCTTGCAGATCGATGAGGAGCGATTTCTCGGCGCGGTCCTCGACCCTGATCGGTTCGAGCTCACTGCCGCCGGAAATGATTCTCTGAGCCAGGCTTCGAGCCAGCGGCGAGACGATCTGCTCAGGGGGGCAGAGCCGTTCGAGCAAGCAGTGCTGGTCGGGAAAGGCGAGCAGGTTGAGAAGAAGCCCCTCCTCCTCATCGGAAAGTTGTGGACTGCTGGGGGCCTCTGGCTCGACCGGGGCCCAGGTTGGTTTCGATTGAGACCTCGAAAATTCATCCCGCACCGTTTCCATGCGAACTCCACGGCGCGCGGCAAGGAGTTCGAGGCCGTGGTCCCGGGTGATGACGGAGTCGACCCCCCACAGCACGCGGAAAAAATCCTCAGTCAACCTGACTTTTTTTGCGGCGGTCAGTACCGTGTCCTCACCGGCGAGATGGTCGAGGATGTACACCAGTGGTTCCCTTGCAGCGGCGAGGAACCGGCGAAACTCTGCCAGCCCGCCTTCCCTCGAGAGCAGATCACAGGGATCGTCCCCCCCCTGCCAGAAGGACGACGAAAGCCTCGGTCGAGGGAAACTTCAGGAAGAGTTTCGCCGCCTTGATCGCTGCGTTCTTGCCCGCCGTGTCGCCGTCGAAGAGGAGCCACACCTTGTTGGCTCGTTTCGCCAGCTGACCGACGTTCTCCTCCGTCAGGGAAGTGCCCATCGTCGCCACCGGGGATGGGATTTTCCGACGCTCAGCCTCCTCGAGTCCCTCGATCACCTGGGCGGCCATCATCACGTCGGTGTAGCCTTCCATCAGCATCACCTGGCGTGACAACCGGATCTCTTTCCTCGACTCCTCCAGGCCGTAGAGGAGCTGGCCTTTGTGGAAAATGGAGGAATCGGGTGAGTTGATGTACTTGCTGGCGTCGTCTCCTCCCAGGTCCCGTCCTCCGAAGCCGACGACCTTTCCCTGGATCCCCCTGATGGGAAACATCACCCGGTTGCGAAAGTAATCGTGGTGTCGGCTGCCATCACGGCTGAGGCGGAGCAATCCGAGGAGGAGGGCGCTATCGATCCCATCTCGCTCGCCAGCGATGCGCTCGGTCAGGGCGTTCCACTCGGCGGGAGCGAATCCGACTCCGAATCGACGCAGGGTCTTTTCACTGAAACCGCGCCCATCGAGGTACTCTCTCACCGGGGCTCCCCGGGCGCTCCACAGCTGGGCTTCGAACCACTTCTTGCTCCTCTCGAGGAGCTCCAGGTTCCTCTCCTGCTGCTTGCGCGTTCGCCGACTGGCGGCAGGGTCGTAGCCGCTGCCCTTCAACTCGATCCCGCTGCGATCGGCGAGGATGCGCAGCGCTCCCGGGAAATTGGTGTCTGCGATCCTCTCGACGAAGGAGAAGACGTCGCCGTGTTCGGCGCAACTGCCGAAGCAGTGATAGGACTCTCGTTCAGGATCGATCTTGAAAGATGGCGTCTTCTCGTCGTGGAAGGGGCAGAGCGCCCAGAAGGCACTCCCCTTTTGCTTCACATCGACTCCGTATTCGAGGACGACATCGAGGATCGGAGATGCGGCACGCACCCTCTCCCGATCTTCATCAAAATTCAATAATTCCCCTCTCCCCTCAACCTCATCTCAGCCAGCCTCTTCGAGATCGACCTGCCGCCGATTCTCGAACAAGACCGTCCCGCGTACTCGACTGCTGCCTCACAAGGGTCGGGAGACCCGGGCCACCGGAAATCCCATTCCCGAGACAGGAACGCCAGAAAAATCCTGCCCCGCAAGGAGACATCCTCGAAAAAAAACTCCCGCAAAGACAAACCCCAAGACGCATCGGATGGACCGACAGAACGGGTCAGGACTCTTCGGGAGAGACATTTTGAGAAAGCCGTCTACGGCGCTGCCGGAGTCTGGTTCG
>DQQH01000086.1 GCA_015664425.1 Planctomycetota bacterium
CGAGAAGGTGGGGGGTGGGCGCTGTCCGGTGATCAACATCTCCGGTGGAACCGACATCGTCGGCTGTTTCCTGGCACCCCTGCCGGTATTGCCCATCAAGGAGACGTCGCTGCAGTCCCCAGGTCTTGGTATGGACATCGATGTTTTCGACGAGGAAGGGAATCCTGTCATCGGCGAGGTCGGGTACCTGGTGTGCAAGAGCCCGGCGCCATCGATGACCCGGGGCTTGTGGAAGGCGCCGGAAAAATACATCGAGACCTACTGGAGCCGCTTCCCTGGAGTCTGGGACCACGGCGACTGGGCGATGGTCGATGAGGATGGCGATTGGTTCCTCTTCGGGCGTGCCGATGACACACTCAACATCGCCGGCCGCCGCGTGGGTCCCGGAGAGATCGAGGCGGCCCTGATCGAGCACGAAGCGGTCAGCGAAGCGGCAGCGATCGGAGTCCCGGACGACCTCAAGGGTACCGAACTGGTCTGCTTCGTCGTCCTTCACCCGGGCCACGATGAGAGCGAGGGTCTTCGAGGTGAACTGGTCGAGCAGGTGGTCGCTGCCCTCGGAAAGGTCGACCGTCCCCGGGACGTCCGCTTTGTCGATGACCTGCCGAAGACGCGCAGCGCCAAGATCGTCCGTCGGCTGATCCAGAGGTGCCATCTCGGTGACGAGGACCTCGGCGACCTGACCAGCGTCGCCAATCCTGAGGCCTTCGACGCCATCGCCGGGAGCCGCTGAGCGCCGTCAGCGCCCCTGAAAGCCCCCCTCCACCCCGTCAGGGCGGGGCTGGGCCTGCCCCGGATTTACAATGTTAACAATCTCCTAGGAAGGCCCCTCAGGTGCCTTCTGGCCGCGGGTTGGCGGTGCTTGTAACATCGACAGTTCCGGGACAACCGGCGGGTTGCGTATTTTTCCTCACGGGGGTGATCGATCATGGCTTCTCTTCTCGAGACAAGGGGCGCGGTCTCCGTATTGATGGTGTGCCTGTTGCTGCCGGCGCTTCTGTCGGCACAACTGGCCGAGGGGGATCTGCTCGTCGGCACCTTCACCATCGATCCTTCTGTCGGTCACTACCGCCCGGATGGAACCCTCGTCGCTTCATTCGGAGGGAACAGCACCGCCGTCATCGGAATTTCCTACCTCCTCGATGGCAGAATCATCGCCACCCTCGATGTCTTTCCAGGGACCAACGGTAGCGGCCAGTTGATCTTCATCGACCCGGCTACAGGAGCCTCGATCCTGACCGCCATACCTGAAGTCACCCGTCCCGCCGACCTCCAGCAATTCACCGATGGCAGGATTGCCATCGTCGACTCGCTGGCGGGCGAGATCGAACTCTACCACCCTGATGGAACTCATCTCGAAACGTGGGAATGTCCCTCTGCGGGGCTGCTCTACGGTTTGACCATCGATGCCGATAGCCAGCTCTGGGTCTGCGACATCGTTTTGAATCAAATTTTTCGTTTTTCCCCGAGCGGTGTGCTTCTCGACACCATTGCCATCGGTTTTTCACCGGGTGATGTTACCGTCGACGCCAGCGATGGCAGCCTGTGGGTCACCGACTATCTGGAGGGGACCTTTGCCCACCTCGATGGCTCGGGTGGTCTCATCTGGAATTTTACGACCGGAATTCCAGGATTCTGCTACGGCATCACCATCGATGCCCAGGGGGTGATCTGGGTCACGTCCTTCAACGAGGATGTGGTGCGTCGCTACAGCCAGACCGGGCTGATGCTCGGTGCAGTCCCCCTTTCACAGTCGGGAAGTGGCCCGACCTTCCTCTCCATCTATTCGGTGCCAGACTGCAACAACAACGGCCTCTCGGACATCTACGACCTGGAGAGCGGCACCAGCACGGACTGCGACCAGAACGGGGTTCCCGACGAATGCGACATCGACGCCGGGGCTCCGGACTGCAACGACAACAACGAACTCGACGCGTGCGAGCTGGCAAGCGGGGCCCCCGACTGCGACGGCGATGGCCTGATCGATTCCTGCACCATCGCCGAGGGTGGTATGAGCCCCGATTGTGGTCCTGTCCTTGATTGCAATTCCGATGGGGTCCCCGATAGCTGTCAGATCTCCATCGA
>DQQH01000233.1 GCA_015664425.1 Planctomycetota bacterium
CCTTTCGACAGCCGGAAACGGCCACATTCCGGGCTCCATCGGAGTGTAGGACGGTTCCCTGGCCCGGGCAAAGAAGGCGCCTGGTGGAGGCGATCAAGTTTTGGAGGGGGCAGGGTTTACAGAGTTCAGCGGGGAGCGCCAACGAAGACTCTCATGCCCCCTTCTCAACGGCTGTGGCGAGGACCCGGACCCTCCGGAAGAGGGCCCTACCCGGAAGGGTCGCCACGGCAGCAGCGAAGATGGAGCCCTCAAGAACGTTTCTCTCGCGGTTCTCTCGAAGGCGGGGAGAGAGGAAGGGCCAGTGGCCTGCCCCCTGTCAGGGGCAGTTTCCGTAGTCCAGGCAGTCGAGGGTGTCGGCGGTCGGGTCTTCACCGCAGGCGAAAGGGCCCGGGAGGGGTGGCAATGGGAAACCCTGCTGGAAGAGTGAGCCCAGGATGAACACCGCATCGGCGATGTTCTTGTTGCCATCGTCGTTGGCATCGGCCGCATCGAGGCAGGCCGGCTCGGGTCCCATGTTGAAGAGGTGGGTCAGAAGGAAGACGGCATCTGCGATGTTGAAATCGCCATCGGCGTTGGAATCGCCTCGCTTGAAGCCCATTTCAATGCCGAAGGTAAGAGCAGCGCGGTAGCGCATGGCGAGATCGATCTGATCGTCGGTGTAACCGCCGAACTCCCACGAGGACACGATCGTCTTGCCACCGCTGTTGGTGTCGTAGACGACAGTTGTGATGGCATCCCCAGCCGCCAGGGAAGCGGCGAAGCGCCACGCTCCGAAGGCATCGGGTCCGGCGCCATCGCCAGTCGCCGGAGTCAGGTGGTCGTTGTCGTCGCTGTCGAGGGGATTGTCCTGGTTGTAGACGACGTCGCTCATGTCGCTGAGGTCGAGGATGCTACTGGCGAGACCGTCCATGGCGGTGAAGTCATCGTTCCCGTCGCCGGTGTCGTAGGTGGCATCATCGACGCCGTCGCGTGAGTCGAAGGCGCTGGCGACATGGAAGAAGCCGAAGTGATCGCCACCCTCGAAGTAGATGTTCTTTCCCGCCGCTCCCAGGCTGCCCAGTAGATCGCCCTCTGTCGAGTTGAGGCGATAATCGGTGAGGAAGGTGCCCGTCATCACCCAGATGTTTACCACCCCGGCATCGCTGACGCAGTCGTAATCCAGGGGGCTCACCCGCACCATTCCCACATCCTGGCCAGCGTTGACGAGTGCCGCGGTGAGGGCGACGCCGCTGTCGATGGCGCCGACATCGCCGAAACTCTGCAGCCCCTCGAGGGCGAAGACGATGTCGCTCTGACCGCTGTAGACCAGTACGGAGGTTACCACCTGAGATGTGGCGGTGGCAGAGCCGCAGCTGGAGACCAACTCGTAGACGTGATCTCCATCATCGACTCCGGTGTCCAGGTAACCGGTGGCGCTTCCTGAGAGAATCGCAATCGATGAGCCGTCACGGTAGACCTCCAGCGAGTTCCAGTTGTTCCCCGCGGTCCACGACAGGGTGACATCACCAGTCTGGCAGTCGCTGTTGGCGGCCAGGTCCTGAGGTCCCACACACTCGCTGACCTGGAGAACCCCGCTGGCAGAAAGGGCCGGGTTGAAGGTTCCCAGGCGGAACAGGTAGTCGTTGCCGATGACAACCTCGACGACCATCTCGGCGGCATTCCCGCACAGGCCACTGGTTGCATCATCGTTGCAGGCGATCACCGTCGCCGGATCATCGGAACCACATCCGTTGTCATAGGCACTGAGCATCGTGTCCCCGGTCGCACCGCAGGTGCTGACCAGCACCGAACCGGTAACAGCAGCGGTGTAGCAAAAAAAGATGTCGTTGAACTGCTGCTGAACTCCGGCGCCAAAAGAACACACGCCAATGTCTACCGCAGGGCTGTCGGTGCCGTTGAAGTTGCCGTCGCAGACAAAGGGATAACTACCGGCGCCGATCGACTCTGCACCGACGTAGGTATCATTCGCCGGACTGACGTTGACCGAACAGTTGGTGTCGCTGATGGGGACGCCGCCTACAATCTCCTGGACTGCGACGGTGTGGTTCAAATACGGAGCCTGATCGGGTGTGAGGTATGAAGTGGAGGTTCCTGGTATGTTGCCGACAATCCCTCCATCTACATAGATATCGTAACTGTCAGGGAGAGTCGTCGGTGCGTCCCAGGAGACCTCGATCCCGGTGAATCCATCGATGTTGGCGCACTGGAAGTTGACCAGTCCGGGCGCTGGAAAACAGGGAGCCGTTGGGGTGATGTCGTAATGCGGCTCGATCACCCACTGGAGTTCGGGGGCTGATAGGGAAGCGAGTGGCACCGGGTTAGGAAGACCGCAACTGGCGGCGCTGATGTAGCACGGTTGGAGTTGGGCTGAGGTGGTCGGAAGCATCGACCCCATGGCGAAGAAGTCCCCCTGGTTCATGTCGTAGCACATCACGTCGATGACGAGCGTGGCATTGGCGCCGTTGATGGTCGAACAGGGGATGTCGATGGGCGTCGGAAAAACCACAGGGTAGATCTCGCTACTGAGACCTGAAGGCAGGTCGAAGTCGTAGCTGGCAATGAGAGTCAAGCTGGTGACCGTTGGCCAGGAGGTCCCGTCTTCATCCAGGTATACGTTGATCGCCATCGGCTGCGTCGTGCCGACAGCCGGCACCGACGTGTAAACGCCGATCTCGATGCAGGTCAAGGCGATGGTGTCGACGCCGACCTGGCCGTTTAGGTTCCAGGTGCGCCAGAAGTGATTCTCGGCGTGGTTCGCCGGAGAATTGTTGCAACTGAGGGATTCACCATCGACCACCGGTGAGATGACGAAGTCACTGATCACTCCATCGCTGATGGGGCAGGGGGTGACCTGGGCGAACGCAGGAGTTGCCAGCAACACCACCAGGAAGAAGCTCGGGGCGCACCAATTCTTGGCTCTCGAACCGATCATCGGATCCTCCTTGCCTGCCAGGAACACGACGGGAACCTGACCATCATACAGGGTTCCGCGGTCCACCCTACGGGCTGCTCATCGACAAGACGACCGGGAGGTCGCTGGCCTGTACCACCCACGGACCTGCATATCAGGGAACCGGGTTTCCCGAGGGAAAACAAACCTGTTCCCTGTAGTGGGATCCGGATCGGCGCGGGCGCCGGACTGAAATTATCCGACACCCTCGCCGATCGGTACCACTCACCAGTCTCCTCTCAAGGGCAGGCGCCGTAGCTTGCGCAGCCGAGGACGTCAGCGCTTGGGTCGACCCCGCAGCTGCCAGAAGGAGCTCCGGGGGCGGGCCCGCCGAGGAAGAGGTAATTGAGGAGAACGATGGCATCGGTGAGGTTGAGCAGGCCATCGTCATCGACATCGCTGGCATCGAGACAGGTCGGAAGCGCGCCGCCGATGAAGAGGTACTCGAGCAGGACGACCCCATCGCTGAGATCGAGAGCACCGTCGCCGTTGACATCGCCGCGCTCGAAGGGATTGTCCGATTCCATCGCATCGCAGATGCCGTCGCCGTCGCTGTCGACGGGAACGGAACTGCCATCGAGGGGATCGGTGCCGCAGGTCGTTTCTTCCACGTCGCTCCAGCCATCGTTGTCATCGTCGGCATCGCAGGAGTCGCTCACCAGATCGCCATCGAAGTCGCCGGAATTGGGATCGCAATTGATGGGAACCTGAGCGTAGTCGACAGCGATGGCCACGGTTGACGGTGGCTCCGGAGCGTCGAGCAGCCAGCGAACCCGCAGGTACTCGACATCGCCGAGGAGCGCCGGATCCCCCACCGGCCCGATGCGTGTGCCGAGGGTGCCGGGACTCAGATGGGCAGAGCGGTAGCCCTCGTAGAGTGCCCTGACTGCGGTGCCTGGGCCACTGGCCATCTCGATGGCAGGGGCAGCGATCAGCACCGGCAGCACGCCGGTCACGCCATCGCTGGCACGCACCGGGTAGGGCAGCGAGACGCCGCGGCTTCGCCACTTGCCGACGTCGGTGAAGTTGCCCGTGGTCATTACCCCCAGGAGTTGTGTGCTGACTGGAATGACGATGGAGGAGTTCGATTCGATGCGTATCCGGCCGTCGGCGCCGTCGCCAGCCTTCTGAATCTGCGTCGTCGACGTGGTCGCCGAAGCTCCCGCACCACCAGTCGCCCGCAGGATGATCGCGCCAGTGAATTCGATGTTTCCGGTGGCCCGCAGCGCGATGGTGCCGCCGCCGCCGCCACCACCGGCCCCGGCCTGGGTGCCCGTGGTGCCCGTCTTTCCCGCACCGCCACTGACATCGACGTCGGCGCCGATGATGATTCGGCCACGGGCGGCGATCTCGATGGCGCCGCCGCCGCCACCACCCCCACCACCGTGTTTCACCGCCAGACCCGAGAAGGTCGTGACACGGATGGCGCATGCGCCACCGCCGCCACCACCGCCGCCACCTCGCAACCTCGTCACCGGGTCATCCCCGAAAGGGAAGCCGCCAGCACCGAAATATCCGATCTGAGAAGTGGGAGGCAGGAAGGTCGTCTCTCCCGGAGATCCAGCGACAGCGCCCCCACCGCCGCCAGCGCAACCCGCCTTGGGGATCGAGATGGCGTTCGGGTTGACCCAGGTGACAGCGCCCCCAGCCTCGCCGCCGTTGAGGCCGCCAGCACCGCCGGCCGTCATTTCCGAGATCGTTGTCCCCTGATTATCGATCTCGAGGCTGCCGCCACTTCCCCCTGCCCCCCCCCCCGGGCCGCCAGCGCCGCCGCTGCCGCTAGCATCGATCGTCGCTTCGGTCCCATCCTGCCCTCGAAGAACAAGAGGTGAGCCGATGGTGACCACCAACGCCGAGTCGAGACCGGCGTCACCGGATAAGCGGATCACCAGGGGAGATTCGCCGACCACCTCGATGATGGCCCCGGCCACCACGGCCAGCGAATGGAGATGGATCTCACCTGCCGCGGCGCCGGGGTTCCCCGGAATCATGTCTGCCGGGCTTCCGGGAGCGGAAACATCGAAAACCGATGGAATGTCGGTGTCGACCAGGTAAGAGCCCGATGCCAGCAGGACAAGATCGACGGTGCCGCTTCCCCAGGTCACCACCTCCATCGCTGTCTGGTCGCTGAAGAGCAGCGTTCCTTCGCTGCCGAGTCCGTTCCAGATCGCATCGCCAGCGCTGAAATCCTCGAACCGGGAGTCCCAGAACTCCTCCTCGATCACCCCGGAAGCAGTTGCGGTGTTGTTGATGACGAGCCAGCCGCTGACCCACTCCCCGGCCGGATCCGCAACCGCAATGGCCGGAACGGGATCGCGCGGGCGCAGGCGAATTCGCGTCGCCGTGAGCGCGCCGGGAAGGTCGGTTTCAGAATTCCAGGTGAAGGTGAACCTCTCTCCCGGGCCGACGATCGCCGGCACGAGAGAGGAGACGATCAACCCGCCGGGAAGGATACCCACCCCCAGGCTGCCACCGTCGGTAAGGGTGCACTCGAGCCAGCTGTCGGGGTTCTGAGGGTCGGAAAGGTACTCCGGGACCAGGGTCCACCTGGCGTTGGGAGGATCGCTGAGGAGATTGGCGGTGATCTCGATGTTTCCACGACGAATGCCCCGGGGAAGCACCGCACCGGCGATGTACGCCGGCATATCGGAGGGAATACCGGGGCCGAATAGGAATCGCCACGGGACATCGATCTCTGAACTCTCCAGGGGGGTCCCAGCGGTCGAGCCGTTGATGGCGGTCATCTTCAGGGGCCAGGTGTCACCCAGGGGGATCAGACCGGCAGGTAGCTCGACCCCGATCATCTCGATCCCCGGTGGCAAGGTGTAGTTGGCACTGACAGGAGGGCCGGCAACGATGCTGGAGGCGCTGAGTGTCGAGATCCCATCGAAAATCTCAACATCGGTGATGGCGCCGGTCAGGTTGTAACCGTAGAGGTAGACGAAATCGGGAAGGATATTCCCTGCGGCATCCCGAAATAGGGTGGCATCGGCATTGTCACCGACCACCCAGCCGATCAACTCCGGTGCAGCGATGAAGGGCACCGACCCGGCATCGGAACTGGTGACGACCTGGCCGTTGATGGTCGCGTTTTGGACCTCGAGAGCCACCGTTCCCGTGCGCACCCCCGAGGGCACCACCACCGTCAGGGTCGAAGCCAGATCGGGTCCCGGCCCGGGGGTCACCTCGACGCTGGTGACCAGCCCGAAGGTGCTGCCGACAGCCACCGTTGCCGGGAAAGTCACACGGTTCAGAAGCGGATTCGGCGAGAAGTTCAGCCCACTGAGGATGAGCGAGTCCCCGGGCTGTCCCTGGGCGGGGACCACCTGGTCGAGGAAGGGGCTTCCCGGCAACGGCTGAGCAGCGAGGCGGTTTCCGTTCAGCACCAGCAGAACCAGCAGCAGGATTCCTCTGAACTTCATCGCCTTGCTCCTTTCACCGGTGGCCGGAAATCCGCACCAACGGTCCCTTGTCGGCTACCCCGGACACACCGGGTTGCCGGTGTGTCCGGGCAGCGGACACCGTCACTTCACGCATGTTGCAGGGACGCAGACGATGGGTTCCTGCCCGTTCGGCTTCTCCTTCCGAGAGAAGATCCAAAGAGGCGGGCAACCTTCAGCCAATGGGTGCAACTCGATGGATACACGCCAAAGGACCGGTTCGCCACCTGGCGGGACGCAACCCTCGGGCCAAAGGGGAGAAACAGCGGGGATGGACTGAATAGGGCGATTGGAGGTGATTGGGTAGAAAACCCGCTTAACACCCGGGAGCCGGATGTGTCAACCCTGGCACAACTCTGGAGGATGTGATCACCCTCACTCCCGGCGACTGCCGGTAAGGGCAGTTGCCCCGGAATAAACTCCGAGCTCGGGGGTCATCGCCGATTTCGACAACGAACCGGCCAAGAGGTAAATCGAGGGCAGCCGCCATGACCTTGAGGGCCCCGACCTCCACAGGTGGCAGGGGCTACCAACGGCCCCACTGGCGGGCTGAAAGATCCGTTGAACTCGACGAGCCCTCAACACGGTTCGAATGGAATCGCGCTCCTCGTCGGAAATACTTCCAACCAAATTCCGGTTCGCTCACTTTCAATCATGCAAATCTATCGAAAAGAGATTTCCAGACCCCACTACTGTTGAGGCAAGGAAAAGCCAATACTGACTCACCTGACAGGTAAACTAATAAAAAAACCAACTTCCAGGAACACTCCTATCGTTCTATGCGCAAAATTGTTACTTTATTGTAAAATAAATATATAACATGACTTACACGACACAAAATATCATGGTGTCTTACCAATCTTCCATTACTATCCGACTTCAAATATTGGGGTTTGGTAACGAGTGCCGAAGGTTGTTGAAAATAACCCTTTTCCCCAGCCAGCATGTGGATTCGTGAGCTGGGTCATCAGGACTATTCAAGTGAGAAAGGTGTTGTTGTTCAACTGATTGACATTAATCAGTCTTCGAGAAATCCGGCTAGGAGGAGTATAGAATGTCACGTTTTAGATTGAACTTACATATCGGTTATCTTCCAATCCGAAAAACCCACCTTCTGGCGGCCCTGGCTGCTTTTTGTTTCGTGGTCCCAATCGTCGTTGGAGATCCGCTAGAGGATCCCAGTCACCTCGGGCCCTTGATCGTCGGTGACCTTCCCGACGGGCTCGAACACGCTAACCACGGCGCATTCGTCGGAAGCACCGTTGAAGCCGTTACGGCGAACAACGTCCGTCAGCCCGACGCCCTGCAGGGCGGAGGTTTCGACCTGCCTACAGGTGGGCTACCGAGCCCCCTCTTCGGCGCTCAACCCTTCACACAGCAGATGCTCAGGTTCGAGGAATTTGGCTGCGACACGCTGGCTCCAGCGACTGCTCCCTGTATCCCCCTTCCGATTGCTGCAGACGCACAGTCTTGCCCGGACGGGGATCAACTGGATTTCTTCCTGGCCCAACCACTCGATCCGTTCCCCACCCGCCTGTGCAACGATACCCAGCAGAACCCATGGAAAGCTGATATTGAGGCCTTTCTAGGCCGAACATGTGAGTCGATGCCGTGCGAAGGGCGCCCTGGAGGTGAAGGCTGGGCGCACCAACGCTACAATGAGTTCCCACCGCAGGTCTGCTATCAGACATCGATGAGCGGAGCACGCACCAACGGTGGGCTGCGCGACTCCAAGCAGACCCATTGCTATGGCGTGGGCCTGGATGAAATCTGCGAGTTCAGTCCTGGCGGTCTTTATTACAACTCTACCGGAAGGCCTGGCTTCGAGGGAACCTGCGCAGGAATCCCGATGAAGTTCCACCCGGCGATGCCGCCTCAACTCCCGGAGTCTCTGTGGACCTTCGACGGAACCTTGCCGCCGAAGCTGCTCAAGGTTCGATACGGTGAATCTGTCGTGATGCGACTCCACAACGCGTTGCCCATCGATCCTGCGGCCAATCGCGGATTCGGTCTCCACACCATCTCGGTGCACGAGCACAACGGCCACAACCCTGCAGAGAGCGACGGCTACGCCAACGCCTTCTTCTTCCCCGGTCAGGCTTATGACTACCGCTGGCCGATGATCATCGCAGGCCACGACACCATCAACACCGAGGCTACCGATCCCCGTTGCGGATCTCCCGACGGAAACGGTGGCATCACCAACCTTCGTGGCGACTGGCGCGAAACGATGAGCACCCACTGGTTCCACGACCACATGCTCGATTACACCGCGCAGAACGTTTACAAGGGCAGCGCCGCGATGATGAACTACTACAGTTCCATCGACCGAGGAAACGAGTCGATCGATGACACAGTCAACCTCAGGCTCCCGAGCGGTAGCGCCCTCGATTGGGGCAACCGCGACTACGACGTCAATCTCGTCCTCGCCGACAAGGCCTGGGACGAGGAGGGCCAGCTGTGGTTCAATCCCTTCAACGCCGATGGTTTCATGGGTGACCAGCTTCTCACAAACTGGCAGTACAAGCCGTTTTTCGAGGTTCGGGCGCGCAGGTATCGCTTCCGTATCCTCAACGGCTCTGTTTCTCGCTACATCAAAGTTGGGCTAGTAAATCAAAATGGAGATCCTGTTCCGTTCCATATGGTTTGCAATGACGGCAACATCATGGAGCACGCTGTCGCCTTCGATGGCACCCTCGGAACCGATAGAGGAGTTCTTCCCACCCAGGGAATCGCCGAGCGTTACGACATCGTCATCGACTTCGGTAATTTCCAGGATGGCGACACCCTCTATTTCGTGAACGTTCTGGAACACAAAACAGGTCGCCGTCCAGAGCAAGCGATCCCTCTCCAGGAGATTATTTCTGGCGAATACCAGGCCGTGAACGCCGGTGACAAGTGGGTCGATGGTGATCCCTGCGTCAGCAAGTTCCTAGAATTCCGCGTTCGAAGCTATGATCAGGTCGATGGGAGCATGGATCCGGCAGATTTCGTCCGCGGCAAGCAGAAGATGATTCCCCTGCGCCAGCCGACCACTGAGGAGATCGAGAACGCGGTCCACAGAACCTTTACCTTTGGTCGTTCCGCTGGCACCGACAACGCACCGTGGACGATCAAGACCGATGGCGGCGCCGGATTCACAATGGACCCGCGCAGGTTGTCTGCGGCCCCCGAGCTCGGCCAACTCGAAATCTGGCATTTGAAAAACGGTGGCGGCGGCTGGAGCCACCCCATCCACATCCATTTCGAGGAAGGACTCATCCTCAGCCGAGGTGGCGAGGCCCCCCCAGAGTGGGAACGCTGGGCACGCAAAGACCTCTACCGGATAGGCCGGATGCCTGACAGCACCGACAGCGTCGAGGTTGCGCTTCGATTCCGCGAATTCGCTGGAACCTACATGGAACACTGCCACAACACCCAGCACGAAGATCACGCCATGCTGATGCGCTGGGACATCGAAAACCCAGGACAAGTGATGCTGATGCCGACACCCCTTCCAACCTACGAAGGAGTCGAATACGTCAACACGGTGGCATTACCGACCTTCCGCAACGGCGATGGAAGAGGCCCTTCGGTGCTCGGGTTCACCGGTGTCGGAGCTGCCAATCTCGGTGATGTTGGCGGTGGCAACGGCGGCGGCAACGGCGGTGGCAACGGCGGCGGCAACGGCGGCGGCAACGGCGGCGGCAACGGCGGCGGCAACGGCGGCGGCAACGGCGGCGGC
>DQQH01000224.1 GCA_015664425.1 Planctomycetota bacterium
TCAAGGGATGCCGCGGGGCTCTTCTCGACCTCGATGGAGGCTCCGCTTCCTCCCCCAGCGCAGACGATGACCGGCGCGCCGCCGAGCGCCTGGGAAGAGCGCTCACCAACTTCGAGCGGGCGGTACGCCGTTCTCTGCGCTACACCGAGGAGGGACAGGACGACAAGGGACTGGAGCGCTTCCGTCGCTACGTCACCGATCGTTTCGCACCGGAGGTCACGCACACCGTCGACCTGCTCGTCGAACTCCACAACCAGCGGGTCACCGATGGGCAGAATAGAGCGAGCCTGGCCCGGAGACGGGTCAACGTTCTCGTCTCGGTCAGTTCCCTGCTCGTCCTGATCGTCGGGATCGCGAGTATCTCCCTCGTCGAGAAGTGGCTGCTGGTTCCCGTCGAGCGCCTCGTCCTCGCCGCCAGAGGAATCTCACGCGGTGAGTACCGACGCAAGATCCCCGTCGAAGGGGATGACGAACTGGGCCAACTCGCCCGTGAGGTCGAATCGATGTCCTCCAGCATCGCCGACTTCCAGAAGCAACTGGTCGAGAAGGAGAGGATGGCGGCAGTCGGGGAGATGACCGCCTCCGTCGCCCACAACATCAGGAATCCTCTGGCGAGCATCAGAGCCCTCGCCCAGACCTGCCAGAGAGACCCCGAGACCCCCGAGGAGTCGGTTCCGACGATGAAGACGATCGTCGAGACGGTCGATCGGGCCGATCGCTGGCTGCGGGATCTGCTTGTCGCGCTGCGCCCCGTCCGGGTCGAGGCCACACTCACCGAGATCAACGACCGGGTCACTGCCGTCGCCAGCGCCTGTGAACTCTCCGCTTCCAGACGAGGCGTAGAAATCACCCTCGATCTCGACGAGCGGGTCGGCTCCATCCCCGTCGACCCTCGTAGGATCGACCAGGCACTCCTGGTCCTCGTCCAGAACGCCATCGATGCCTCTTCCGAAGGTTCGAAGGTTGCCATCTCGACAGAAGCGGTGGATGAATCCGAGGAAGTTTTGCTCAAGATTTCCGACGAGGGGGAAGGAATGACAGAAGAGGTGCAGAAAAAACTGTTCACTCCCTACTTCACAACCAAGAAGAGCGGAATTGGCCTCGGCCTAAGCCTCACCCAGAGAATCATATTCGGACACGGTGGTACCATTGATGTAGACTCTGCAGCGGGACACGGTTGCTTGATGACGGTCAGGCTCCCCCGCCGGTCCCCCGGTCGAAAAGGACAAGATGGCACAGATTCTAATCCTCGACGATGAACTGCCACTGCTGCAGTCGTTGAAGATCGAGTTGAGCCGCTCGGGCCACGAGTGCCTGCTGGCAGAAACGGGCCGGGAGGCCTTCAAAATCCTGGATAAGGACTCCCCCGACCTCGCCATCCTCGACGTTCAACTCCCCGACATCTCCGGGCTGGAGGTTCTCCAGCGCCTGAGGCAGGAATTCCCCCACGTCCCGGTTCTCATCGTCACCGCCTACGCCTCCGTCGACACCGCCGTCGAGGCGATGAAGGAGGGAGCGACCGACTACCTGGAAAAACCCCTCGATCTCGAGGAACTGCACCTGGTGGTCGAACGCGAGCTCAAGAACGCCCGCCTCCGGGATGAGGTCGCGGTCCGTCGGCGGGGAAGCCAGTTGCTCCGTTCGGACTCCCGCATGATCGGCGAGTGTCAGCAGCTCGAGGAGATCCGCCATCTCGTCGGCCAACTCTCCCAGGTCCCCTTCGACAACGCCGCTGACCTGCCCACCATCCTCATCGACGGTGAAACCGGGGTCGGCAAGGACCTGCTTGCCAACTACATCCATTATTCGAGTCCGCTGTCGGATCAACCCTTCATCCAGGTGAACTGTTCGGGACTCCCACGAGAACTGATCGAGAGTGAACTCTTCGGCCATGAGAAGGGCAGTTTCACCGGCGCAACCCAGCAGAAGCAGGGACTCTTCGAGGTCGCCAGCAGCGGCACCATCTTCCTCGATGAGGTCGGGGACATGCCCCTGGACATGCAGACGAAGCTTCTCCACGTGCTCGAGAACAAGCGGGTACGTCGGGTCGGAGGCACCCGCGAGCACGATGTCAACGTCAGAATCATCGCCGCGACCAACCAGAACCTGGAAGGAGCGATCGCAGCCAACAAATTCCGCTCCGATCTCTTCTACCGCCTCAAGGTGGTCCATATCAACCTGCCCCCCCTGCGCGATCGCGGACGGGATCGGGCTCTGCTCATCGAGTACTTCCTCGAGAGATACATGCGTAAGTACCGCAGGCCTGAGCTGAAGATCACCAAGGAGGTGCTCAACGAGTTGCTGCGCTACAACTGGCCCGGAAACGTCCGGGAAATGGCGCACACCATCGAGAGGCTGGTTCTGATCAGCGAGGGTAACGACCTCATCTCGCCGAAATTCTCCTCCGCCAGTGGCTCCGACGGAGGCGCCGATCGCGGCCCCCTCTCCGCCGTCGACCTGGAGTTCGATTTCCAGACCGGGGACTGCTCCCTGCAGGCGGTCGAGAAGCGGCTGATCGAACGTGCCCTGGCTCATGCTCACGGCAACGTCTCGGAGGTCGCTCGAATCCTCGGGCTCACCCGCGGCGCCCTTCGCCACAGGATGGAGAAATGGGGGATCGATTCCTGAACTGGCGGCCTGCCGCCAGGGAGATTGGCTAAATTTAGCCTGCCCCCCCCCGTCTACCCCCCCATCTGTGGCCAAATGTGACCGATCGCCCGCCAGCGACCCCCCATTCCCCGACTAACCGGACATTTCAACGCTTTACCATGGACTAGACTGCTCCCAATGTGATTCACTGGTCGGACTTACAACTTTCGCCACAAATCCCTCCAGTGGGGCACCGGGGGATGGCGAACTATTTGCCAGAGGAGAGGCAGGCAGACCGCCGGGTCCCACTCGGCTGGCAGATCCCCTCTTTGCCCAGCCGATGGAGGCGTCGTTAGTGAAGCAGCCAGCCCTCGGACTCCATGGAACAGCCCCGCGCGCGGCGGGACCAGGTTCGGGATCCCGGGGACTCCGACTCGCCTTCTACAGCCACGACAGCTACGGGCTGGGACACTTCAGGCGCTGCCTCCTTCTCGCCCGCCACATTCGTGAGCAGCTGGCAGGGGTCGAGGTTCTCATCGTCACAGGCTCCCCTCGAGCTTTTTTCTACTCGACTCCCGCCCACTGCGAAATCGTGACGATCGCACCGGTGACGAAGAACGCCAAAGGCGAGTACGTTTCGCGAAACCTGGGATCCACCCTCGAAGAGACCATTCGACTTCGCAAGAAGCAGATTCGCGAGGCGGTCCACCACTTCAGACCTGACATCTTTGTCGTCGATCACGCCCCCTCAGGCCTCCGAGGGGAACTCCTGCCCCTCCTGGCAGATCTCAAGTTCGCCGGCCACACCGAACTGGTCCTGGGGATGCGCGACGTCATCGACGATCCAAACCGGGTGCGCGAAACCTGGAAGCGAGATGGAACCTATCGCCTCCTCGATGAGGTCTACGACCAGATCTGGGTCTACGGCTGCAAGGAAGTCTTCGAGGTCGACAAGATCTACGGAATGTCGAAGAGAGTGCAGGAGAAACTCATCTACCTCGGCTATCTGCGCCGAGTCCGCGCACAGGGGACTCCCTCCCCCGTCGCCGGGGCATTCCCCTCTCCCGACCGTCCTCACCTCGTCTGTGTCGTTGGCGGCGGCGGCGACGGCTACCCCCTCGCCAAGTCCTTTCTGAGGATGCTCGCAGAGCGGGAAGATCTCTGGAACGGGACCCTGGTCACAGGGCCGTTCCTGTCGAGAGAGAAGAGGAACCGCCTTCTCGAGAGATTCGGCCAGAACAAGAACGTCCAGCTCCTCCGATTCACATCCCACCTCGAGGAGTTGCTCTCGGAAGCTGACCTGGTGGTCACCATGGGAGGTTACAACGCGGTGATGGAGGCGGTCTGCACCGGTAAACCTGTCGTCATCGTCCCCCGGGTGTTCCCGCGGAAAGAGCAATGGCTGCGGGCCCAGGCCTTCCAGGGACTCAGGCTCGTGTCCAGCCTCGATCCCGATCGCCTCGATGTGGATTCCCTTGCAGAATCGGTTCGATCGGGATTCAACAATCCACTTCCTCCCGATCCCGATTCCTGCGGGCTCAGGCTCGATGGGATCGAAAATTTCCTGGCAGGGGTGGAAGCGTTCCGTCGCCGAATCCGCACCGCCGGAGAGGACCAGTACAATGTCCGGAGTTTCAAAAAGAGATCCTGATGGGGGACTGCGCGTCGGATACATTCTGAAGATGTTCCCGCGCCTCTCGGAGACCTTCATCCTTCATGAGATCCTGGAACTCGAGCGTCAGGGAGTCACCGTCGACGTCTTCAGCCTGATGGCACCGGCAGATGGGCGATTCCACGGCCGTCTCAGCGAGTTGACGCTCACCGCCCAGAATCTGGTCCGGGAGAAAGCGGAGGTGGTCTGGGACCGGGTTCAGCAGCTGCCTCCCGAACTTGTTCCACCGATGGAGAAGTGGCAAGAAGCGGTCTCCTTCCTTCGTGAGCACAGCATTCCGAAAGACCTCGACATGCTGCTGCGCGCCCTCCTGATCACTGCCGATGCGCGGCGCAAGGGGATCCAGCATTTTCATGCCCACTTTGCGACCATCTCGACTCGCTTTGCAGCGGTGGTCAACATCCTCTCGGGGATTCCCTTCTCCTTCACCTGCCATGCCAAGGACATCTTTCGCGAGACGGTCGACCGCAACCTCTTCCGTGACCTGGTCGAGCGCAGCGCCTTTGCCATCACCGTCAGCGAATTCAACCGCAACTGGATCATCGAGCGCACACCTGGACTGCCGGCGGATAAGTTGATCCGCCTCTACAACGGTATCGATCTTGGCTTCTTCGTTCCGCCAGATAGGGCGGAACTCCCGGAAATACCCCACATCGTGAGCGTCGGGCGCCTCGTCCCGAAGAAGGGGTTCGACCATCTCCTCAACGCGTTTGCCCTGGCTCGGGCAACTGGGTTCGAGTTCACGTCGACGATCATCGGAGACGGCGAAGAGGAGAGTAACCTCGAAGCCCAGAGGGACGAACTCGGCCTCAAGGACGTCGTCGAACTCACAGGCGGCCTTGCCCAGGAAAAGGTGCGAAAGATCTGCAGCGATTCGACGATGATGGCGCTCGGTTGTGTCCCCGATTCGGACGGGAACATGGACGCACTGCCAACGGTCCTTCTCGAAGCCCTCGCACTCGATCTACCCATCGTTACCACAACCCTCACCGGCAATCCCGAGATCGTCGGCGACGAGGGAGGAATCCTTGTGCCGCCCGCTGATCCGTCAGCGCTTGCCGACGGGTTGCTGGTTCTGTGGGAGAAGATGAAGAAGGGGGAACAACCTCCCGGTGCCGCGCGTGCCAGAGCAGAGAGGCTGTTCCACCTGTCGACCAACGTCGGAACCCTCAGAGATCATTTTCAGACGAGCGCCCAGGGAGCCTAGGAATGCAACGCTTCGCGTATGTCTGTGCCGATCCTGGAGTACCTGTTCCCGGCAACAAGGGTTCCTCGATCCACGTGGCGAGTGTCTGCCGCGCCTTCAAGGAGTCGGGACTACAGGGCGAGGTCCACGCCCTGCGGGCGGAGGCCGAGGAGATCGAGGGTTTCCCCATCTTCCAGATCCCGGTGCCGATTCGCAAGAAGAGGAAGTCGCTCCAGGAGAGAGAATCGCGGCTCTTCCTCACCAGCCTGAAACCTCTTGCCTCCGGCCGTATCCCCCCCGACTTCATCTATGAACGCTACGCTCTCTGGCACAGCGGCGGTCTCGCCCATGCGCGCGATCTGAGAATCCCCTTCATCCTCGAAGTGAACAGCCCGCTCCCCGATGAGGCGAAACAGTTCCGCGGACTCGGCAACGAGGCTCTCGCTGATGGGATCGCCAAACTCCTGATGCAACAGGCGGACGGGATCGTCTGCGTCTCTGACGAGATTGCGAACTGGGTGGAGCCACTCAGAGGCCACAGCGAGGGAATCTGGGTCATCCCCAACGGCGTCGATGAAAGGCTATTCCCCCCCCGAAACGGCATCCGACCGGCTTCCTTGCCCGAGAAGGAAGTGCCGTTGATCGCCTTCTGCGGCTCCTTTCGACCGTGGCACGGGCTCACCGATCTCATCGAAGCCTTCCGGATCTTTGCCGAAGATGACACCACCGGCGCAGAATTGCTCTGTATCGGTGACGGCCCCAGACGGAGCGAGTTCGAAGCACGAATCGAGGAACTCGGACTCAGCGACAGGGTCCACCTCACCGGGATGGTGCCCCAGGCTGAAGTGGGGCGCCTCCTCGGAGGCTGTGACATCGCGGTTGCGCCCTATCCCCAGCTCGACCACTTCTATTTCTCCCCCCTCAAGATCTTCGAGTTTTTCGCCGTCGGGCTGCCGGTGATAGGCAGCGACGTCGGCCAGGTCCGGCAATTGCTGGATGGAGAAAATCGGGGACTCCTCTACAGCCCCGGCGATGCCTCTGGCCTGGCCGATGCCATGCGCGGAGTGCTCGCCGACCCCGAGCGCGGAAAAGCCATCGGCAACGCGGCCCGCGAGTGGGTTCTATCAAATGCAACCTGGAAGAAACGAGTCTCGGAAATCCTGGCTCAAATCGGTGAATTACCATGAGTCCCCTGGGGAAGATCCAGAGGCGAATCAGCGAGTGGTTTGTCATCCGAGGGCACTTCTCCGATCTGATGCGCAAGGAGTCTCCCCTTCTGACTCTCGCTTTCATCGCCCTCACCTTCGAGGTTGCCCTCGGACTTCTGGCGCCCTGGCCGATCAAGTACGTCTTCGACGGACTGCTCATTCCCCAGGAGGGAGGGAGCCTCCCCTTTGTCCCGACGGGATTCCCCGAAGCGGAACCGTACCGCTTTCTCGGCCTGATCTGCCTCGCCGTCTTCCTCATCGCCGTTGGCCAGGGGGTCTTCGGCTACATGCGCACGGTATGGAGCGCCACTGCCGGTCAGAGGATGGTGATGAAACTGCGCAAGAGGCTCTATTCTCATCTCCACCATCTCTCGTTGCGCTTCCACCA
>DQQH01000147.1 GCA_015664425.1 Planctomycetota bacterium
ATAATCATCTCACGCCTTTCCACATTGTCGAACTCCTGCTCGATAAAGGCGCCAACCCCCTGGCAAAAGATGCCTCCGGCATGAAAGCCATCGATCACGCCCGGCACAACAAGGCGCTGAAAGACACCCCGGCGCTGAAAAAACTCGCGGAGTTGTCGGTCGAGTAACGACGAACGATGTCGGGGATTGATCCGACCCCCGAGAAGGCACTAAGGTGCCCGAGGAGGGGGTAGCGATGGCAACGGTGGTGAGAGGGATTCTGGCGGTGGTCGCGGGGGTGGCGGTCGGCGTTGGTCTCATCATGGCGGTCGAGGGGATCGGCCACCGTGTCTACCCGCCTCCGGAGATGGAACCTGACGATATGGCGGCCATCGCAGAGTACGTGGCGAACGTTCCCCTCCTGGCCCTGCTTTTTGTCCCCTTCGCCTGGCTGGTCGGTACCGCCTCTGCCACCTATGTCGCCAGGTCGGCGGCCCCCGGACACTCGACGACGCCGGGACACGTCGCCGAGGGACTGCTGCTCCTCGCCGGGGTATCGATGCTGCTGACGTTCCCCCACCCGACCTGGATGTGGATCGTCGGCATCGCCGCCTTCCCCATCGGCGGCTGGATCGGCATGACCCTCGCTACCCCGAGGGCGACAGGGAGTGCCAGCGACGCGGGCGGTTAACTCTTCTCCAGAGTCGAGGCGAGCACCCGGGCGATGCGATCGAGTCCCCTGCGCAGCGATTCTTCAGGAGATCCGATGCCGATGCGCAGCCACCCCTCCATGTTGAAGTGCGCCCCCGGCACGACGAGGACGCTTTGCTCATCCTTGAGGCGCTCGGCGAGCTCGAGAGAGCCGATGGGGGCATCGTACTCGACGAAGAACATCGCTCCCGCCTGTGGCGCAATGGCACGCAGGAAGTCGTGCTCGTCGACCCAGGCGCTGGCGATGGCAAGAGTTCCGGCGAGCGCCTGGCAGTTCATCGCCAGCAGTTTTGACCGGACCTCGGGGGCGAGAACGGCGCTGGCGATGCGATCGCTGTAACTCCCCGGGGCGATGGTGGTGTAATCGCGCAGCGCCCACAGCTCCTTGATCGTCTCGGGTGGCCCGAGGAGCCAGCCGAGGCGCAGCCCCGGCATGCCGTAGGCCTTCGAAAGGCTGTTGCTGATGATCCAGCGCGATCCTGCTCCCCAGCTGGTGATCGTCTCCTGGCCATCGAGTTCGAGGCCGAGGTAGATCTCATCGACCAACACCCAGGCTCCGTGACGATCGGCGATGACTGCGATGGCGGCGATCTCATCGGGACACAGGCGGGCGCCAGTGGGGTTGTCGGGATGGCAGATGGCGATCAGTTTCGTGCCGTCGGTCACCCGTTCCTCGAGGGCGTCGACGTCGGCCCGCCAGCGTCCTGCCTGCCAGTCGGGGCGCAATTCCCACGGCACCACCTCGGCACCGAGACCCCTGACGATCCCCTCGATCTGGCCGTAGTTGGGACGCATCACCACGACCTCATCGCCGGCCGAGACCAGCCCCCAGATGGTGACGAAGTTGGCCTCGGCGCCACCGTTGGTCACCAGCACGTTATCGGTGCTGGCACCGGGATAGAGGGCGGCGATGGCCCTGCGCAGCTCGGGAGTTCCACGGGTCGGCGAGTAACCGAGGGCGAGACCCTCGAGTGCGATTTCCCCCGGCTCGAAGAGATCGCTGAGGGATCTCGGGTGGGCACCGCTGTCAGAGAGGTTGATCTCGACGTCGTGCTCGTGAAGCGACTGCCAGCGCTCCATCTGGAAGGTCTCAATCTGCATCGTCGGTTCCTCTCCGGGGGTCGTGAAAGTGCTCCAAGAGTAGTAGCACTCCGCGGGCAGAACCAGCCCCTGGGAGGACTCCCTACCGCTGCAGACGAGACGGGATCGGAACCGGCCGGAGCATTCTGTTACGGTGTGGGTCGGTTGCCCCTCTTTTTCTGCCAGGAGCGAGATGCAAGACCTCATCATCGACAAGC
>DQQH01000281.1 GCA_015664425.1 Planctomycetota bacterium
CCGGTATTGATGCCAACCACATCAAAGGCGACCAGGGTACCCACAACGTAGATAGCGATCTTGCCGACACCTTTGAAAACGTCCGCAATCGTGTTTGCTCGCTGCTCAGTAGCACTGACGTTTTCGGTGTCGTCGTCGGCCACCACCTTCATCAGGGTGCGCGAAACGAGGCCCACCAGCCATAGCGCAAGTCGCCCGGCCACCAAGATCAGCAGCAGCACGCCTAACACACGGGGCGCCCGTTGCCGTGCTGTCGCGAGCGCCGCCTCAAGCCAGCCGGAGAAAGCCTCGGCATCCTGTCTCTCTCGCTCGATCTCCTCGTGCTTTTGATCCAGGTAGCTCGTCTTCGACTCAGCGAGAGTCACCTCGAACTCGATCGAGTGCTGACGCACCGCGCTGAGATGCAACTCCTGCTCGACCTTCTCCTCCTTGGTGGTGGACGCGTTGACAATGGGAAGCCACCGATCCGACCACTCAGAGTCGGAGCTGAGGAGCTGCTCCTTGGCGAGGCGGTGCTCCTCGTGGGCCAGCTCAACGTCTCGTTCCAGGGCACCCTGAATAATCACGCTCGACGCGGCCTGCTGCTTGACCAGCTTCAACTCGAGACGGGCCGCCGCGCGCCGCTCACTGTGGAACTCCTGGCGGAATCGCAGTTCTCCAATATGCGCGGCTCTCTCCTCGAAGGGCGTTGCGCCTACGGAAGGCAACCGCGCAGCCTGCTTGGCCTCCCGCTGCGCAGCGGATCCCATTGTGTTTTCCAGCCGCTCCTCCACCGAGTCGCGCTCCGTCTTGATCGCGGTGAGGTAGGCATCCTGGTTCGACACCTTGGCCTCGGCGAGGGCTGCCCAGTCCCTTGCAGCGGTCTGCCTGGCCATCGCTTCCGCACGCTCTTCGGCCCCGGCAGCCGTCGTTGCCCACTCGCTGTAAAGGGGTTCCACCTCGGCGGCAGCCCGACCTTGCTTGATCCAGTGGTCTTGCCACTGCCGGTTGGAGATCACTTTTCGATCGAGCAGCTTCAACCGATCGCGGAGGATCGAGGTCAGCTGTGCACCGGCATTACTCAAATCCGGAAAATCACCCAGGCTCACGAGCGCTGGCGGCGTGAGGATGGCCTCCAGCCAGTCCCGCTCAGCGGCCTCGATGCGTTGAACGAGGTCAGAAAGTGAGGCAGCAGTGTCCTGCGCCGAAGCGATCTCCGGGGCAAAAAGCATCAGGATGACAAGCAGACAGCGAATGGAGATCATGGGCTCGAATCTACACACAAGCGCCAGTGGCTCGCCAGAATCAGGGGTTCCTATGGAGGTCCAGCGATTCCTTGGGCCTCCCGCACAGAAGCCAGCATACCAAATCTTCATCACTAATTATTCAATTCGAGCCTAAACTTGTGAGGTGTTCGAATGGGTCGAAACGAGGTCCGTGGGGGTGGAAGAAGCGCGTCAAGCGTGTGCTGTTGAATGTGATCTCGCTCGGTGCGTTGGTCCACCGAAACTGAAACGGATATTCAGCGCACATCTCTGTCGCCAAGAGCACGTCCGAGGACCGGCAGTTGCGCTGCGGCGGGCGGGTTCATCGACGTTGGTCAGCGTCCCTCCGAACGAGGACCGTGCCACGATCCAGGCGAGATCGTGGTTATTGGTGGAAACCGGAGTGCTTGTCAAAGAGAGCTCAGCAGCTCTTCTCCTGAACCGCGAGCCCGTCGGGTCTGTTACGGTGGGGGGGCAGGGTCACAGTCAGCCAGGACAGTCACGCGCACCACGATTACTGGATTTCGATTGAAACAACTTATCCCAACCCGGTGAGATCGTGGTTGGCGACAACAATTCCCACCGCGAACATTGGAGCGTCACGATGGATCAAGGAGGTTCTTGTCGGCCAATGTCCGGTAGAGCTCGCTACCGACAGACCGACAGTTTTCCGTGCCGAACAACTCTGGATCGAAGGCTGAAGAGAACACTTCAGAAACGGCATCGACGGCGTCATTCTCGCTGCGAATGCTTGGAATCTGAGCAACGACTGCAGCGATCTCGCTATCAAACTCGTCATCTGGCGCGCCTAAATCCAGGAGGCCATAGGGATCCCAGCCGTGAATGATGTCACGAACGACGGCACTCGCTGATCGATCCCAGTCCTGTCCTGCCTTGCGACTGTCGGTCATTCTGTGCCTTCCCTGGCGACTGCCTGAAATCGTGTCCACCACACGCTGGGCAGCCGCAATCCACGCGGGGTTACAAATGAACTGCAGTGTCCCCTGTCCACCTCTCGATCTCAATCGCCAATCGGATCTCGCCGTTCCCGGATGACTCCTGCCGCCGTCACGCCGACCACGATTCCGTTGAGAGTGCCGTCAAGGACAACGATTTCTTCAGGGGTGCACTCCGGTCGCCAGACTCCCACTCGCGATCGCATCTCTTCGATTCTCCCATTGATCTCGACGGAGAGAAGAGTTGAGATCAACGAGCTGGACGAAGCGCCCTCGGAGGATTCGGAAGTCGAGCGTGTTCTGGCAACCGGGAATCTCAGCCCTCCGCGGAGGAAGCCATGAACTTGGAGCGAGTCTTCAGGATGACATTCGCGAGTATCTATCCCCACTACTTGACGAAGGCGCAGAAGAAGGGCCGAGGGAAGAAAGAAATCGACAAAGTCATCTGCTGGTTGACCGGCTACACCCCCAAAGCCCTCGCAAGGCAGATCAAGGATGAGAAGGACCTCGAGACATTCTTCGGCGAGGCGCCCGAGATGCACCCGAACACCAGCAAGATCACCGGGGTCATCTGCGGTATTCGCGTCGAGGAGGTCGAAGATCCTCTCATGCAAAAGATCCGGTACATGGACAAGCTCGTCGACGAGGTGGCTCGAGGCAAGAAGATGGAGAGCATTCTCAGAGAGTAGCTTCGCGCGCTGGGGTGTGCGCACTCGTTGCTGGTTGCATCCTTTTACGGTTTACCCCGACCACGATCCTGACCAGAGCACGGGATCGCGGGGACCTCCAACCACGTCCAACGCGATCAGGGTCACTTGCCTCGAAGGCCCCGGAAGATTGAGTTGCCACCGATGAGCACAAGGATCGGCCCCAGGATCCAGGCGGGCCACCACAGGAAGTCCGGTATGTCGTTTCCCATCGCCAGATATGCGTAAATCGTCACCAGCGCACCGACCGAGAAAAATAGCAGCCCAGTGAGCGCGTCCTTGCGCTGCCAGCGCTCGTTGGATTCGTTCAAGAAAGGCCCTCCTTTACCTCCTGTGTCCGTCAAAGTGGCGGTGCTCGATTTTTCATCGGCCAGAGGCGGTGTCCACGACACGCTCAACGCCCGCAATCGATACGCGGTTACAGGTGGACAACAGTGTCGCCTGCCCACCTCTTCGCCAGGCTTCCACGCAGTCCTATTTCTTGAGCGCTGGATCCGCCGCTGTCGTGACATCATCCAGCTGGGTGATCGAGTTACCTGAAGCCGATACTCCTGGTGCCCAGCAGCTCGGCCATCGCCTGGCCCATCGCCTCACCGATGTCCATGTAGGTCTCGGCGTTGCCGCCGTAGTGGCTGTTGGAAGCTCCTCCATGACAGAGCGGCTTGCTGTAAACGGTGGCGACGTTGCCCTTGAACCGCTTGTACTTGCCGGTCCTTCCGTCGACGGCGAGCTGAGCATTGAGGATCTGT
This sequence comes from Planctomycetota bacterium, assembly GCA_015664425.1. Classification (GTDB taxonomy): domain Bacteria; phylum Planctomycetota; class UBA8108; order UBA1146; family UBA1146; genus DTRS01. The sequence goes on from DQQH01000281.1 coordinate 3,657, forward strand.
CCTTCAGCACCACCGGCACCTTTGGAGGTCTGACCGAGAGTGGCACAGACGAATTTCGCGTTCGGCGCGCCGAAATCTACACGCAGTTGCTCGATCAACCGAACCAGATTCTGCTCGTAGCGGCTGGCATGTGCGGCGTTGTAGCGATCCTTGTCGCCCTGCCACCAGAAGAACCCCGCGATCTCGTACTTCTTCGCGCCAGGGTAGTATTTGTCGAGCTCAGCCAGCACCTTCTTGGCGTTGGCAACATCGCCGTCGTACTGCATGCCGGCGTACCAACCGATCGGCTCGGGGGTTTCCCCCTTCTTCCACTTGTCAGGCGACTCCTTGTACCCGGCATAGATGATGCCGTCCTGCTCGAACTGCTTGGAGCCCGGCGGCAGCAGATCCCAGCCGAGACTGCGGTTGCCGATGCAGCTCTTGAGGATGAGCACCGGCGCGTCGGTGGCCTGCCCGACGTGATGCCCGATGCCGATCTCGGGGCCGATGTTGCCGCCCGTGATGGTCATCCACTCGTTGTTGAAGGACTTCATGTTGCCGGTGCCGCTCCCCATGACGCGCACATTTCGAACGTCCTTGCGCACGGTCCAGTTGCCAGCGTCGTCGACGAGGTAGGGGTACTTGCCTTTCTCCTTGACCGCGTGCGTCAGGGAGCCCGGCTTGTCGGCGGCGCCGATCTTACCGAAGCCCAGCATGTTGGACTGACCCAGCAGAATGAACACCTTGACCGGTTTGCCCATGTTCGCGGGCCTGCCATCGGGATCGGGCAGTTGCTTGGGAGTGTCCGCGAGAAGAACGGGGAGCGCGAACACCGCCATCAGAACAGCCGTCAGGGTTGATACGGTCTTCGCGCGACTTCTCGTGTCCATCAATCGCTCCTTAATGAGTAATGAGAGTGGTGATTGTGTGCCTCCTCGAGCCCCTGTAGGGGCTTCGATCTTATTTCTATCCAGCAGGAGAGTCCACCGTGTGCTACCGCGTCACTCTCGTGGCTATTGCCGTATTGACCGGTGGACGAACGCTCATCTGAACCATGAGCTCGCAGAGATTGCGCGGTTTGAAATAGGTCACGCCGACCACGATGCCGGTGAGATCGTTTGGGAAGATAGGGGGATCACACCTGGTCTCGGGAGAAGCGAAGGTGATTTAGAACCTCAAGGGATGACATCCGAGGTCGCTCCGCACCGAATCACCCGCTGGGCGACGGGGCGATCGAAATGACGATACCGATTAGCAAGAATCCCATCCGCATCCGTCGATCTCTTTGCTGCAATTTCTCCCGCTGTCCCTGCGCCACTCAGGCGTCAGGGACTACATGGCGATGCCCCACAACCGACCGAATCTGGTGGCAGGGGGTCCGCCCCGCAGTTGGGGAACGGCGCGGGAGGCGGCGGGCTTGCGGGAGTGAACAGCCACGTCAATAGATAGATGGAGTCGGCGATGTTGAGTTGCCCATCATTGTTGCCATCCGCCGCGTCGAGACAGGGGAGAAATCCGGACGCGAACAGATAGGTCAAGACCCCGATGGGGTCGCCGATGTCCACGTTCTGATCGCCGTTCGAGTCGCCGCGAACGAAGTCCGGTCCCGGCGCCACCACGGCAAACGGCCCGTCGCTCACATCGAAGTAGTCGGTGGCCGAATTGTCCATCCGGGCGCGGACCCAGACGGTGGCGGACGCAGCCTCCACCGGCACGATCCAGTCGTAGGTGTGAACGCTCCCAACCGCCGAACTTCCGGCAGCAAGGTCCATCGCGATGGGGGTCCAGGGCCCACCGCTGCCAACGGTGGAGTACCAGAGGTCCCAGTTCTGAAGGTCGTGGGTGATGGTGATGTGCCAGGAGATCGGGATCGTCGATTCGGTCAGGAAGACTTCTCCACCGTTGGGTGAATCGAGAGTGATGTGCGAAAACAGCGGCGTCGTGACCGCCAGGAACAGCACCACGATCCAGGGTCTTCGAATTCCGCTCATCGAACTCTGCCTTTCTCTCTCATCGACCGAGAGCATCTGACGGTTCCATCTCCGCCAACGCCGTCCTGCCCACTTTTTCATCTAAAGCGTAACCTTCGCTCATTTTACAACTTGCGCTCAACCAGAGCAACGAGGAAGCAACCGCGACAACTCCCTGACCTGCCTGACGTGAACGACAACATCATACCGCTGTCTCTGTTGGCGCCGATCCTCGTCTCATGGCTCCCTCGTCCCCATCCCAGGGGCCTGAAAACGTCCGCAATGGGGCAACTGCGCGGTGCCCCACATCGGCTCGCAGTTTCACTCCCTCACACACTCTCGAGGAGTTAGGATCGCACCCGACAAGGTGATCCCCCCGTGCCGCCCAAGAGGTACAATTGAGTCCCATCCAGGTCTCCGGGATGGGGGCACCTGGATCGACAATCCTGAATAGACTCTGAAAAATTCAGACCGCTCGAAGCGGTCCCGTGAGAAAAACCGACCTCTTCCAGAAAGACAACATCGATGCGAAAGCCCGCCATTTGCGAGACTCTGCTGCTATTCCTCTTCATTGTCGCCTCATCGACAGGCGCTTACGGGCAGCTCGATCCAGTTCCTTTCCCGACCGAGAACCCACTCACGGAGGAGAAACGTGTGCTCGGCAAGATCCTCTTCTGGGACGAACAGCTCTCGAGCGACAACACCGTCGCCTGCGGCACCTGTCACCGGGCTGGTGCCGGTGGTTCCGATCCCAGGCTCGGCACACACCCCGGCCCCGACGGGTTGTTCGGGACCAGTGACGACGTCATCGGCTCACCGGGAATCGCTCGCCACGATCTCAATGGCATTCCGATCTTCGACCCTCTCTTTGGCAACGAGGTTCAGGTGACGGGCCGGTCCGCCCAGACCGTCATCGGAGCGCAATGGGCTCCGGAGACCTTCTGGGACGGGCGCGCAAGCAGCACATTCATCGATCCTCAGACGGGCCTGGTGAGCATTTCCAGCGGTGGAGCCCTGGAGAGCCAAGCGGTTGCCCCGCTTCTCAGTGCCGTGGAAATGGCCTTCGAAGGCCGCACCTGGGGTGATCTGGTGACAAAGATGGAGGCGGTGGTGCCGCTTGCCCTCGGCACCGATCTGCCTGCGGACGTGGCTGCGATCCTGGTCGGGGGGACCGACTACCCCGATCTCTTCGCCGCTGCCTTCGGCTCTCCGAGCATCACCGCCGAACGCATCGCTTATTCCATCGCCACCTACGAACGGACCCTGGTCCCCGACCAGACGCCCTTCGACCTCGGTACGATGACGATGATGCAGCAAGCGGGATTGAATATTCTCACAAATAATACGGTTTGCTTGAACTGCCACGTTCCGCCGCTCTTCACCGACAACGAGTTTTACAACATCGGCCTTCGCCCCTCCGATAACGACCTCGGAAGATTCAACATCACCGGTGTTTTCGAAGATCGGGGCCGCTTCAAAACGCCGACTCTCCGCAACGTGAGCCTGCGATCCGCCCAGATGCACGTCGGCTGGGTGACGGATGTCCCGGACGCCATCGATTTCTATAACGCCCCGGCGTGGCCCACTGTCGACCCGGTGACGGGTCACACCCAGTTCACCGCCGATCAGAGCCCCATCCCCGCTCCTGGAGCCCCGGGCGCCAGCCCCGATTACAACGACATCCAGTTGCCCACCCAACTTCAACCGATGGTGATCGAGTTCCTCACCAATGGCCTGACCGATCCACGGGTGGCAAACGAGACCTTCCCCTTCGATCGGCCGACACTGCAGAGCGAGTTGCCCACACCCCCACCCGTCGAGTTTGTGCGAGGCGATTGCAACACCGATGGAGCAAACGACATCTCCGACGCCATCACCTTGTTGAACGTGCTGTTCCCTCCTGCAACGCCACCGACGATGGGATGCGTGGACGCCTGCGATGGGAATGACGATGGATCGATAAATATCGCAGACGCCATCGCTGTGCTCAATTCGCTCTTCGGGAACCCGGCAATCCCACTTCCCGCGCCCGCGAGTTGCGGACCGGATCCGACGACGGCAGAGGCGCTGGATTGCCTGACCTATCAGAACTGCCCTTGAGACACCAGGCTCACCCGATCTGCAGAAAAAGGAAACACGTCATGAAGATCGCGGCCCTCGCCATTCTCGGGATGCTCATCTTCGCCTCGACCTCGAGCGCGCAAACGGGCAGTGCTCTCAGCTTCGATGGCAGCGACGATCGGGTCACGGTCCCTTACGACAGTTCTTTTCCCACCGACGTGTTCACCATCACGGCATGGATCAAGACTCTTCCATCGATGGGGCGCGCCGCCATCATCGCCCGGGGCGAGGACGACAACTCGTTCAATCTCTCCTGGCAGGCCTACGTGCAGCCGGATGGAACGCTGCGGGTGATGCTCGAGGATCAGAGCGATACCAATTTTTGCTATCCCTTCTCCTGCATGGGACAGCCCCAGCCGACCTGCACCTTTGGCAACCTGTTCGTTGCCGATGACCTGTGGCATCACATCGCCATCACCAGAGACGCGATAGGAAACCTGGTGCTTTACGTCGATGGCCAGGCGGAATCCACCTGCACACAGACCGGGGTGCCTTCCTCCAACAACTTTCAGTCGCTCACCATCGGTTGCACACACGGGACCATCGGTCCTCCTCCCGGCGGCGTCGAGCCGCCCATCTGGTTCTTTCCGGGACTGATCGATGAACCGGCGATGTGGAACGTGGCCCTCACCGCCGGCGAGGTCTCTACCGTCTTCGAAAGTGGCGTGGACCCCGACGGAGCGGGACTGGTCGGATACTGGGATTTCGATGCGGGTTCGGGGCAGCAGGTGCTGGATCTCTCTGTAGCGGCCAACCACGGCTTCCTCGGCGCCGACGGCGACGTGGCCGGAGACCCGGCAGATCCCCAGTGGGTCAGCCTCGCCGTCGAATTTCGTCGCGCCGACTGCAACGCCGACGGTCAGACCGACATCGCCGATGCCATCAGTGTTCTGAACTATCTCTTTGGCGCCGGTGGCGAGCCGCCCTGTAGGGATGCTTGCGACATCAACGACGACGGCACCCTCGACATCTCCGATGCGATCTCGAGTCTCGCGGATCTCTTCGACCCGACCTTCCCGCCGGTTCCACCACCTCATCCCGGCTGCGGGGCCGACCCGACGAGCGATGGCCTCAACTGTTCAACCTTCCCGCCCTGCCCCTGAAGACCGCTCTCGGTCTTGCTCGCTCGAACATCGAGAACCTCAACGGGTCAAAGCCCAGGCCGTACCCACACCAGGACAGGTCCCTGGGATGGGTTAATTCCAAATGGCATTACCGGAACTACAGGAGCCGAATACAGCCTGGAACGGCCTCTCCCGGCGAGGAACCGGGGTGAAGGTCAGGTTGACACCTGGTGAGAAGGTTGTGTCAGGGGTGTCACAATGGCGATGAAGAAAGCGGAACAGCCGAGAAACTCGTGGCGTTCTGCTTTTATTGCCGGGCGATCCAGCCCCCCGCAGGAAAGCAATGAAGGGAGTCACGTTGTGGTTGAACCATTCAAGACCATTCCCGCCTTTGCCCTCTTCCTGTTGATCAGCGCCTCTAGCGCTGTTGGCCACGGGCAAGCGACCGAGTTTCGCATCGAAGGCACGCTTCTCTCCCAGGAGAGCTCGAACTGTTCCCTCATTCTCGACCACCCGTTCACCGCGGTGGGCGCCTTCAGCGGTGCCCTCGCCTGGGATCCGAATGAAGCGATGTACCTCGGCGCGGCCGCCGGTCAAGCCCTCGCCGAATTCGAGGACCTCGGTGCTCTCGACTTTTTCCACCTCTCTTCCTGTTACCCGGGGAATCTCAACTTCGGTTTGATCTTCTGGGACTTCAACAACGGGGTGCAGTACTGGCTGCCGGATGGGATCGACGACGAGGTGCTCCAGGTCGAACTGATCACCGCCCTCGGTGGCGGTGACACCTTCCTGATCGCGACCGAAACAAATTTCTGCTTCGGTAGCATCGGCGAATTGGTGGTCAGCAGCCCTGGTGGCTTTCCCAGCTACCCGACACCGGGGGTCTTCGCCCTCGAGGTCGAGGAGACGGTCGCTGCCACGGTCTTTTTGCGCGGCGATTTCGATGCCAGTTCGACGGCGAACATCGCCGATGCGGTGCTGATCCTCAATTACCTCTACCTCGGTGGAGCGACCCCTCCGTGCAGGGATGCCGCCGACTGCGACGACAACGGCCTGATCAACATCGCAGATCCGATGAACCTGCTGCTGCGACTCTTCACCGGTGGGCCACCGCTACCGCCACCCTTCCTGGCCTGCGGAAGCGACCCCACCGATGACTCCCTCGACTGCCAGGAGCCCCCTGGCTGCATCTGAAGAGAAAGAAATACACGAGGAAAAAAGAAAGGGGGCGGCACCC
>DQQH01000221.1 GCA_015664425.1 Planctomycetota bacterium
CGGTCGGCTCGTCGCTCTCGTCTCCCGCACTGATCTGAAGAAGAATCGCGATTTCCCCGATGCCTCGAAAAACGCCGACAAGCAGCTGGTCTGCGGGGCCGCTGTCTCGACCCGTCTCGAGGATCGCCAGAGGGTCGAGGCGCTGGTCGCTGCCGGCGTCGATGCGCTCGTGATCGACTCCGCCCAGGGACACTCCTCCTACCAGGTGGAAATGATTCACTCGGTGAAGGAAATGTACCCCGACCTCCAGGTGATCGCAGGAAACGTTGTCACCCAGAATCAGTGTGTCGCTCTCATCGAAGCGGGTGCCGACGGCATCCGTGTCGGCATGGGACCCGGGTCGATCTGCACCACCCAGGAAACGATGGCGGTCGGTCGCGGGCAGGCCGCAGCGGTGTACCATTGCGCCCTCCACTGCCGGGAGCAGGGTGTTCCGGTGATCGCCGATGGCGGGATCCGTGACATCGGACACATCGTCAAGGCGCTCTCCCTCGGATCGAGTATGGTGATGATGGGAATGATCTTCGCCGGCACGACCGAGACTCCAGGGGAGTACTTCTATCAAAATGGCGTGCGCCTGAAACGCTACCGGGGAATGGCATCAGTCGAGGCGATGCAAAGCGGCGGTGGCAAGCGCTACTTCGCAGAGGAGGAGCCGATCCGCGTCGCCCAGGGCGTTTCCGGGATGGTGATGGACAAGGGCTCGGTGAGAAACCTCATCCCCTATCTCTGCCAGGGCTTGCGCCATGCCCTTCAGGACGTTGGTGTGAGGAACATCAACTCCCTGCACCGAGCTCTCGACCAGGGAGAACTGGTCTTCGAACTGCGCACCCAGTCCGCACAGCAAGAGGGTGGAGTCCACGACATGTACTCCTACGAGAAACCAGCGCTGGGTACGCGAGAGCGGGTCGAGTAGCACGAGGCACAGGCAACCGCCAGTTGTCGATGAGGGAGGAGCCCACCTGTGGACGACAGGGGCAGCAACGAATTCTGCGCGATCCTCGATTTCGGCTCCCAGTACAGTCAACTGATTGCCCGACGTGTTCGAGAAAACCGCGTCTATTGTGAAATCCTTCCCCATGACACCAGCGCAGCGCAGATATCACAGAGAGGCTGCAAGGGAGTGATCCTCTCTGGTGGCCCCTGCGGCGTCTACGAGCAGGATGCTCCCCAGGTCGATCCCGGTATCTTCCAGCTCGGGGTCCCCGTGCTGGGAATCTGCTACGGAATGCAGGCTGCCTGCCAGGTTCTCGGCGGGATGGTGACCCCTGTCGAGGAGCGGGAGTACGGCGACACCACGCTCTTCGTCGATCGGTCGGATGACCCGATCTTTCACGGCCTCGATGAAAAACTCAAGGTCTGGATGAGCCACGGCGACCGGGTGATGGAAGTCTCCGAACGCTTCACCACCCTGGCCCACACCGAGAACGCTCCCCTCGCGGTCGTCCGCGACAAGGAAGGCAAGTTCTACGGACTGCAATTCCATCCCGAGGTGACCCACACCCGCGATGACGGCAAGATCATCAACAACTTCCTCTACCGGATCTGTCGCTTCAGCGGCGACTGGGAGGTTCAGGACTACGTCGCCCAGGCGGTCGAGGAAATCCGCTCTACGGTCGGCGATAAGCGGGTGATCTGCGCCCTCTCCGGAGGTGTCGATTCATCGGTAGTGGCACTCCTCCTCCATCGCGCCATCGGCGAGCAACTGACATGTTTCTTCATCGACAACGGCGTTCTCCGCCAGGGGGAAGCGGAACAGGTTTGCGGTGTCTTCCGCGACGGATTCGGTCTCGATTTTCGCTTCATCGACGCTACTGACCGCTTCCTCGAACAGCTCTCCGGGGTGATCGACCCCGAGACGAAACGCCACCGGATCGGGCACCAGTTCATCGAGGAATTCCGTGAAGCCGCAAAGCAGTTCCCCGACGCAACCTTCCTCGCCCAGGGGACCCTGTACCCCGACGTCATCGAGAGCGTCTCCCCTTTCGAGGGCCCCTCGGCCACCATCAAGAGCCACCACAACGTCGGCGGCCTCCCCAAGGACCACGGCTTCGAACTGATCGAACCACTCCGCTTCCTCTTCAAGGATGAAGCGCGGCAGATCGGCAAGGAACTGGGACTTCCCGATGAGATCGTCCATCGCCAGCCCTTCCCCGGACCCGGACTGGCGATCCGTGTCATCGGCGAGGTCACTCGCGAGCGGCTGCGGGTCCTGCGCAAAGCGGACGCCATCGTCCAGGAGGAGATGGTCACCTATTCCGACTACCGTTCGGTGTGGCAGTCCTTCGCCGTGTTGCTCCCGGTTCAAACGGTCGGCGTCCAGGGAGACCAACGCACCTACGACGACGTCATCGCCCTCAGAATTGTCGACTCGACCGATGGGATGACCGCCGACTGGGTCCACCTTCCCGAAGATCTTCTCGCCAGGATGTCGAACCGCATTGTCAACGAGGTGACTGGCGTCAATCGCGTCGTTCTCGACATCTCGAGCAAGCCTCCTTCTACCATCGAGTGGGAGTAGCCAGCGATGCCGAGAATGCACAAAGGAAATCTCGAGGGTGCAGGACTGCGAGTCGCCGTCGTCGTATCCCGATTCAGTGGCGAACCGTGCGAGAAACTCCTCGAGGGAGCGCTCGACAAACTGGCGCAACTCGAGGTCTCCGATGATGACATCGATGTCGCCTGGGTTCCCGGCGCCTACGAACTCCCTCAGGTCGCCAAACGCTTCGTCGACGGCGGCAGGCACGATTGTGTGATCTGTCTCGGCTGCGTGATCCGCGGAGAGACTGCTCATTTCGATTTCATCGCCGGAGGGGCAGCAGCGGGAATCGCGGCAGTCCAGCGAGAGAGCAAGATCCCGGTGATCTTCGGTGTCTTGACGACAACCGACCGCCAGCAGGCGATGGCCCGTTCAGGGGGAAATCGCGGCAATCGAGGTGCCGATGCGGCAGAAGCCGCCATCGAGATGGCTCGTCTGCTGCTCGGCTTCGAGAATTAGAAAAGAGAAGAACAAGGTGGGCAAAAGAAGGCTGGCACGGGAACTGGCACTCAAGTGTCTCCATCAGTGGGACCAGCAGGGCACCAACTCCGACCCCGCCGAGACGGAGTCGCTGATCGCAGATCTCAGCCCCGATGACGACAGCCAGCAGTACGCTCGTCAGATTCTCACCTGCTACTGGCAGCATTCCAGCGAAATTGATGAGGCGATCAGCAACGTCGCGACCAACTGGCGACTCGATCGGATGGCAGTGGTCGACCGCAACCTGCTGAGGCTTGCCGTCACCGAATTGCGCCACTTCCCGGATGTCCCGCCGAAGGTGGTTCTCGACGAAGCGATCGAGATCGCCAAGGAATACTCGACCGAGAATTCCCCCACCTTCATCAACGGGATCCTCGATCGAATGCTGCCCGAGAAAGAGACACCCGATGGCCTTCGGTAATCTCTTTGGTCACAAGAACAAAGATCAGGAAAAAGAAAAGAAGGGGGGCTCCTTCTCGGCGCTCAGGCGCGGGCTATCGAAGACGCGCGAGAAATTGACGAGTTTATTCTCGTTCGGACGCAAACTCGACGAAGACCTGCTCGAAGAGATCGAGAGCGCCCTCATCGGGTCCGACTTCGGCCCCGCCACCGCCATCGATCTCTGCGACCAGCTGCGCGATGCCTACCGTGGCAAGGAATTCGATTCAGAGGAGGCGATCCCCTTTCTCAAGAAGCGTCTGACCGAGCGCCTCGCAGGAGACAACGGCATCGACTGGGCCGCGGAAGGAACGACGGTGATCGTCGTCGCTGGCGTCAACGGCACCGGCAAGACGACATCGATCGCAAAACTCGCCAACCTGTTCACTGGCGAGGGAAAAAGCGTTCTTCTCGCCGCCGCCGACACCTTCCGTGCCGCTGCCGTCGAGCAACTCGCCATCTGGAGCGAGCGCCTGGGCGTCGAACTGGTCCGCGGCAAGAAGGGGGGCGATCCTGCTTCGGTGGTCTTCGACGCCGTCGAGCAGGCGCTCGATGAGAAGGTCGATGTGCTGATCATCGACACCGCAGGCAGGCTCCACACCGAGAAGAACCTGATGGAACAGCTCGCCAAGATCGGACGGGTCATCGAGAAGAAATATCCGGGCGCCCCCCACGAGGTGCTCCAGGTCCTCGATGCCACCACCGGTCAGAACGCCGTCGCCCAGGCGAAGGAGTTCAACAAGGCGATGGCGGTCACAGGCCTGGTGCTGACCAAGCTCGACGGCACCGCCCGCGGCGGCGTCATATTCCCCATCCTCGAAGAGGTCGGCTTGCCGGTGAAGTACATTGGAGTCGGCGAGGGACTCGACGACCTCCAGCCCTTCGACCCCGCATCCTTCGTCGACGCCCTCTTCGAGTAGGGGCAACCCCCACCGCTCGCTCTTCTACTGATCGTTGCCCGAAGTGGCGCCGTGGAGATCCTCGAAAGGGGTGTCTACACTGATGCGTCGGTACGCCCAGAACGCGACCAGCAAACCCAAAGTGGCGAAGAAGATCACCACCCAGAACTGTGGGAGGAGGGTCTTGCGCAGGATCAGAAGGCTGCCGGCGATGATCCCCAACAACCCACCGAAGAGGAAACGGGACCTCCACCCCCACGATGCCAGCAGCAACGTCGCCGCGACTCCAGCCAGGTAGAGTCCGACCGCGTACCAGCCGTCGAAATCGAGCCCGTAGAAGACCGATACTCCCTCGCCAGGCTCACTGATGACGTGGGCGACATCTTCGGCGTAGTAGAGGAGACCACCGAGGAGATGGAAGGGCGCGATCAGCTCGAGGAGCTTGGCGCCACGACGCAGGTCGAGGCTCTGGCTCCGTTCGCAACCCCACATCATGGCGATGAATGCGACGCCGTTGATGGCGAAGGCGAAGTAGGTCGGTTGCCTGTCATCGACCGGCTCGATCAACCTGAGTGGGCCTCCAGCGTGGGCGAGGAGATCGAGGGAGAGAACCGTCACCGCCAGCACCAGCAGGTGGAAGGGGAGCGCCCAGCGCACCCGACCCATTTTTTCGAAAAAGAGCCCGAGGGGTAACAGCAGCACCAGTGGCAGGAAGGCGACAGACTGCCAGCCGGTATTCTCCCAGCCGAGGTAGTCCCAGATGAGCAGCGTCGAGAAGTAGCCGAAGAGGATGAGCAGCGCAGTGGTCCAGGCGAAGGCGGTCATCCGCAGCCGCCGGAGGGCGAAGAGGGAGAGGGCGAGGCTGACGAGGGTGGCGGTCAGCAGCTGCTGGTTGGTGACATCTTCGACGTCAAAGAAGCGGAAGAACTGCTCGACGTCCGGGGGAACCACCGCCAGCCAGCCGAAACTCCTGAGAAGCGCAATCGTCGTCGGTACCAGCGCCAGCACCGCCGAACTGAGAAAGACGGCCGCCACCATCCGGTCGTTGTTGCGGCGGGCGAGTTCACCTCCTCCGATCAGCAGGGCGCAGATGATCGTCGGTGCCAGCCAGCGGGCGAGTTCTCCCGGTTCGACCGTGAAGGTGTAGAAGGCCAGCAACACCGTCGCCACGACTCCAGTCCAGGCTCCGGCATAGAGGAGGATCTGCTTGCGCGTCAGGCTGCGGGCATCGGCGATCCAGTGGTCCTCCTCCTCGAGGATCCGCCGGTAGACCAGATCGAGGTGGTCCTTCTCGCGACCGGAGATCAGCCCCTGACGGCTCCATTCACCGAGGTCCTCGCCGTGACGGGCGATTTTGTTCTTCAGAATGTCGCTGTAAAGTGCCGGGCGAAGCCGCACCGACTCCCCGGAACGATAGCGGAGAAGATCCTCGTACACCTCCTTCGCGCCGGGACGATCTGCGGGATCCTTGGCAAGACAGGAGAGGCAGATCGCCTGTAGATCGGTGTCGATCTCCGAGTCGATCCCACGC
>DQQH01000091.1 GCA_015664425.1 Planctomycetota bacterium
CGCATCGATGTAGCCTTGCATCGTTGATCTGGTGGGAGGAGAGGGGTCCCCATCGCTGATGATCACCGTGTGACGGCCGGAAGCGGGGGTGGCCAGCAGCCCCGTCAGTGCAAGTTTCATCGACGGGTCGAAGGAGAGCATGTCGAGGGGCTGCAACCTCGAGATGGGCGATGCGAACTGGGACCTGTCTTCCACCAGCGACATCGGGATCGCCCAGCGGTCCAATCCCAGCCGATCGTAAATGAGAAGACCGAAGTAGTCGCCCGGAGTGAGGGCATCGAGGGAAGAGATGGCGATCCGACGCGCCCACAGGTTGCCCAGGGAAAACTCACAGGTGTGGAGGACGAGGGCGAGGGCGCCGTTGGGAAGGTCCTTCTTCCTACGCACGTCGAGATCGACCGGCAGCAGCCTCTCGATCGGTGTCCCGCGGTAGCCACCGGCACCGAAGGTTTGCGGCCCGCCGACCATGATGAACCCGAGACCGCCGCTGCGAACGAGACCGTGAATCATCTCCATCCGGTCGCGACCGAGATCGAAGGCATTGACACCATCGATGACGATGGCCCCGAAACGGAGGTAATCCTCGAGGCGCGAGGGAAGTTCCAGCGGGGTGGAGACCACGCAACCGATCTTCGAGGAGAGGAGGGCATCGACGAGAGCCGGATCTCCACCAGCCTTCTTTGGCCTCACTATCAGCACCTCGAGATCACCGGTCACTTCCACCGATCCGAAGCCCTGGTTGTTGCCAGGGAGAGAGTCGGCTTCCGCGGGGGGATAGACGCCGATCCGGAAGCGATGTCTGCCGGGCTTGTCGTGACGCATCGGGAAGCTCAATCTCGTCTTCCCCGCTTCCAGTTCGACCTGGCGCCGCTCGAGAACGCTGCCCCCCTCGGTCAGCACCACTTCCACCGGTCCACCAGTGGTCGACCAGATCACCGCCTGCAGGTCGTAGGGTTGTTCGGGCCTGACGCTGGTCGGTGAGATGACGCTCTCGACGAGGGTCTCGCGCTCGTAGGAGAACTGCACCGGCATCACATCGATCACCACCCCTGCCGCTGCCAGGTTTCTCGCCTCGAGCAGGTCATCCCCCTCGGTCGAGTTGCCGTCGCTGATGAGAACGATCCGTCGCCCGCCCTCGGCACCGGCACCCTCGAAGACGCTGGTCGCCAGGCGCAACGCCCCAGAAAGATCGGTTCCGCTGCGGTCGATGGCGACCGGCATCCCCTCCTCTTCCAATCGCAGCCCGGGAGGCTGCTCCTCTGACGCTTCACGGCCGAATGAGACCAGCCCGACCTGATCGGGCGGTGACAGGTCGCCGATCCGCTCGCGCAGGCTATCGAGAGCCCGCTCACCCTCCGCCCGCGGTACCGATGCCGAGAGATCTCTGAGGACGAGAATCATCAACCCTTCCCCGGAACGGACCCAGTGGGTCCCGGCGAGGGCCAGAATCAGCAGAACGACGATGACGGCGCGCAGGCTGTGGATCGACCGGGCGAGGGTGGCCGGAAGCCCTGACAGGCTCCGGCGGGCAAAGGCCCACAAACCGAAGAGCAACAGCGGCAGGAGCAACAGCGCCAGCGGTTCATCGAATCGAAAGGGCAAGACCATCAGCCTCTATTCCCTGGCCAGCGAAATCGCTGAACCCGGTGGTTTCCAGTGTCCGCGATGAGCACCCAGTCGCCGTCCTCTCCGGCGAGCACCGCCACTCCGCGCGGCTCCGACAGCTTGCCGGGGGCTCGACCGGGTCCACCGAAAACCCCGGTGAAGCGCCCATCGGAGGTGAAGCGCTGCAGCCGGTGACCACCAAAGTCGACGACATACAGGCTCCCATCGCTGCCCGAGGCGATGTCGAAGGGGTAGTGAAACTGCCCCTTCGACATCGCCTCGAGCAGGTCATCCCCCTCGGTCGAGTTGCCGTCGCTGATGAGAACGATCCGTCGCCCGCC
>DQQH01000284.1 GCA_015664425.1 Planctomycetota bacterium
CCATCGAACCGGAGACACCGACAAGGTCGTGGATGACGTTGTCTGAAGAAGTTGGGTCATCGTGGGCGACGTAGAGCGCCTCGACGAAGAGGTCGGATTCGGGGTTGAGCATCGGGTCGATATCGCCATCGAGGACGCGCAAACGGCGTTCGACCGGGTCGAAGGAGGGCTGGGGCCCGTTCAGGATCGAGGTGTTGAAGTCGTAGTAGCCGGTGAAAGGGTCGATCTCGGAGCGCGGTCCGAGGACCGACTGTGTGCCGTTGTAACCCGCCGAGTAGATGTCAGAACAGCCGACTCCGAGGGTCCACGGATCGGTGGGAATGGTGCATCCGAAGCCACAGGCGTTGGCGGTCGTTGCCGGTCCGGGGGCGTGCTTCGCCCACGAGCCGCCGACCTGCACGATCCGGTCGGGACTCACCCGGTAGAGGTTGAAGACCATGAAGGGGTGCAGAGGACTGGGGTTGCCGTGCCAGTCGAGAGGTTCATTGCCCTGGTTGCAGCAGACCGACTGCAGCATGATCCCGACCTCGTCGCCGAGGCGTCCCAACTGTTGCATGCTGGAGTGCTCACCGGCGATCAGGTCCGGTCCCGGCAGCACCGCCGGAGGGACGTCATGGATCTCGAGAAGCCAGCTGATGAGAGTTCCCGTGGATCCCGCCGCCAGGTCAGTGACTTCCAGCGTCCAGGCCCCCACCGGCGATGAGCCGGCGGAGAGATCGAGGAGAGAACCGGGGCCGGCAGGTCGCATCGACAGCCCGGCGCCATGGGGCGATCCGTGGGGACCGGCTGCCTGCCAGTAGGTGCTGAAGAGTCCGTTTCCCTCGCCGACGGCAGCGGCGAAGAGGGTCACCGATATCCCCTCGGGATCTGACAGCCTCACCAGCAGATCCTCGATATTGGGGTGATCGATGTCGACGGTGACACGGACATCTAACGGTAGCGTCATCGTCGATACGATGGCTACGAAGAGGGTCGGGTTGCCATCATCGGGAATGTTCCCCGTACTGCCCGAGACCACTTCGAGAGGCACCTCGATGACGTCGACGAAGCGGCACACCAGGGGGCCAATCGCCTCGGCGGTGCTCGCTTGCAGGCAAACTTCTGCGACCGCAGGCCAGATGGATACGTCGACGTTGACCTGGCTGGTCGAGCCGCTGGCGATGGGTCCCGGGGAAGTCCAGACGGGAAAGCCGTCGACGAGAATCGTCGCCTCGATGAGATCCGCTGCGGCGATCCAGCTGACATCGGCGGTGCCACTCCCGGAGAGGGAAGTGACCTCGAAGTCGTCGATGACATGGGCCGAGAAGGTTGCTGTCAGCGTGCCCGAACCGAAGTAGCCAGGCTGCCAGCCGCCGACCCTGACCAGCAACTCCTCACCGGTACTGACCGGCACATCGGAGACGATCGAGGTCCAGACGGCGCAATTCGACGCATCGCCGTTGCAACCGGCCTGCTGGAGGGCCGCACAGGAGCCACGGTATACGGCGATGGAGGTGTCGAAGTCCGCCATGTCACAGGTGGAGAAGATCGCCACCCCTTCACCGGGGCTCACCCAGCTGAACCACACGTCGCGGGCGAAGATCCCCGGGAGGGTCGAGGCACACTGCGACTCATCGAAGGGTTCTGACCCGGTCGTCGCATCGGTGGTCACGAAGTCAATGGAAGAGGAAATCATGGCGGTCGCACCGGAGCAGGTATCGTTTTGGGGCGTTCCCATCACGGTGCAGCAGACGCTCGACGATGACGATCCCGAGGAGGCAAAGATGCAGATCTCGACCGATTCCCCGATCCCCGGGGCCCTCCCGCCGCTCCAGGTCATCACATCGCCGGGGAGATCGGCAACGAGGGCACCATCGACGAGAACGGTCCAGCCATCGACGGCGACCGGGCTGCTCCAGGAGGCCGCGAGTACCAACCCGACAACCCCGCAGGTCAACTCCTGCGCCTCGGGCGCCCGAAGATCGAGGGTGAGAATTCCCGACCCGATGGAGGTCGGCTGCCATCCTCCGACCCGGATGATCACCGTCTCGCCGCTGGCAACGCCGATATTGCGGACCTCCGAAGTGAAGACAGCGCAATTCGGCGTGTCACCGTTGCAACCGATCACATCGAGAGCAGCACATGACCCCGAGTAGACGATGAGGTCGGTGTCGAAGTCAGTGGCGTCACAGAGCGTGACATCGAGGAGTCCACTCGACGGAGCGATGTAGGACCACCAGAGATCGTGGTAGGCCCCTCCCAGCAAGGTGGTCGAACAGAGGCTGTCATCGGTAGGTTCTGACGAGTCGGTCGCGGTGCTGATATCGAAGGGGTTTGCCCCGAGGATCGCCGGGATCGCCCCGTTGCAATCATCGTTGGCCGGTTGAGCCGACAGGGACTGGCAGAAAACCAGGAGCAGGATCGACGCGATGACAGGGGGAAACACGGTCTTCATCGGACACCTCACGATCTCCAGCAACGGCCACCTCGAGCCGACGGCAGGGTCGGCGAAATTGCTGCTGAAACGGCCATCCTAACCCCGCAGCCGTCGCAGAACCAGTTTTCGAGCCGTCCGTTTGGCACCCTTTGGCAGCACCTGTTACCCTGCCAATTCAGACGGCACCACAGGCAGGCACTGCCTGAGAAGGAGAATGATGGACCACCGCATCGAGAGCGACACCATGGGCGAGGTGAAGGTCCCTGCGGATCGCCTGTGGGGGGCGCAGACTCAGCGCTCGCTCCAGAACTTCTGCATAGGACAGGAACGCATGCGCCGCCCGCTGATCCGGGCGATGGGCCTTATCAAACAGGCAGCCGCCATCGTCAACGCCGAACTGGGCGGGATTCCCCCGGAAATTGCCCGTGCCATCGAGAGCGCCGCCGAGGAGGTCATCACCGGAGATCTTGATGATCACTTCCCACTTGTGGTCTACCAGACTGGCTCCGGCACCCAATCGAACATGAACTGCAACGAGGTGATCGCCAACCGTGCCAATCAGGCTCTCGGCGAACCGCTCGGTAGCCAGAATCCGGTGCACCCCAACGATCACGTCAACCACGCCCAGAGTACCAACGACTCCTTTCCGAGCGCGATTCATGTCGCCTGCGCCAGCGAATGCCACGATCGATTACTCCCCGCAATGGATGCGCTCGGGAAGTGCTTCGATGAAAAAGCGGCTGCTTTTTCCGACGTTGTCAAGATCGGCCGCACACACCTGCAGGATGCAACACCACTGACCCTCGGTCAGGAAATCTCTGGCTGGTCCGATCAACTGCGAATCACCGGCCAGCAGATCCGCGATGCGCTGGCCCTGGTGTACGAGTTGCCCATCGGTGGCACCGCGGTGGGCACCGGGCTCAACACCCGACCCGGTTACGCCGAAAAGGTACCCGCTGCGCTGGCAGAAAAGACCGGCATCCGGTTCGTCTCGGCACCCAACAAGTTCGCCCAGCTCGGCGGCAAGGAAGCAATCGTCGGACTCTCCGGAGCCCTGAGAAGCCTCGCGACCGCACTTCACAAGATTGCCAACGATGTCCGATGGCTTGCCAGTGGCCCTCGCTGCGGCATCGGCGAGATCACCATCCCCGCCAATGAACCGGGGTCATCGATCATGCCGGGCAAGGTCAATCCGACCCAGTCCGAGGCGCTGACGATGGTGTGTGCGCGAGTCATCGGCAATGACGCTACCATCGGTTTCAGCGGTGCCCTCGGCAACTTCGAACTGAACGTCTACATGCCGGTGATCGGCGATTGCATGCTGCAATCGATCGATCTGCTCGCCTCGGGGATGGATTCCTTCCGCGAGAACTGCGCATCTGGCATCGAGCCGGTCAAGGAACGCATCGATGATATGCTGCACCGCTCACTGATGCTGGTCACCGCTCTCAATCCACACATCGGTTACGACAAGGCCGCCGATGTCGCCAAGACGGCTCATGCCGAGGGAAAAACCCTGCGCGAGGTGGCGATGGAGAAGGGTTACTGCAGCGGCGAGGAGTTCGACGGCTGGGTCGTCCCCTCGCAGATGACCGGCCCCGCCGACTGACACCGCAATGAGTGTAGGAGCTGATGCAGATCTCCGAAGAACTGACCGGCAGGGTTGGCATCATCGCTCTCCTCTCGATCCTGGGGGTGATTCTGCTCGCTGGTTGTCGGGGGCAGGTCCACGATTCCAAGCGCTACCCACCCATCGACTGGCCCTCGAGGCCCCCCGCTGACTGCCCCTTTGAGCTCTCCGACAACATCGTCGGGATCACCTTCACCGGGCGTCACCGCGAGTACGCCGATGCAGACTGCTGGTTTCCATCGTGGGCATCCGACGGGAACTTGTACTCCCCCTTCTCCGACGGCACCGTCGAGAACGTGTTGCCGGATGGGAGCAAGGAGCAGTTGTGGACCCTGGGGCAGCAGGGTGCAGACGCCAACTGCGGCTATGGAAAGATCGTTGGCGACGACCCGCTGAACCTCACAGTGATCGGCTTGGGCGCATTGCCCACCCCCACCGGCCCATACAACGCGCGATACCCGTCGGGAAGTCTGGTTCACCAGGGCATCTGGTACTACGGGAGTCATCCGGAGGGCCCCGGAGGACTCGGCCCCCTCGTGGGCTTCCGGGTCTCCCGCGACTACGGCAAGACCTGGACGGACGGGCCCAACGATCCGACCGCGCCGCTCTTCGCAGCCCCATCCCTGGATGGAGAGGGCAAGCCGACCGGGATACCCGTTCGGATTGGCGAGCCGTTCTTTGTCGATTTCGGAAGGAACATGGAACACTCGCCCGATGGCAAGGCCTATCTCATAGCCCATGGGGCGACTGCCCGTGACCCTGACCCATTGGCTCGACGCGCCCACTGGAACATCGGCGACGAGGCCTATCTGCTGCGGATCACACCGAGCCCGGAGACCATCAACGACGCGAGCAAGTACGAGTTCTTTGCTGGACACGACGATGGCGGCAAACCGATCTGGACGCCCGAGCGTGCAAAGATGAAGCCCCTCATCGAGTGGAAGGGCAGGGTCGGTCCCACTTCGATCACCTACAACCCGTACCTCAAGCGGTATCTGTTCTGCATCACCGACGGGAGTGTGAATCACGGCGCCTACGACACCTACATCCTCGAGTCGCCGAACATCACGGGGCCGTGGAAACTGGTGGTGTTCATGGAACACTTCGGCGAAGAAGGCTACTTCGTGAACATCCCGTCGAAGTTCATCGGCGAGGACGGTCGAACGGCCTGGTTGTGTTACGCCGCGAACTTCAGTGTCGGGATGCCGGACCCTCCGCCGCTGGAGTCCAGCCCGCCCGGCAGCCGGTATGGAATGAACCTGCAGCAGATACGGCTGAAAGTGAAGGACTAGACCTTCCTGCCGCCCCGATGCACCCCAGTACAACTCTGCCGGGGAAGTACCCCATCGCGAGATCGCCATAGAAATGGGTTACCTGAACGGGGCGGTCCTTGAGCCCTCGAGCAGGATGCCCAACGCCGAGGCAAGGAAGTGGATTGCGTGTTGGTGGATCTTCTGGAACTGTTCGAACATCAGTTGGAAATGGTCGCCGATGCCAACATCCATCCCTTTTCCGGGTTCGAAGCAAATGCGTCGAAAGCGGAATTCGATGCGCAGCACATCGTCGGCGGTATCCAGGGCTGGAAAGGCGATTGTATTCCAGTAACCGCATCGATAATCGTCGCTTCAGTCAATGAGATGCGACAGACTCAGAAGGCTGGCGGCGTACTCGGTATTTAATTTCTCTGCGCTCACCTGTGTGCTGGCCGTCTCGGCGTAACATCGGTCACCGATGACCAGCCCTGTGACCCTCCTGCACTCTCCTCAGTAATATTCCAGTTTGGATATAATTCCATCTCACCTCTGCTAGGATTGCCACCGTTCAATTCTCTTCGCACCCGCTGGGGAACCTCGGGTGCACGGCTTCTGGGCTCGCCGTGCACTCATGCGGGAAAGTGAGGGTCTATGTACCCCCGCACTGTCTTTTTAATCCGACTCACCGGGTTCGATTCGTGGGTTGGAGATTTCATGCACCGATTCTCGCTGATCATGCCGTTCCTCTGGGTGTCGGTCGCCTTCGGCCAGGCGCCACCTCCCGCGCCTCCCGGACAGCTTTCACCGCTGCAACCACCTTCTGGCGATATCGAGTCCGAGATCGCCTACCTCGATGCGCCATGCAGCGGTGGCCATGCCGTGGACCCAAACCGAGCGGTGGGAACGTTCCCTGGCGGCTGCGGCCGCGATGTCCAGGTCGCTGCCCGAAGGGGGACGCCCTCTTCCGGCGGGGGCTCAGGAGCAGGACCAACCAGCTGGCCGAGTGGCCCTTGCTCCTCTGCCGATTTTGCGGCTGCCACGGGTGCGGCATTCGTGGAGTTGGTGGCCACCAGCACTGATGCCTGCCTGAACGAGTTGTGGACCTTCGACGGTGACGTCGAAACTGCGATTTCGCCCGCCAATGTGCTGCTGATCGCAAGTACCATCGAGACCGAGGCGCTCGACCTGCTCGGAAATTCCGAGCGGCTGCGCCGGATGACATATTTCTACCAGATCGCCTTCTACCACGAGTATTACCAGCCGAGCGTGACCTACGATCCCTCCACCGGCGCTGCGGCGGTGCAGGCGATGGTCACCATCGGCGAGCAGCCGGACCTGATCACCGTGAATCCTCCCATTTCGCTCCTGTCCCAGTGGCTGGTGAGCATCGACAGCACCAACGCCAGCATTCTGCTGATCGATCAGATCCAGGCGGTGCTCCAGCGCTATTCGTCCGATCCGACCCATGAAGACGAATACCAGGAACGACTGATGGCGTATCGCTGCCTTTTCACCCTTGCTCGGCAGATCGGGAACGAGAACAGCACAGGCGGCACATCCAGCCCATGGTATTCCGCAATCCCACCGGGGCTCATCGCTGCCGTTGCAACCATCGGCCTCGACGTCACCTACACCAGTGATAGCGAGTATGTCGTTCTCAACGCGCTCTGGGTCATGAACCGCTTCGGGTTCCTGGATCCTGCAACAAGGAGTGCTGCCCATGACATCCTAACGCAGGCGTACAACCTCCACGTCCCCTACTCCGGTCCCTGGTTGCAGGCGGTCACCGATCTGGATTTTCAGTTTGATGGTCTCCTTTTTGGCGGTGGTTCCCTGGATCTTGCCCAGATCCATGCCGAAGTGATGGCGATCGCACTTCCCAATGAGTTTCTCTTCGACCAGGGACGGCTGAAATTCCTTACGGCGATCGACCTCGACCTGGCGAATGCGCTCTACGACGCCATCCAGGAGGTCGAAAGTCAGTTCTTCCGCAAGTGCGGAGCTCTCGAGGCCGTTCCCGGTGACGGCAACGAAGCGCTGACGCTCGTGATCTACGGCAGCCCCCAGGAATATCAAACCTATCAGCCTTTCCTGTACGGCCTCTCGACCAACAACGGCGGGATCTTCATAGAATCCTGGGGAACACTCTTCACCTACGACCGAACACCTGCCCAGAGCATCTACACCCTGGAAGAACTGCTCCGTCACGAGTACACGCACTACCTGGACAGCCGATACCTGATCACAGGTAGCTTCGGGGAGTCCGGCACGTTGTACGAAGGAAATCGACTGGTCTGGTACAACGAGGGATTGGCCGAGTACCTGGTCGGCGCGACTCGAGTCAATGGGGTACTGCCGCGAGGAATTCTTCTGGATCAGATTTCAGGCGACAGTTCTCGCCTTACGGTGGCCGACATCACCAGTGCGACATATGGGTCGTTCACCTTCTACAGGTACGCCGGCGTGTACTTCGAGTTCCTGGAAGAACAGCGTCCAGATCTACTGGTTGCCCTCTTCGATGCCATGCTCGGAAACGACATCGTGATCCTCGATGCGCTGTATGCGGCGATGGCGAATGAGGCCCAGTTGCAAGTGGACTACGACAGTTTCATCGATGCGCAGATTGCAGATCATCAGCAGGGCACGGGGCTTTTTGCCGAGGATGTCCCGACCACCCCGACGCCGACCACACTCGCAGGGGACAATGCCCAGCAGGTACTGGACGACCTTCAGTCGCTACTCTTCGCCGGGGGGGCAGTTCCGCGTGTGGTCGAATCGCTTCCAGTACGAGTACAGCGAGACGACCCCTCTCGCCGGTCAGCCGATCGAAGACTACCGGGCATCGACCGACCTTGCGCTCGATGGCCAGTTGGGGCAACTCACCGGGCTTTCTGACAACATGATCTCAGCGGTCGCCTGGTTCGGTGAAACCACCGTATCGGCTGACCTGGCAACCTCGACCATGGTGTTCGAGGGGCCGTACTCTGCAACGGCAGGAGATGTGGTCGCGCCTTCCGCTCCGACCGGAGTCGTTGCGGTATCTGCCAATGGAACCGTGACTCTCTCCTGGGATGCAAACCAGGAGCCCGATTGGAGTGGCTATTTCATCCATCGCTCTGAAGTTGCCGGCGGGCCTTACAATCTTGTGAATCCGCTTCCCCACCTGCAAAACGTGTTTGTCGACACCGAAGCTGGAGTGGGCGAACTCTACTACGTGATCACTGCGATCGACGCCTCCGACAACGAATCTTTGCCATCGGTGGAGGTGATGGTCGAATCCACCATCGACATTTTGGTGATCAATGGTTACTTCGAGGCTGGAAATACGGGGTACCACAGTAGCTACCTGGATGTTCTCGATGGACTCGGCCTGGGCTACCAGGCATGGGACCCGTTCTTGGACGGTCCGGTGACCACCGAATTGCTCGCTGAATTTACCAACGGTGTCGTGATGTGGCCGATTGGTTACTTCCACACTGGCTTCCCGGATCAACTGGGTCCAGCGCGTCAGGCACTGCTGATGGAATATCTCCAATCCGGTGGCAGCCTGGTGCTCTCGGGAGCGTACGCCACCGCATTTCTCGACAGTACTGCCCTGTTCACCAACTACCTGTTCCTCCAGCACGAACAGTGGGATATGGATCTACCAGGATTACTCGGGGAGCCGGGGAATACGGTGGGGGATGGTCTGGATCTGCAACTGTCGAACGGATTCTACCAGTCGGAATTGACGGCGCTGCCGCCGGCTCAAAAGGCGTTTTCCTACGACCCTCTATCGGGTGCGGGGACACTCCAAGGGGGAGGGGCCGCAGTGGTGACGGTAGATGAGACCTACAAGGCGGCGGTACTGGCGTTTCCGCTTTCGTCTGTCGTGGCTGGAGATCGTAGTTTACTGATGGCACGGATCCTCGAATGGATGCTGCCTCCGAATCCATGTGCAGATCCGTTCATCCGGGGTGACTCCAACAGTTCCGGTGCCGTCGATATTGCAGATGTGATCTTCCTTCTCGATTACCTCTTCTCCTCCGGAGGCACGCCCAGTCCCGAGGAAGCAGGGGACGCCAACGCAGACGGAGCGCTAGACATCTCGGATGCGATCTACCTGCTGGTTTTCCTGTTCGATTCGGGAGCACCACCGGCGGCGCCATACCCCGACGCGGGCTGCCCGTGAACACGATGTGACACACCGGAATTTTCCGCTTGCAGTCGATGTAGCGTTCGATCGAACGGTCGATCCCACGGGAAGGCCTAGCCTCAGGTGCCGACGAGATTGGCCGCATCTCCTCGATGCAGGTCAGACTTTCTCGTACTCCGTCAGATAACCCTGGAAGACGCGGCGGTGCTCCTCCTCATCGGCGAGCAACGTCACACACAGGTCTTCGGTGACCGGGTCGACGCCATCACAGAGGGCAATCACACTTCGGTACTGATGGATCACCGCGGTTTCTGCATCGATGACACCGCGGATCACGCTCACCGCATCGGTTGTATCTTCCGGCGGCTGGCTGGTGATTTGCGCCATCTTGAAAGAAGCGCTACCGGGTACCGAACCGCCGAGGATGTGGATCCTGCGTGCCAGCATCTGTGCGTGTGTGACCTCCTCGGTGGCATCTGCGGCGAGGGATTGCTTGATCGGCTCCGCCTTGACGCCAACCAGGTTGGTGGAATTGGCGATGAAATTCATCACCGTCTCGAGTTCCATCCAGTAAGCCCCGATCAGGCCAGTGATGATCTCGCTTCGTCTCTCTTGCAAGTGTCTCTCCATCCAGACAGGGATCTGCCTCTTGCTGCCCTTTTTCCTCCGTGAGGTATCGTCCTCACCCTCCCCTTGGGCGTCAAGGGCGACCGCTCCTAGCAGCAGGGATTTTCGTCGCTGCCCTCGGTTGCGACAGGGCCACAGGGGAACAGCCCATGATGGTAGGACAGATCCCCGTCGATCAGGAAGTGGTTCTTGAAGCGGGTCTCCGCCAGCATCATGGCAGTGTTCGAGCAGACGTTGACGGGACGGTTGCGCTCGAAGATGTGGTGATCATCGAGCCCGAAGCGATGGGGAGCATGGGGGACCGTGCCTCTGTAATTTGCGGTCTGTCCGTAATCCTCGCAACGATCCTCGAGGCCCTCGAGATTGAAGACGCTGACGGTCAGGGAGCGGAAACTTGCAAAACCGATCTTCTCCTCGACCTCCGCGTCCCTGAGAGCGACGGCGGAAGAGGACAGCAGGCGCACGTCAGAAATCCCGAGATCGGCCCACATCCGGCGGAAATCCTCGAAGTAGAGGCTTCCGGCGAGACACTCCCCGAGGAGCACCGGATCTTCCCGGTACCGGGGCGAAAGCCGGCGGTCGCAGAAGATGTCGGAGAAATGGAACTCGCCCCCGGGGCGCAGGACACGCTTGATCTCCTCGAAGATTCGCCTCTTGTCGGGCGCCAGGTTGATGACGCAGTTGGAGATGACGACATCGACGGAGTCATCCTCGATCCCTGCAGCAGCGAGATCTTCCAGGTAACCGTCGACGAAACGGATCTTCTCCTCGCTCCTGCCGAACCTGTCCGCGTGTGACGCCCGGTGGCGGCGCGCCACTTCCAGCTGCTGGGGAGTCATGTCGATACCGATCACCTGCCCCTCTTCTCCCACCAGTTGGGAACAGAGGTAGACGTCGCGCCCGGTTCCACAACCCAGATCGAGAACGGTGCAGCCCTCGATACCGAGAGGAATCGGCGATCCGCAGCCGTAGGACCTGCCGATGATTTCATCGTCGATGGTGGAGAGATATTGCTCGAGATATACGGGTACGGCACCGGCGGGACAGCAGGCGCTGGTCTTCAGATCAGAACTGTGCTTCAGAACCTCGCCGTAGTACTCCTCGACCGATCGATGGGTGGCGTCTGACATTCTTGCGTCTCCGGTCTCGAACTGTGATGTTCGAAATGGGCTCAGGATCTCGAGAGAAAAACCGGCCGGGACGCCAGAGGCACCCCGGCCGCTCCTGAAGACCCGGCCTTTCGGCCTACCGGACCACCATGTTAACCATGCGGCCCGGCACATGAACGAATTTGATGATGTCCTTGCCCTCGGTGTACTCCCGTACCCGTTCTTCGGCAAGAACCTGCTGACGGAGGGATTCCTCATCGATGTCGATGGGGACCTCCAATCTCGCTCGTAGCTTGCCATTGACCTGGATGGCGATCTCTACGGTGTCTTCGACCAGCCACTTCTCATCCACCTGCGGATAACTTTCCCACGTCAGCGATTCGGAGTGCCCCAGCGCCTTCCAGATCTCCTCTGCGAGGTGCGGCGCATAGGGCGCCAGCAGCAAGCAGAAGGGCTCGAGTACAGCCCGGGGTCGCCGCTCCTGGCCTGTCATCTCGTTGACGAAGGTCATCATCTGTGCGATTGCGGTGTTGAAGCGCAACCCTTCGGTGTCGCCCTCGACCTTGGCGATAGTCTGGTGAAGGATGCGGTTCTGTTCATCGGTCGGCTCGGAATCGTCGATCGATGCCTCCAGGCGGTCATCCCTGTCGAAGAAAAGACGCCAGACCCTGTCGAGGAATCGACGGGCACCCTGGAGGCCACCTGTGGACCACGGTTTGTCCACCTCGATCGGCCCCATGAACATCTGGTAGACGCGCAGGCTGTCCGATCCTTGATCTCCGGCGATATCCGTGGGATTGACGACGTTGCCGTAGCGTTTTCCCATCTTGCGGTGGTCCTCGCCGAGGATCATTCCCTGGTTGACCAGTTTGCGGTACGGCTCGTCCACCGGGCAGACCCCGATGTCGTAAAGGAATTTCGCCCAGAAACGCGAGTAGAGGAGATGCCCAACGGCATGCTCTGCTCCTCCCAGATAGAGGTCAACAGGCATCCAGTGCTTTGCCTTCTCTCGATCGCAGATGGACTCCGGGTTCTTCGGGTCGATGAAGCGCAGGTAATAGGCGGAAGATCCCGCAGAGCCTGGCATCGTGTCGATCTCACGGCTCGCACGGCGATCGCTGCCCGGAACCACCGTTTCCACCCAATCCCGGGCGCGTTCGAGGGGAGATTTGCCGCTACCTGTCGGCTGGAAGTCTTCGAGAAACGGAAACTCGAGAGGGAGGGCGTTCTCGGGGAGGGGATGAACTTTGCCCTCCTCATCGATGACAACGGGAACCGGCTCTCCCCAGTACCTCTGGCGCGCGAAGATCCAGTCGCGCAGCTTGAAACGGACGATTCCCTTGCCGATCTCCTTCTCCTCGAGCCAGGCGATCATCGCCTGGATCGCCTCGGAGGTGCCGAGCCCATCGAGGAAACCGGAATTGACCATCGTCCCGTCCCCGTTCCATGCCTCCTTCTCGA
>DQQH01000128.1 GCA_015664425.1 Planctomycetota bacterium
CGTTCCGTCGACGAGCGGTTTCCCTGGCTTCATATTCACCTTGCGAACCTCTACGTCCTCCCCGAGTTCCTGGGCGATATCACGGATGTAATCGAAGTCTCCCGCCGAGATTCCACCGGTGGTGACGATGGCATCGGGCCTCAGGGCGAGGGTCTGGCGCAATCCGGTGCGGATTCTGTCGAGGTCATCCGCCAGCACCGGTCGGGAGAGTGGCTCTGCGCCCCATTCCTCGATCCTGGCACACAGGGAGTAGAGGTTGGAATTTCTGATCTTCCCCGGAGCGAGGGGGGCATCGACGGGAACCAGTTCATCTCCGGAGGAGTGTACAGCAACACGCGGCCGTTTTCTCACCGGTACACGGGCGAGTCCGACAGAGGCGAGAAGACCGATCGATGCCGGCCCGAGTCTTGTCCCGGCCGCGAGGACTTCCGAGTCGGCGACAACGTCTTCCCCTTTGCGACGGATGTGGGCTCCCTTTTTTACCGGGAAGGTGATTGCTACCGTTTTCTCATCGAAGCCATCGCATCTCTCGAACGGAATGATCGCGTCGGCACCGTCGGGGAGCATGGCGCCGGTGAAGATGCGCATTGCAGTTCCTTCTACAATGGCTTTTTCTTCCTCTCGTCCCGCTTCGATGACGGCGGTCACCTCGAGTTCGACGGGGGAATCGAGAGTAGCACGGGCAACATCCACTGCGCGCAGGGCGAAACCGTCCATTGCCGTGTTGTCGAAGGGGGGGATCGGGTCGGTCGAGGAGACCGACTGGCTGAGGGTGCGTCCGAGAGCTTCGGCAAGGGAGACTTCCTCTTCCGGAAGTATCTCGATCCTTGCCAGGATGACGGCTCGAACCTCCTCGAGTGAGATCATCCCCGGGGCTCCTCTCGCGAGCGGGAGTTCTCCAGGACCCAGGTGAGGTACTCCTCGCTGCCACCGTCGACGGTCAGGACGATGAACTCGGGACAGTCGTGTGGGTGGAGCTGCCGGAGCCTCGATTCGAGGGCGTCGACGCGATTCTCGGCAGTTTTCAGCAACAGGAGCGATTCCGCTTCTTCCTCGATCTCGCCCTTCCAGCGGTAGACGGAGCGGGCGCCGGGAAGCACGTTGACACAGGCGGCGAGGGCCTCCTCGACCAGTTGCCTGGCGAGTTGCCCGGCGAGGTCGGGGGGGGAGGTCGAGATGCACAGCATGACCTTCTCCATCACGGTCCCTTCGGCACCTGGGCGCTGGAGTGGGATCCTAACACGCCCCAGGCTGCCCCCCTAGATGGCGAAGCCTTGGAGAGAGGGCCCTCAGACTCCAGAATCGTGCCATGGGATGGATCAGGATCGAATCAGCTCCCGAAGAGGAGCGTTACGAGATTCCAGCGACAGGGGAACTGGTCTGCGGACGAGGTCCTCACTCGGGGCTCAGGCTTTCCGACGAGGGGGTGTCGCGAGTTCACGCGGTCTTCTGGAGAGAATCGGGAAGTGACTGGGTTCGCGATTCCGGCTCCACCAACGGCACCCTGCTCAACAAGTTGCCGCTTCTCGATCCGACGACCCTCACCGATGGCGACCTGCTTCGGGTGGGAGGATCAGATCTGATCTACCGAGCCGATCCCAACGACGACGAGGCCGCCGCTTCGGTTCTCGCCAGCGATCGCTGGAGAGAACTCGTTCGCATCGGCAGCGGCGGTATGGGTGTCATCTACCGGGCGGAGGATCGCGAGCTCGATCGACGAGTTGCGATCAAGCGTCTGCGTCCTCAGGACGGGGAGCAGGGGGCTCTTCTCAGACGGCTGCACGCTCGCGAGGCGGTCCTCGCCAGGAGCGTCGATCATCCCAATGTGGTCGCTGTGCTCGAGGACGGAGTGATCGACGGTGATCCCTACCTGTTGCTGGAATGGGTCGATGGGGGTGATCTTTCACGTCGTCTGAACAGAGGGAAGATCCCACCCGCCGAGCAGGTCGAGTTGCTGCGTCAAGTTGCACTGGGCCTGGCAGCGGCTCACCGTCAGGGAGTGGTTCATGCCGATCTGAAGCCGGGCAACTTGCTGATGGAGACGAGAACTCAGGAGCCTCGTGGAAACCTCTCCATCCTCGAGTCGTGTGAGGAAGATGAGGCGGAGGTCGATGTCGACGAAGGGCTCGCTGCCGAAATTGCCGAACGCTGGCGTGCCGCGGTCGAGGAGCGCCTGCAACTGCCTCCCTTCGTCGGTCGTGAGGGAGAGATCGCCGTCATCGAGGACGCCATCGAACGCTCCTGGAGGGGGGACCCACAATGGGTTCTCGTCTGCGGGGAACGGGGGGTCGGCAGGCACCGCCTTTGCGACGAAATTATCGCTCGTTTTCGCGGCGAGGGGGATCCCCCCTTCCTCGGCCCCGAACTGGAACTCCCGCCGGAGGATTTCAACGGAGTCTGGCTGACCCCATTGCCTTCCTTCCCACCGGAGGAGGGGTCGTGGCAGAAGGCGATGACCCGTGCGCGCAGTTTCGATGGCCTGACCGAGATCCACTTGCGGGGCTTCTTGCGCGGCCCCGCTGTCCGCCTCGTCGAGCGCATCGTCGAGGATGGCGCTGCCGCCCGGGACTTTCTCGAGGCGACCGATACTGGCGGTCATCCTGGTCGTCTGATCGATGAAGTCAGGAGAGGTCTGGAGAGGTCATCGTGGTTGTGCGAGGGGGGAGGTTGCCGTTTCCTTACTTCCAGGCACCGGATCGACCCGCGCGAGGAGGCGAGGGGAATCATCGAGAGGATCGACGCCGAGGCGAGCGGTTGCCGCGATGCTCTTTTCTCGATCGCGCCGGTGGAGGGGACCCTCGGATTCGATGCTCTCACCCGGGTCACCGGCCACGATCGAGCGGCTCTCTGGTACATCGTCGAGCACTCCCTGGAGGAGGGATACCTTCGCCGAGACCGGTCCGGTCGCTATCACTTCACAAGCGAGGCGGCGGCGAGAACTCTGGCAGCAAGGCTCTCCGAGCCGAAACGCCTCGGGCTCCTGCGAAAAGCTCACGATGAGATCAAGAACATCGTCCGGGAGCACGACAGTTCTTCGGGGTTACTCCTGCGCTGCGCTCGAATCGAACGTGGCGCATCTCATCTTCAACGTGCATATCGGTGTTTCCTCGCAGCTGCGCTCAAGGCGCGTCAGGAGTACCGCAAGGATCTGTTTCTCGAAGCGGTCGATGAGGCCCGGACGATACAGAGGGAAGTAGCAGCAGGAACAGTAGCCCTGGCCAGGGCATTCGGTCAGGTGGAAGAGGAAATTCTCGGAACCGGGGCAAAGGGCAGAGTTGCCCTGGAAAGGCTGCGTTCACTGCCGATCGAGGTCAGTTTGAAGGTGGCAGATTTTGGAATCGCCAGGCGTGCCGGGAGTGTCCCCGGTGAAGACGGCCTGCCGTGGGGAACACCCCGGTACATGTCCCCGGAGCAGGCACGCAAGGATCCTCTCACCCCCGCAAGTGATCTCTACAGCCTCGGCATATTGGCTCGGGAGCTGGTGGAGGGTCGCCACCCCCTGGGAACCCTCAAGGGGAAGGCTGCCATCGCAGCGATCATCGCCGGCGAGATCGACACCCCCGCCAGGGACGAGGGATCACGTTCGCTGCTGGAGACGTTAATCGATCGAATGCTGGATCCAGCCCCTGATCGGAGGCCGGGTGCTGAAGAGCTGGCAGGAGCGCTCCAGCGAATCCAGACGGGGCGCGGGGAGTTTCCCTAGAAGTTGCGGCATCTCGCCCCTCTGGACCCTATAATTCCCCCCCGGCGGGGACGCCATCGGAAAGAAATGAAGGGGATCCGTCCGTGAATGAATACAGGGTGCTTGCCAGCGGTGGAATCCCCGCGGTCTGTTTGCTCTTGTCCGGGTTGTTCTTCGCACCTGTTGCGAGTGCTTCTGTGGATGGCCCTCCTCTCGAGAAGATGCGTTTTTTCCTCTATGGCCAGGAGAAGGATGAGATCGGCACCAGCAGGGCCATCGAGGGGCAACTCGAGTTGCGTCTCTTCAGCCCTGCTGTCGCTTCCTTTTACACCGTCCAGATCGAGACCTCGGATCTGATTTCGAGCTTCCTCATCTCACCCGCTGAGATGGCGAAAATCCGGGCTCACAGGGAGCGATTGCAGGTCGAGCGCGAGCGCATGCGGGTCGAGCGGCGCAGGCTACGGGCGCTCGAACTGGAAGAGGAGAAGAAGGCGGGGAAGTCCAGGTCGTCGCGTACCTCCCGGGGTGGTCCGCCACGACACCCGGTCGATCTGCCTCCAGGTGGGATTTCCGCCTCCGAAATTCCGGAGATTGAATCCGCCTCGGATGCGAAGGCGCTTCTGAGTCGTTTCAGGATTGATGTCGAGGATCTCGAGGGGCGTTGTGGCCAGCAACTGCTGCGAGCCGGATCGAACAGCGCTCTTGTCGCCGAGTGGATCGAGAACAGCGACAAGACGCCAATCTTCGTTCGGAAACTCAACGGTGAACTCGCCGATGTCAGCGCTCTGATCGGCAAGTTGAACAAGCGCCTTGGGGGCCGAGAGGCGGAGATTCTTCGCTACGCCCTGGAGGTCGACCGGGGCAGTATTCGACCGAGGGATCTGGAAGAAATCGGCGAGAACCTGCAGAACCGGATCCTCTCCTGCGCAAAGAACCTGGATACCATCGAGGCTCGACTGGGCGCGGCGGTGGATGCGGTGGCTGGCCTTCCGCCGCCGGTCGCGGTAGAGGCCGAGGTCGAGGAACAGAAACCCTCGAGACCGGTGAAGTCCGGAGCGCGGATTTCTGCCGACAAGAAATCCCCTGCGGTTCACGTCAGCGCTGATTCCGTCTCCGCGGTGAAAGCCATCTCCTATTCCGGCCCCCCCGCCCAGCGTCCATCGAGGACGACTGAACGGCGGCCAGATCCTCCCGCACCAGAGAACCCGGCGCTCCAGAGGGCTGATGCCGGTCCCATGCAAGGGGCAGGATCTGAAAAACCCGAGGATCCGGATGAAGAGGGTTGGCTCGTTTTCATCTATCTGACCATCGGCCTCGGCACTGGAGTTGCCCTCGCCTCGATGCGTCGCTGGATCCGCTGAAAGCGGCTCTCACTCCAGGCGCAGGTCATCGATCCCGATGCGAGGAGATACCACCATCTGAGGGTTGCTGCTGGTGACCCAGTCGAGACGGAGTTCGACGAGGCTCGATAGATCGAGATCGGGGTTTGCAGAGGTGAATTCTCCGAGTGTCACCGACACGTCCCTGTAGCGCTGGTATTTCAGCGTCACCGATGTACTGGCGGGAAACGGCTGCGGGTGAGTCTCCACCTCAGGGAGCTTGGCACCGAGTGCGATCGCAGCTTCCCTTCCCCTGGAATCGCGGAGGACCATCTCGAGCTGAAGCCAGCTGAATCCGAAGTTGTCGACCATTCCCCAGCGGTCGTGGTTCTTGAGCCTCATCTTGAACTGGCGGTGCTCGCTGGCATCGAGAGGAGCAGCGACGCTGCCGAGTTGCTCGGTGATTGCCAGTTGCCCGTTGAAGTCCAGTTGCAGGATCAGGTTGTCGATGGGGAGCAGGGGTGCAGGAGCAGGAGACGGCACGTCGTAGCAGGATCCGACCCCTACGGTGCCCTGGCCACTCCACTCGATCGGATATCCGAGCTGGTTGGTGGGGAAGGTGGAGAAATCATCGATCAGGATCTCTCCACTGTCGCGGCGGCGGCTGACGAGTGATACGAAGGGTGAGAGCTGGGCTTCCTCGCCGTACAGTATGCCATCGGTGGAAAGATTGCCTCGCCCGTGGCGCTCGAGAAATGCTGTGGCGTAGTGACATGTCAACTGCCACTGGAGATCTCGGGAGATATACCTGCACTGATCGAGCCATGGAGCCGAGGGGATCCAGTCGCAGATGTTGCAGCCAGCGTCGCTGACACTGGTGGAGTAGCCGTGGCACCCCCCGTGGAGCCCGACCATCGTCGTCGCTCCGGTGAACCTTTCGAGAAGTCGATCAGCGAATGGCCAGATGACATCGAAGTCCTGCTCGGCGGTGATGTCGAGGATGGGGACATCCGGAAGTTGATCCCAACGAGTGGTGTAACCGATCCAACTGTCACCCTTCGCTTCTGTCGGTTGCAAAGCGATGATCCCGCGAGTTTTTGGATCGAACTCCGCAGCTATGATGGCACTGGCCCCTCCTCGGGAGTGACCGCCGTAGAAGACACGGTCCCAGTCGATGGCGTCGTGAAGAGGGTGATTGGTGTTGCTGGTCACCTCGACGATCTCTTCGCGCAGGGAGAGGAGGACGCGGGCGCCCTCGTCATGACCTCCCCAGCAGTAGTGAATCGGGTAAGTCAGGTACGAGTAGGTGTCATTGACGAGCACGATGATGAAACCCCTCGAGGCGAGATGTTCTCCCAGGTAATCGTAGTCCAGATAGGAGTAGCCTGTCCCGTGGTGGAAGAGGAGGATCGACGTCGCCTCGTCGAGACCGAGGGGGTAGAGGATCCTGTACGGTTTCATCTGCCCGATCGATGAGGTGCTCGCAGGTACGGCACCACAGCCGTTGAGAGGCCAGAGGGGGTAGGGTGACGGATTGGGGAGCTGGTGGACGTGAAGGTAATTGCCTGAGAGTTCGCCGACGCTGAACGGTCCGGGCTGGGACAGGTCCTGGCCGCCGATCACCTCGGACTCATCGGAGGAGAAGATCCCGAGGTCGACGGAATGGCTCTGCCATTCTCCAGCCTCTGACCTCCCCCAGACGGTGAAGGTGTGTCTGCCGGCGGCCTCGGGAACCCCTGAAATCCTGCCGTCGGCGTCGAGTTGGAGCCCGGCGGGGAGTTCGCTGCCGATGGGCGAGACGAAGTGCTCGAAGCGGATCTCGGTCTGGATCACCTCGATGGGATTGATTGTCGTCTCGACTCCGGTCTGAAGCACCAGGGACAGATGGGAGGTGTAGGTCCTACCGACGTGGCCGACAGGGAGAACTGCGCACCGCTCTGGGCAATCTGAAGCGATGGTGCACGAGGGAACCTGACATCCGAGAGTGTCGGGAGTCTCGTCGAGGCTACAGCCTTCCATCCCCCCGGGAGGGACCGGGCCGCTGAGGAAGAGCCACTCGAGGAGAAAGACGGCATCGGAGACATCGAGCACTCCGTCATCGTTGACGTCGTTGGCATCCTCGCACGGAATCGTTGCGTTCGTTCCAAACAGGAATTCGAGATGACTGATGGGGTCTGCCAGGTTGCGCAGCCCGTCACCGTTGCAGTCCCCGCGGGAGAGTCCGAGCAGATCGGCAGCCAGAAGTTGAACAGGAGAGATCAGGAGGAAGATGAGCAGCAAGGAGCATCGTGCTCCGGTTGGCACCATAGGGACTCGCTCTCGATACTCCTGAACCTCACCAAAATACGCCCATCGTTCGATGGGACGCTGGACGAGATACCCCGTCTATGATCGATTCTAGGGTTGCGGAGGTTGTGCTGCGAGCCGCTTCGGTTCCTGTCACTAGGGACAGGAAAGATAGGAAGCACAATCGAGAGTGTCGTCAGTTGGATCAACCCCGCAAGTTGAAGGCCCGGGGTCGGGAAGTGGCGGAGAACCCGGGACGAAGAGGGCGTTCAGCACGAAGACAGCATCGGCGATATTGACGCCGCCGTCATCGTTTGTGTCCTGTGTGTCGGTACAACTCGTTTGCGGTGAACCGGGCACGAAGAGGGCGTTGAGGAGATAGACCGCGTCGGCGATGTTGACACCACCATCGTCGTTCCCATCGCCGCGCAAGAACTCGGTTCCTGTCGGTGGTGGGCCACCCTGAGACTCGAGAGCATCGACGTAGAGCTGGGCGAGAGTGGTCTGGTCTCCACCGTAGCCACCGAACTCCCAGGTCTGGGAGATCACAGGAGCGAACTCGCTCAGGTAGTGGATGGCGACCCCGTAGACCTGTCCGTTGTCTTCCCCGCTCCAGACGGTTGCGCTCTGGTTGCCGCCGAGATCGGGATTGACGTCGCAGGGGATGATCCTATCGGTGTAGTCATTGCCGCCGGAATCCTGTGTGTAGGCTGCATCGTAACCGACGAGGTCGAGCCCGAAGCCGGAGTCGGAACCGGTCAGGAAGACGAGAGAATCATCGCCATCGTCGAGGTTGCCGTAAGAGAAGTTCTCGACCCCGTCATAATTTTCGAAGATGGTCGGACTGTCGTAAGCCCAGTTGTCGGAACTCTCGTTGAAGATCGAGACGGGGGCCCGATCGGTGGTTCCATCGAGATCGATGTCTCCGCTGTTCAGTTCGGCGAGGAACTGCCCCTCGTTTGCAGTCAACTCGTGCCTGGCGGGATAGGTTCCGAGGCAGACCCAGAGGGCTTGCGGTGGCCCTGTCTTCTCCAGTTCCGCCGCGGTCAGTTGATCGATTTGCATCGGCACCCTGCCGAGGTCCGTGAGAGCGCTGATCACCGCAGCTGGACTGTCGATGTCGCCACCCTCATCGCCGGCGAAGACGACATCGGTGATTCCGACCCCGGCATTGCAGGGGAGTGAGGTGTTGCTGCATCCGGCCGCAGCGCTCGAGGCTTCGATCTGGTACTGGTGCTCCCCGGGAGGAGCGGTCACATCTACAAACTCCGTTTCTGATCCGGAGATGGTAGCTATCAGAACGGTGTCACGCAGGACCTGGATATCGTCGTAAGTGGCGGAGTTCACCCAGTTCAACTGGACGTTTTCGCCGTCGCTCGAGCAATCGAAGCCGATCGGCGGGAGTAGCTGGCACCCCGCCTGGAAACGAACGCACCAGCGGTTCAGGAATCCAACGTTTCCCGGGTAAGTGTCGTCGATTCGCAACAGCCATGCGCCGATGGATGAGGTGTTCTGGAAATCGATGAGGGAGCCCGGCCCGCTAGCCTGCATCTGACAGCCGCAGTCGTAGGGAAGGGCGTTGGCGATCCCATTGGCGTTGAAAACGACATTGAGATCTTCATCGGAACCGCCTTCCTCGTTGTGCATTCTGACGAGGGTGCCTGAAGAAGAAGTGAGTTCGACGATGAGGTCACCGACGAAACTGTGAGAAACATCGACGAGAACCTCGATGTTGCCGATCAGCATGTTGGCAGGAACAATCATGACGTCGATGACGGGGCTGGTCTGCTGGTTGACGGCGCTGCCGGGGGTCCTGCAGACCTCTGCGTCGGCGAGTTCGAGGAGGGGAACGTTGCGACATTCCTGGGCTGAAGTGCCACCGTTCTGAACCGCTTCGATGCAGAGCTGGGCAGTGCCCGGAACCGGGTTGGGGCCGCTGGTCCAGCTGGTAGCGCTTCCCGAGATGGTGTCGGCAATGTTGCTGTCGACATAGATGCGAATCTCGTCGTAGGGGAAGGGGTTCGACCACGTTGCCTCGATCTCTCCCGTTCCTGCCACCGAAATTGCCAGGAGATTCGCGACAGGTTCGACAAAGAAATCGACAGTGCAGCAATTCATCGGCAGGGGAACGGATGCGATCACAGGTTCTACGCAGTAGTCGACGTTCGATGGGACAGCCTGTGAGTTGGTGGTGTAGGAAGTTTCGGTCCCTGCAATCGTCGCTTCGAGGTTGCCGCCGGCATAGATGTTGATCGAATCGTAAGGCTGTGGGTTCTGCCAGGAAAGTTCGGCTGTGGCTGCTCCAGAAGCACTGGTGCAATTCAGCCCGGTGACCGTTCCCGTCTCGTAGATCCGCACGCACCACGACTCGAAGGTGCCGAAGTTCGCGGCGCCGGCCCACACGTCAACCACCGTCATCGTCCACGGGCCGAGGCTGCTCTGGCCGATGAAATCTACCAGGGCTCCGGGACCCGATGGCTGGAGAAGACAGCCGCAGTTCACCGGAACGGTGCCGATGGGAACACCGAGGTCCCAGTATGAAGCCTCGACGCTCGTCGCTGCGCCTCCGTCCTCGTCATGAAGACGAACGGTGGTGCCGTTGTGAGCGACCTCGATGGTGATGTCTCCGACAAAGGGATGGCTTACGTCGACCTGGACCTGGACATCATTGATTCCGACATCCTCGATGAAGGTGATGATGTCGACTGTCGGGGGAAGGGTGTTGCTGACGACCGAAGCCGGGATCGAACATCTCTCGACATCTGCTGCAACCGACTGAAGGGTGACGACGCAGCAGGTCCCGAGGCAGGGCGCCAGGTTGTTGGCGACGGGGACGACGCACACCTCGATGGTGGTACCGAAATTTGCTGCCGGTGTGGTGTAGCTCGTCTCGGTGCCGGCTATGGAGGCGGCCAGATTGCCATCGATGGAGATCTGGATCTCGTCGTAGACCCCGGCATTCTGCCAGGAAATCTGAGCGGTCGCAGTCGATCCGACATCGGTGCAGAGAAGCGAGGTCACCGGCAGGACCGAAACGGAAACCTGTTGATCGTAGGTGAAGAGGCACCACTGGTTGAGTACTCCCGTTGACCCTCCCGGATAGGTGTCGAAGCAGTTCAAGCTCCAGTTCCCCAGGGAACCCTGACCGGTGAGATCGGCAAGGCTCCCCGGACCTGACGGCTGAACATTGCAGCCGCTGTCGAAGGGGACGGAGCCGTTTGCCACTCCCTGGTCATCGAGGGTCAGGATGAGGAAATCATTGGATCCCCCGCCCTGGTTGTGGAGACGAACGGTTGTGCCGCCAGGAGAGGTGATCTCGGCGACGACGTCATCGAGATAGTCGTGAGAGAGGTCGAGGAAAACGTCGACATCGACCACCGGCTCGTCGGCTGTGATGGTGATCACGTCGATCGATGGGTTCGCTGGATCCTCCGACATCGGCAGTGGCGGGAATGGCGTCGAGCATTCGTTGAGGTCGGCATGGAGGGAGCCCGGCAGAAGAATGAGGATGGCGATGACGAGAGCGTAAGATCGAGAGATCACACCTTCTCCTGCCCAGGCGCCGCTTGTTGCAGGGCGCCAAAATCCATCAGGGATCGTCGTGGTGACTGACCCCTCCAGGATAACGGCAGGATGCCTCTTCTCTAACGATTCACTCCAGGAATCCCGGCGAATCGTCCCCTCCAGGTGAGGCTCTAGATGGTCTCGAAGCGCTCCACGTCGACGGGGAGGGGCTCCCCGGGAGGATCTACGGCGACCAGGCGGTAGAGCGACATTCGATCGGGGTCAAAACCCTCGATGCTCTCCGACAGGCGAGATGCTGCCCGCTTCCAGGCGGTTCTTGAGGTGATCCGTTTCGATGGGTAAAGAACGCCGACGAGTTCCCCGTCATAGGCGACCCCCCACGGTGCCCTCGGTTGGTTGCTGTTAACGGAAGACTTGTTCTGGCAGTAAGTTGCGGTAGTTGGCGAAGTGCTCTGGCGATCTGGAATGAGGACGACAGGTGTCGTCTCGGTCCGATTCGCATCATTGTTGCCACCTTCGGCCGGGATCTGGGTCCCGCGCTCCGGCGGCAGGATGACGCTGCGGAAGGGTTGGAAGTCCATCATCTTGCCTCTCAAGGCCCATCTGGGGCTCCACTCGAAGGATACGATGCTGCGGGAAAGGGCGTCCTGACCCCGACCTGCCCCATCTTCTGGCACCTCACCGAAAAGGCTCCCGATCGAGCCTCTGAGCGCTAGAATCCTCCACTTGCCCAATTGTGCGAATGTTGTGCCAGGGGGTTCTATGACCGGTCGTCCCACCGCAGAGAGCTCGACGACCCCGATGATGAAGCAATTCATCGCCGCCAAGGAGCAGCATCCCGAGGAGATCCTCTTCTTCCGCATGGGGGATTTCTACGAGATGTTCTACGAGGATGCCCAGCGCGCGTCCGAACTCCTCGGGATCACCCTCACCTCCCGTAGTAAGGAGAAGGGAGGAGAGCCGATCCCGATGGCGGGTATCCCGGTGAAGGCGGTCGATGTGTACCTCAGACGCCTGCTCCACGCCGGTCACCGGGTGGCGATCTGCGAACAGATCGAGGACCCGAAAGAGGCTCGCGGGATCGTCGAGCGCGAGGTCGTCCGGGTCGTCACCCCTGGCACCTTCGTCGATGAGGAAAGCCTCGACGAGCAGTGCCCCCTGCATCTCCTTGCGGTCGCTCCCGCTCGGGGCGGAGGTGTCGGGTTGTCGTGGGTCGATCTTTCCACCGGCAGGTTCCATGCCGAGGATTTCGGCCCTCTCGAGCGCTGGCAAGAGACCCTCGTTGCCATCGCCCCGAGCGAGTGCCTGGTCCCCGACGGCTCGACAGCGGAGAAGTTGCCGGTCCTGGCCTGGCTGGAGCAGCACTTCCCGGGGTGCTCGACGACTCGCTGGCCAGAGTGGCACTTCGACCGCGACTCGGGGCATCAGAAACTTCTCGCCCATTTCGGTACCCGCAGTCTCGATGGGTTCGGCTGTGAACACCTCGGTGCGGGAATCGCTGCAGCGGGATCCCTCATCGAGTATCTCAAGAGCACCCAGCAGCAGGCGCTTCCCCACATCACTTCTCTTCGAACCGGCGCCTCCAGCCGTCGTCTCGGCCTCGATGCGGCGACGCATCGCGCCCTCGATCTTCTCGAGGTGGCACGAACCTCGGAGAGGAGGGGCTCACTTCTCGGCCATCTCGACAGGACCCGAACGGCGATGGGTGCCCGGCTCCTTCGTGAGTGGTTGATCGCTCCCCTGGTGGAGATCGAGCCGATCCTTCGTCGCCAGCGGGCCATTGCAGAACTGGTCAGCAGCAGCGGCGACCTCGAAGGGCTGTTCGATGCGTTGAAGCCGGTGCGGGACATCGAGCGTCTCGTCTCCCGGCTGCCGATGGGTCGCGTCAACGGTCGCGATCTGCAAGCGCTCGGCACTTCCCTCTCCGCCGTTCCTCGGCTGAGGGAGATTCTCGCCGGTTTCGAATCCCAGCTCTTCAGCGAGGTGTGTTCCTCTCTTGAGGTGGAGGTGCTCGGAGAGGTTTCCGAGCGGATCGAGGGGACCATCGTCGAGAATCCGCCACTGTCAGTGAAAGAGGGCGGGTTCATCTGCGACGGCCACGACC
Source organism: Planctomycetota bacterium (assembly GCA_015664425.1). Classification (GTDB taxonomy): domain Bacteria; phylum Planctomycetota; class UBA8108; order UBA1146; family UBA1146; genus DTRS01. The sequence goes on from DQQH01000128.1 coordinate 12,917, forward strand.
CCGATCTCGATGAACTCCGTGCCGTCGGCCGCGAGGGAGTCGACTGGATCGCCAGGTTTCAGCAGCAGGAAGCTGAACGCACCGGAATCTCGACTCTCAAGGTCGGTTACAACCGGGTTTTCGGCTACTACATCGAGGTCACCCATACCCACCGCGAGCGGATTCCAACCGACTACATCCGCAAGCAGACCCTGAAGAACGCCGAGCGCTACATCACTCCCGCTCTCAAGGAGCAGGAGCAAAACGTTCTCGGTGCTCGGGAGAGAGCGGAGGGCCTCGAGTACGAGATCTTCTGCGTACTGAGAGACCATCTGGTGCGGCAAATTGCTCCGCTTCAGGAAGCCGCTTCGGCAATCGCGACCATCGACGTCGTGCTCTCCCTGGCGAGAGTTGCATCGGATGAAGGGTACTGCGCTCCCGAACTGGTTCTCGATCCGGTACTCGAAATTGAGGGGGGCCGTCACCCGATGGTATCTGCCGGTTCCGCAGCTGCCGATTTCACTGCCAACGAGACTCAACTGGGGGGAGAGCACGGCACACTCGCTGTGATCACCGGCCCGAACATGGCGGGAAAGTCGACCTACATCCGTCAGGCAGCACTCATCACCTTACTTGCTCAGATGGGGTCCTTCGTTCCTGCAGTGAGTGCGCGCATCGGAATCGCCGACAGGATCTTCACCCGAGTCGGTGCTGCCGACGACCTCTCCCGCGGTCAGTCGACCTTCATGGTCGAGATGACAGAGACAGCCCAGATTCTCAACAATGCCACCGACCGGTCGCTGGTGATCCTCGACGAGGTCGGCCGTGGAACGAGCACCCTCGACGGGATTTCCCTCGCCTGGTCGATCGCCGAACACCTCATCGAGAAGACAAGGGCTCGGACGTTGTTTGCCACCCACTACCACGAACTGACCCAGTTGGAAGAGCGCCATCCAGCAAAGGTTCGCAACCTCAACGTGCTGGTCAAGGAATGGAACGATGAAATCGTCTTCCTCCACCGCATCGTCGCCGGAGGCACCGACCGGGCCTATGGCATCTACGTGGCCCGCCTGGCGGGGCTTCCAGAAGGGGTTCTCGAGAGAGCACGAGAGATTCTCGCCGCCCTCGAGGGTGAACGTCACCCCCTGCGAGGGGATACAGTCGGTGCTTCTCGGGTGGAGTTCGCCCCTCAGGAAGGGCCCGAGAGCCTTCTCCAGCCCGATCTCTTCTCTTCCCGCGGCGACGAGGTGGTTTCCCGTCTCGACGGTGTGGACCTCGAGGGGATGACTCCACTGGAGGCGCTCAGCCTGCTCTTTGAGTTAAAATCTCTCCGCTAGGCCCAATTTTTTGTAACTGTTAGCGGAATACAGTCTTCCGTAAATTTTCACAAGAGATGAAGTTTTGTACACTATATTTATAAACCGGAAGATGTGGTCGGCGCTTCCGACTGTTGTAAGTGCTCCTGCAATCCGACCATGAATCGGTTTAGAGCGCCCTATCTCGCTTCGAGGAAAGTGGTTCTGGGAAGGACTGGGGAACGGTTTGACGGCGACATCGTGTCACCACCCCCTCTCTTCCTGTTTACGAACAGTAACCAAGGCGATGGAAACAGGTCAGTTTTCGTAATCACTTGTAATCAATGGGTTTCAAGGGCTGACCTCTGCTTTGGAAGAGTTGACCGGGCCAATGGCCTAGGTTAGATTTGGTCGCTCTGGACGAATTCTAGACAAGAATTCAATTTGGGTTCTGAATGATTGAGTCAAGTTTAGGGGGGTGTGCTTCGTTTTCGGGCGAAGCCCTTCTTATCGCAAACAAACGGGGTATTCACCGGCAGTCTTTTTGCCATCGGATCGATGTGTCCGATGGTTGATGGGCCGGGGGTGATATCCGGGGAGGTGTCGAATGTCCGCGATCTTCCAACCGGGCTGGGCCCGCGATGCGTCAGCAAATTGTCGTACTTCCGTTTCCAACTGTAGCGGGTTGCTACTCGCCCTTGTCGTGGCACTCCTGGTTTGCGTTGCGCCAATAACGGCAACGGCCAGCCCGACGATGATCCTGACACTCCCGACCTTCCCGATTCTGCCGGACATGGCAACGGGCGCGATGCCCTTCGGGGGGGGATGTGTTGTGAACACAATGCATCTCAATCCACCGCTGGGGAACCTCGGCGATCCCGATTGCGATTGCGACAACGCCTCCGACGCATACGAAATCGCCAATGGTCTGGCGGGCGACTGCAATAGCGACGGTCTTCCAGACAACTGCGAGGCCGATTGCAACGGCAACGGGGTTGCTGACCCTTGCGACCTCCTGAACGGAACCCACAAGGATTGCAACGGCAACGGGATTCCCGATGACTGTGAGACCAACTCCGTCACCGACTGCAACAACAACGATCTCCTCGACTCGTGCGAACTCCTTCTGGGTGCAACCGACTGCGACGAAAACGAGATTCTCGACGAGTGCGAGCCTGACTGCAACGGTGACGGAATTAACGACACCTGCAACATCACCAACGGCGAATCTCAAGACTGCGACACCAATGGCGTGCCAGACAGCTGCCAGCTGGACACTGACGGCGACAAAATCATCAATGCTTGCGACAGCGACGATGACGACGACGGCTTCAGCGACACCGACGAGGGAATCTGCGGCACCGACCCCCTCGACAACACCAGCATACCGACCGATTTCGACAACGACGGTCTGTGTGACAATGGCGTCGACCCCGACGACGACAACGACGGGGCGCTCGATGGCGACGACAGCGACGACAACAACGCCAAAGTCTGCTCGGACACCGACGGTGATACTTGCGACGACTGCAGCAACGGAACCTTCGACGTCGCCAACGACGGCATCGACACCGACAGCGACGGCACCTGCAACGCCGGCGACACCGATGATGACGGCGACACCTGGAGCGACGCCGACGAAACAACCTGCGGTAGCGACCCCCTGGACAACGCCAGCACACCGACCGATTTCGACAACGACGGTCTGTGTGACGATGGCGTCGACCCCGATGACGACAACGACGGGGCGCTCGATGGCGCCGACACCGACGACAACAACGCCAACGTCTGCTCGGACACCGACGGTGATACCTGCGACGACTGCACCAACGGCTCTTACGATCCCGCCAACGACGGCACCGACACCGACAGCGACGGCAGCTGCGACGCCGGCGACACCGATGATGACGGCGACGGCTTCAGCGACGCCGACGAAATAATCTGCGGTAGCGACCCCCTGGACAACGCCAGCACACCGACCGATTTCGACAACGACGGTCTGTGTGACGATGGCGTCGACCCCGA
>DQQH01000022.1 GCA_015664425.1 Planctomycetota bacterium
TCAGATCTCCGCTGTGGAACCGATCGAGGGCGACATTCCACGAACCGAAGACCGCGATGCGAGATTCGCCTTCCCCCCCCGAGACCGCCACCAGGGGAACGATCTCCTGGGACTCATCGGCATCGCGACGGATCGCGAAATCCCGTTCGATCCAGCACTCCGGATCGCTGGCGAGAATTGTCGTCGCACCTTCACTGACGATGAGCGGCCGGAAGTCCCGCAGACGTGCCTTGAAGTTGCGGGCGGAAATCCCTCGAGTGATGGGGTGGGTGTCGGAAACTCGCCGCGCGATCAACGCCGTCGTCTCCATCGTCGCACCGCCGGGAACCGGCCCGAGCACAGCCACCCGTCCCTCGTCGGCGACGATCCCGTGCTCTGCCAGGGTCGATTCGAGGCCGCTCGAGGTCTGTCCCGGGAGGAGCAGGAGCAGGCTTCCGCCCTCTTTCAGATAGGAGTCGACCGCCCAGGTCGCGGTCTCTCCCAGGCCGGAGAAGGCACCGATTCCACCTCCGACGACCACCAGCAGCGAGCACTCCTCGGGAACCTCCCCCATCGTCGGCAGGTCGACGGTTCCAACCTGGTAGCCGCGATCTTTCAGATCGCGCTCGAGTTGCCTCATGCTGAACCCGCCCCAAGGCTCCTCGAGGGAGAGTTCCCCGCTCCCCTGGGAAAAGAGAATCGTCTCGGGGCAACCGATGCTGACCCGACGCAGCCCCGCGAGGATCGCCTCGGGAACCCTCTCGCGAACGATACTGCCCCTTCCTGCCGGTTCCATCGGAGAGGGAAAGCGGAAATCCGCCAGGTCATCGAGGGAGATGGCGCTGCGTTTCTCGCCGCTGAAGAGGTGGATCTTGTTGTGCTGGTCGATGCCGAACCTCTCCTGGACATCTTTCCAGTGAGCCGGGTCTCGACCGATGTCGACAATCTCGCGAATCGTCACCGCCGACGACGCCAGGGCGATCTCACCGAGGTAGCGAAGGCCCCGGGAGAAGACACGCTTCTGGAGTCTGCCGGCGGTGCTGGGCCCGAAACTGTAGGGAACGATCACCTCCACAGGTGCGGGCAACTGCGCGAGATAATTGTGCGTCTCCTCCGAGAGAGCGTAGGTGCGTTCCCGTGTCAAGTCGTGGCGCCAGGAATGATGGAACGCCCAGGCGTTGGAGACCCAGAGGAGCCACACTGCAGCGGTCAATTGCACACACAGGTGCAAGGTGGTTGTGACTCGGTCCGGGAGCGACAGTTTCACCACCAGCGCCTCCTCTCCAGGACCTTCACCGCCAGGAAGAGGAGCATCGATGCCACGGTCAGGTAGAGGACGAGGTAACGGACGTCGAAGATTCCCAGCTGGAAGTCGCTCGAGAAGTGATAGAGGGGACTGACATATTCCAGGTAGCGAATCTCGAGGGACCCCGCGGGGAAGAGTCCTCGCAGGTAGTTGACGAAGAAGAAGCCGAGATCGAGAACCATCCCCACTCCTGCGGCGATAAGGGCACTCGAGGAGATCGAGGAAGCGAGAATCCCGGCGGCACAGAAGAGCGCACCAACCAGAAGCAGGCCGAGATGAATGGTCAGCAGTATCCCCGTGTCGAGGGTGCCGAAGCGAGCCACCAGGATCCACAGGGGGAGGAGGGTCGCCCACAGGAAGATGAAAAAGGACCAGGCGGAGAGGAACTTGGCAACCACCAGGGTTCCGTCACCGATGCCGGTGGTCACCAGCATCTCGAAGGTTCCCGAGCGCCGCTCCTCGGCGAAGCTCCGCATCGTCAGAAGAGGAGGGATCAACACCATCAGGAACCAGAAACTGATGCTTCCGTACTGGCTGGCGAGGAGCGCCGACGTGTCGCCGTCGAGGGCGAAGAGATAAAAGGTGAATGTCGCCCCGTTGGTGAGAAGGAAGATGAACAGGATGATCCACGCCACCGGTGAGACAAAGAGGCCGAGAAGTTCGCGGCGATAAAGGCTCACCAGCCTAACCATCGTGGTCCTTCCCCTCGATCGGCTCACCGGTACTCTCAAGGAATACCGATTCGAGAGAAACCAGGTCACTCCTGAGCTCGAGAACACGCCAGTGTGCCTCCGTCGCGGCGCGGAGGATCCCCTCCCTCTGGTCCCCACGGCACCTCAACTGGAAGACTCCGCTGCCGCCGGATACCGAGAGGATATCGGGAAGGGACCGCAACTGCTTTTTGATGTCTGCTGGCGGATCTGCGACCTCGATGGTGAGGCTTCCAGAATCTTGCAGACGACGCTGCCAGCCTCTCCGGCTCTCATCGAGGCGTACCTTTCCCCCTGCAAGGATCACCACCCGGTCGCAGACCTGTTCCACCTCCCCGATAATATGGCTGGAGAGAAGGACGGTGCGGCGCCCAGCCAGTGAAGAGATCAGCGACCGCACCTCGGTCGCCTGCCGGGGGTCGAGACCACTGGTCGGTTCATCGAGGATGAGGACTTCGGGATCTCCGAGGAGGGCATCGGCGAGCCCGACCCGCTGGCGAAACCCCTTGGAGAGTGTGCCGACGAGGCGGCTGGAGACCTGCTCCAGATCGCATTCGGCCACCACTCTCGACACCTCCCGGGCCTTCCTTTTCCCGACTCTCTTGAGGTCCGCACGGTGGCGGAGGTACTCGATCACACGGAGTTCGCCGGGAAGGGGAACGCCCTCGGGCAGGTACCCGATTCTGGAACACGCCACCTGCGGGGATTTAAGGACATCGATCCCGGCAACCGTCACACTCCCTGTTTGCGGATCTGGCCGGGTGAAGGCGGTGAGGATCCTCATCGTCGTCGTCTTGCCGGCACCATTGGGGCCGAGGAAGCCAGCGATGGTTCCCTTATCGATTAGGAAGGAAACGGAGTCGAGCGCCCGATGCCGGCCGTAACTCTTGCTGAGGTGTACAACCTCTATCATCGCTCGTCTCGCTCCCCGAAATCTCGCCTCATCTTCAGCCTAGTGGCACCGTCGATGGCTCCAGTCTGCCATACAAGACGGCATTGTGTCACGGGGTGGGACGGGGAGAAATCGAGGTCGTTGCAGCATCGACTCAGAAGGTGCGCCGCTCCCGAGATGAGGGGATTCCCTCTGCTTCCCGGTACTTGGTGACGGTACGTCTGGAGATGTGGATCCCGCTCTTTGCGAGCAGAAGGACAATCTTGGAGTCCGAGAGGGGCTTCTTCTTGTCTTCCCCCTCGAGCAGATCCTGAATGCGAGCGATAATACCGGCTCGAGACTCCTCGGCCCCATCGTCGCGCACGGTTCCGCCGGTGAAGAGCCCACGAAGGTCGCGAACCATCCCCGGAGCTTGGAAGAACTTTCCTGCGATGGCACGGCTGACTGTCGAGACGTTGACGCCAATCTTCTCGGCGATGTCCTGCATCTTCAGCGGCCGCAGGAAACGATCTCCCTTGCGGAAGAAATCCTCCTGGTGCTTCACCACTTCCTCGGCGACCCGCTGGAGTGTGCTCTGACGCTGGTGAATCGCACTGAGAAGCCATTCGGCATTCTCGATACGAGTGCGGAGGTACTTGCGAACCTCGGGATCCTTGCGCGATTGCTTGAGAAGTTCACGGTAGAGGGGGGAAACTCGAACCTTCGGGATCCGTCCACCACTCACCTGAACCTGCAATTCGCCATTCTCATCCTCATCGATGATCACATCCGGAGTCACCGCTGAAGTGCGGCTCGATTCAAACGCCCTCCCCGGAATGGGATTGAGGGCGCGGATGATCTCGATCGCTTCCTGGACCTCCGGGATGGAATGCCCCGTCGCCTTGGCGATCTGCGGCAGGCGGTTCTTCGCGATGTCACCCAGGTGCTCCCTGATCAGGGAGATCTCGAAGGGATAATCCCCCGGATCGAGCTCCAGCTGGAGGATCAGGCACTCCCCCAGATCGGTGGCACCGACCCCGGGCGGATCGAGGGACCTGACCAGTTGCAGAGCCACGGTGACCTCTTCGAGGGTCGGCGGGGGAGAGAGCCGAGGATCGGGCTCGACCCCTTCCAGTTGCTGCTGGAGGCCGGCGACAATTTCGGCAACGGGGTAGAGGAGAAAACCTCTGGAATCGATGCTGAAGATGACCTCTTCGCTCAGCGCCAACAGCCGGGGAGGCAGTTTGCTCTTGAGGCGGAGTTGAGTGACGAGGTATTCCTGAAGCGTCTCGGGACGTCCCTCGGCGTTCTGGAGAGCCTCGAAGCGATCATCATCATCGATGGAGCCGGAACGGGAAGAGGTGCGCCCAGGGTCGGAATAGTAATCGTCGGCCTGGTAGTCGGCGAGGTGTTCGTAGCGCTCCTCGAGTTGCTTGAGTTCGGCATCCCCTCCTTCGGAGGATTCCACCTCCTTGTCTTCACCGGCAATGCCCGAATCCTTGGCGCTCTCGCCCTCGGAATCCTCAGCGAGTTCGAGGGCGATGTTCTCCTCGAGAGCGCTCTCGATCCGTTCCTCGAGCTGCTGGGAGTTGAGGCAGAGGATCTCCATCGACTGGATCATCTGCGGCGACAGGATCTGTTTCTGCACCTGAGACTGGAACAGACCGACGTCGAGCCTCAACGACCGACTCCTCTCGCAGAAAAACCGCCGGGTGAGGCAACCTCGGGGCACTCCTGGCCCAGAAAAGGTACCGCAAACCCTTACCACAGAACAACCTATGGAAATTCTATTTTACGGCATTATATCTGCATGTCAAGCCGCCGCAGGAGTCAACCCTACCCCTCTGATAGCGATTGGGCGCCGGAATTCCAGGTGTATACAGGGATTCCCGGCGATTGACGGCGGCAGAAAATCTCCAGGATTGGGTCCGACACCGACGGCGATGGGCCCAGGGGTGATCCCGGAGGCAGGAGGGACAGGAGAGACGGGTGCGGCCATCCGCCGCGGGCAAAAAAATAGCCCCCGAGATCTAGGACCCCGGGGGCGCTTCGTAAGGAGGTGTCTGTTTCAACGGAGCAAGAGGTCTGCAACCTGCCCGCTCAACACTTAACTTGCACAACTCGTGCCAGAAACTGGCGTCTCCAGAAAACGACCCAGGAATTTTCATAACCCCTGGATTCAAAGACTTTTAAAAGAAATTCACAAGGGTCACTTCAGTCACTGTGCCCTGCTAGGTTGGCGGGATTGCTCAAATCCGAACGGCTTACGACCTGAATCGCGGCAGTTCCTGCTTCATTCCGGGTCGACTTCAGGGATGGTGGCGGAAATTTCCGCCGGTCAGGCCGGCGAGGGTGTTGAAGAAGTCAAAACCGAGGTTCGAGTCACCGACCAGGATGGTGTTGATCGGCAACATCTCGGCGTTGGCGCTGATGATCCCCTCGAGGGTCTCGGCGATCCCCGGCCCGCTCGGCTCACCATCCCCGACGATGATCATCGTGCGCCGGTTCCTGTGGCTCATCGAAGCGAGGGCGAGGCACTCCTCTGTCGCTTGAAGCAGGAAGGTCGGACCCGACGGGGTCAACTGGTGGACCCACTCCGCTGCCGCCAGGCGCTGGTGGCTGGTGGCCCTGACGGGCAAGGGCGAGAAGAGATCGAAATCCCATGAGAATGAAACCATGCCGAACTCTGCGGTCGACGACAGCTGGTCGATCGCCGAGATCATCTCTTCCTTGAGCCCATCGAGCCTGCCCCCTAGCATCATCGAACCGGAACGGTCGAGAACCCAGAAGAAAGCGTTGCCCTCGTACTGATCGCCGTAGAAGACGATCGTCTCGGGTATCTCCTCATCCTCGCTGTCCGCACCCCGTCCCCCGGACGGCAGATCGAGAGGTCGGCGTGCGAATTCGTTCGACTCTCCACCATGCAATGCGGGAACGAGGAGTAGGATCAAAAAGTATTTCCAGATTTCGAAGCTGCGCAAGGCTCGCTCCTCCCTGGACGGGCAGTCCAACGGAACCCTTCTCGTCGGGTTCCATGAGGAGTTATCGGAAGCACAGAGGAGGACCTTTAGAGGGCTTTTGTATTGCCCGAGAAAGCCCTCCAGAGACGCCACAGCGCCCACAGGAGGGCCAGCAGCGGAAGGATAGCGACGCTCTTCCGGGACCAGGGAACCCCCGGCCTGGGGAGGGATTTCGGCACGTCGATCACCCCGCGCCAGAGGACCCTCTCCCCCAGTCCGCCTATGACCCGCGACGATCCGAGATAGGGATCGACCCAGGCGCTGATGCCTCCGTTGGTGACGCGCAGGAGAGGAACTCCCGCTTCGATGGCGCGCGCCGTGGCGAGAAGGAGGTGCTGCTGGGGCTCTGCCGATTTCCCGTACCAGAGGTCCTCGGTGATGTTGAAGTGAACGACCGCTCCTCCCGAACGCAACTCGCTGCCGGTCGACCGCAGGGTCCCCTCGTAGCAGATGGAAACTCCAACCTTCACCTCGTTGACATCGAAGACGCCGCTCAACTCACCGGCGACGAGGTCAGCGGCGGGCAGGGGAACTCCCAGCGCCTCGAGCAGGCCACGCATCGGGATCCGTTCACCGAAGGCGAGGAGATGCTTCTTGTCGTAGAACCCGATGGAATGGCCGCCACTCCCCTCGCCACCCCCGCGAGGCGGAGGCTGAAGGAGGAATGCCCGGTTGGTCAACCGCCCTCCCTTCCCCTCTCCGAAACCTCCGATGAGGAGTGGCCCGCTGACGCGCTCGCGTGCCCACCTTCCGACCATCTCATCGCTCCAGGCGAAGGGCAGCATCCCCTCGGAGATGACGATGAGATCGAGGGGTCCGTCGGCGCTCAACTGGGTGATCGCCTCCTCGATCTCTCGCAGAACGCCGAGGCGTTCCTCGAGATCGTGAGAGTGGCGCCGCTCGAGGGATATCCCCGGCTGCACCACCCCGATTGACATCGGCTGCGTCTCAACTTCTGAAGGCGGAGAGGGAATCCACCACGGGCTGAAGCAGAAGAGCAGGCCGACAACGGCGAGGAGAACCCGCTGACGGCGATGGAGCGTGCCACCCTTCAGTGCCTCGCTGAGCCACAGGGAGCCGGCGACAACGATGAAGGCGCAACCCTCGACACCGAGAAAGTAAAGCCCACCCCACGTCGAGGGATCCTGGGCGAAGCTGGTTCCCCACGACCAGGGAAAGACCCGCGGCCACAGCCATTCGACCAGAGCGAAGGTGCCGCCACCCCAGAGGCCGACGAGCCAGGGAGATCGCGGCGGCCGCCAGAGCGCCAGCGTCCACAGAATCCAGGCTGCAGATTCTGCGACACACCAGAGGAGATAGGCGACCCCTGCGAGGAGGAGAGCGACGGTGGAGGGGGCCTCGCCAGCGGAGAAGTAGACCGAGTAGAAGGTCGTGATGGTGGCGGGGATCCAGTAGAAGCCGAGAGTCTCGATGGCGATGGCGAAGACCGCTCCGGTCGCGAGCACCCGGCGAAAGGAAGCACCGGCAATCGCCCGCGACAGGAGCGGGGCTGCGGCCACCATCGCCAACGCCGGCAGCGGCCAGGGAGGAATAGTTAGGATGACCGCGAACCCCGCCAGCGCTCCAAGAGCCAGCGAAACCGGGCCAGAAACAGGGGGGACGGTCCCTGGGGCTTGCCTGCTGGGAGCGTCCACGAGCCCCCTTTCCCCTCGCTTTCTAGGGGATCCCAGCGGCGCCAGCAAGGGCGCACACTCGTGGATCTGGATTTCCTGCCCTTGCCAGGGAAGCACCCTCCTCCTACACTTTCCGGTTCATGTGGTGCGGGGTCGTTGACTGTTGTCAGTCGCCGCCTGCCCGCTGGTCGCCCGATCAGAGACGATCTGGCACCGCTGGAAGGAACATCTGGTTTGATCCGCGTCACCCTGCGCAGCGGGGAGAGTCCCGAAAAGCTCCTGCAGCGCTTCAAGCGAACGGTCGCAAAAGAAGGCCTCCTCAAGGAAATCAAGAAGCGTAGTTATTACGAGAAGCCATCGGAGGCGCGCAGACGTCGCGCTCGGGAGCAAGAGAAGCTCCTCCGCAAGAAGGAGCGCAAGCAGGTGGTCAAGGATCAACGCCGCAAGACGCGCCGTCGATAGGCTGTGAGTCCCCGCCCCTATCCTCTTGAAAGTTCATGCGAGAAAGCGGGTTCCGCGGTCTCTCGCACCGGTGTTCTCCCACGTCGAAGGTCCCGCCGATGAGGAGTTACGGTATCTGGTTGGTCGGTGCCTGCGGGGGTGTCTCAACGACACTCGCCTGCGGACTCTCTGCCCTTCAGAGAGAGGCCATCCCCCCATCTGGACTGGTCAGCAGCAGCCCCATCTTCGATGGCGTGCAACTTCCGCCGCTGAAATCTCTGGTCCTCGGTGGACACGAGATCCGCGATGAGTCTCTCGTCTCCGCCGCCCGCCAGATCGCTCGAGACAACGGTAGCCTCTCCATCGAACTCCTCGAGACGGTGCAGGATGACCTGGAGCAGATCGACGGTCGCATCGAGCCGGGGGTTCTCTTCAACAGCGGGCCGGCGATCAGCGGCCTCGAAGGGCTTCACGACCAGGTCAACTTCACCGACCCGCGACTCGCTCTCGAGCGGATCCTCGTCGATCTGAACCGGTTCAAGGAAGAGAATCGTCTCGACGAGGTGGTGGTCGTCTTCGTCGCCTCGACGGAACCTGCTCCCGAACCTCACCCCGCCCACGAGGTGTCGTCGAAACTCGAAGAACACCTCGCCGCCGGCGACGGAACCCCCTTCCTCGCCAGCACCCTCTACGCCATGGCGGCGGCCCGCCTCGGCTGTCCCTTTCTCAACTTCACCCCCTCCCCCGGCGCTCTCCTGCCGGCGATCGCCCAGCTGCTCGAAGAAGCCGCAGTACCGTTCATGGGCTCCGACGGCAAGACAGGGGAAACGCTGGTCAAATCGGCCCTCGCTCCGATGTTCAAGTACCGCAACCTGAAGATCCTCAGCTGGCAGGGTTACAACCTGCTCGGCGACCGCGATGGGGAAATCCTCGCCCACGAGGCGAACCGGAGCACCAAGGTCGCTTCGAAGGACCAGTTGCTGCGCGACTACCTCGGATACCCCCTTCACAGCAAGGTGACGATCGATTACGTCCCCAGCCTCGGCGATAACAAGACCGCCTGGGATTTCATCCACTTCGAAGGGTTCCTCGGTCACCGGATGTCGCTGCAGTTCACCTGGCAAGGTTGCGATTCGATCCTTGCCGCCCCTCTCGTCATCGACCTGGCGCGAATGCTGTTGCTGGCGAAACTGCGTCAGGAATCGGGACCCCAGCCCCACCTGTCGCTCTTCTTCAAGAGCCCCTTCGGAGGTGACGAGCACGACCTTCACCGCCAGTTCCATCTTCTGGGGGATTATCTCGCAAGCGCCCGGGACGCCTCCTGATCACACCAACCCTGCGGCAGCATCACACCCCTTCAAGGCACCCTTTCGGGCCCCGGCTGCCTATTCCCCGGGCAATACCCGCGGTCTAACTGGCAGATTTCGCTGTCGGCGTGGTGGGAAAAAAAGGGGCCCCCCTGGCAGAGGATACCAGCGGCGCCCCATGGGCTCTGAGGTGGGAAAAGAGGTAGGTATTGTGACCCTAGTTAGTTCTTTCATCAATACATCTTTGGCCATCGTGAAGAGGGCCGATTTCGGCACTACTTTCGGCGTACAACCCGAGAACGCCGATGAGGGCGATCCAGTTCCCGCTCTCTACTAATAGACGGATGCCGCTGCAAGGCGTTGCAAAGGCTCGATGGGGGATTACCCGTCGGAGGGATTCTGCCTGAGGTGGTAGGAACAGCAGTTCTCGAGAAAATCCCTGAGTTCGTTGGGAAGGAAGATCTGGGTCAGGCGTTCGACTTCCACGCAACCTGAAAAGAGGATCAGGGTCGGTATTTCTTCGATGGAATATCGTCTGAGCAGATCGATGTCCTGGAGGGGGAGCTCGACATTGGCAAATCCAACCCGGCCGATGAAACCATCCATGAGGATCTCGAGCTCCTTACAAACGAAATCAGAGGAAGACGCCAGAGGGGAGCCGAAGTGGACCAGGAGCAAGCCTCGGTTGGTGCCGATGAGATCGAGGACCTGCTCGGCTGAGTAGCTGCGGATCTTTGCCACGGGCCCTCCTTCCACCAATCGGTGTCGACATTCGGACTCGTTGTCTGCCTTTGATGGATACAACTCCCGTGCCAACTTCCTCCCCAGGGAGGAATCCGGCCTTGGCGCCAAATGGAGGCGCGCAGAACAATATTCCTGGGCAAAAAACCCCATTTCCGGTGGTTTGCTGCCCCAAAACGTCGACCAACGACGCGTGCATGACATGGCGATGTTATCACCTGAAGTTACTCCCCGCTCTGCTCGGTTTCGAAGACTCTTCCTTACCAATCGACTATTCTGTCTCAAGGCGTGTTTCCTACACAGGCGCTGGCACTTACAATCACCAAAATTGATCACTTCCAATGGCAGCGTTCTAAAAGGGGGAATTCTTGGCTTTCGACAAGCAGCGTGTACTCGACAGCGTCCAGGAGGTGCTCGCAGGCGTCCCCATCCCCGGAACGCCGACCAACGTCATCAAAGCGGGCTGCATCCAGCGCGTCATCGCCCGCGATGGTGAGGTGACCGTGGTTGTCGAGTTCTCCAAGGAAATCTCCGTCCATGCCGAAAAGATCAAGGAACAGCTGGAGCAAGTGGTCTCAGCGATCGACGGAGTCGAACGGGTCCAGATTCTCCAGAAGGCTCCCGAGAAGACCGATTCACCGGCTCCAGGGGGCCCCTCGAGCGTCGGAGCCCAGGAAGTTCCCGGGGTGAAGCACATCGTCGCCGTCGCCAGTGGCAAGGGTGGTGTCGGAAAGTCGACGGTGGCAGTCAATCTCGCGATCCAGCTGCGCAATCTCGGCTTCAGCGTCGGACTCCTCGATGCCGATGTCTACGGACCGTCCACCCCCAAGATGCTGGGGACAGAGGGATCGCGGCCCCAGGCGACCGATCGCAACACGATCGTCCCCCTCGAACGCTTTGGCATCGTGACGATGTCGATCGGCTATCTTCTCGAAGAGGACTCTCCTGTCATCTGGCGCGGGCCGATGGTCACTGGCCTCCTCCGTCAATTTTTATTCCAGGTGGAATGGGGAGAACTTGATTTTCTCATTCTCGACCTGCCACCAGGAACCGGCGACGCCCAGCTCACCCTGGTCCAGTCGGTCTCCCTCAGCGGTGGAGTCATCGTCACCACTCCCCAGGACGTGGCTCTTCTCGATGTCCACCGTGGCATCCAGATGTTTTCTCGTGTCGAGGTTCCCATCATCGGGATCGTCGAGAATATGAGCGTCTTCCACTGCCCCCACTGTGGCGAGAAAACCGAGATCTTTTCCGCTGGAGGAGGCGAAGCTGCTGCCAATAAATTCGGCACCACCCTCCTCGGCCAGATCCCCCTCGATCCAGCCTATATGCGTGCTGGAGATGATGGCACCCCCTCGTCGGTACTCGACCCATCCTGCGAACTCTCGAGAGTGATGGCAGGGGTCGGGCAGCAGGTTGCAGCAGCGGTCGGAGCGTCGCCAGCCAGCTAGGCTCCGGTCACCGTGGCGAGCAGTTGCTTGGAGGCAGAGATCACCTCCTCGGGGCTGATCTCCGTCATGCAGCGATGGTCGAGAGGACAGACCTTCAGCTGGCAGGGGCCGCACGGGACGTCCTTGCGAACCACCACCGTCTTCTCGAGGAACGCGGCTGAATAGCGCGGATCGGTGGGTCCCATAAGAACCAGTTGAGGCACCCCGAGACCCGCTGCGATGTGTCGCGGCCCGGTGTCTCCCGTCACCAGCAAATCGAGATGGCGCACAAGAACCTTGAACTCATCGAGGGGCCACAAATTCTCAGACAGGCTGACCACCTCCCCTCCGATCAGATTTTCCAGCTCGGCGGCGAGGTCCTCCTCTCCCGGGCCACAGGTGATCACGATGCCTACCTCTTCCTCGGCGCGCAGGCGACGAGCGACCTCGGCGAGGCGTGGCAGGGGGTAGACCTTCGAGGGACCGAAGGAAGCACCGGGGTGAATGCCAATCCAGCGACCCTCCCCGGAAACCCCGATGGCAGCGAGCCGTTCGAGGCCGCGGGCTTCGACTCCCTCGTCGATGGCGAGAAGAGGACCGACGCCATCGCCAGCGGCTCCGAGGATCGCCACCAGCTCGAGGTACTGGTGGTGCATCGGCACCGGCACGATCTTGCCACCTGAGCGATGAGGGATGAGGGCATCGGTGAGCAGCGCTCCCCGTAATTCGCGAGCGTATCCCAGGCGACGCGGAATCTTTCCCCACCAGGTTTCCCAGGCACTTCTGAAGGAATGCGGCAAGAGGATGGCGATGTCCGCCTGGCAGGTGCGCAGTCTAGCTATGTTCTCGCCGACGCGGCCGCGCCCGCTGGCAACCGGCAGGTACCGATCGAAGAGATTCCCGCCAGCTAGTAGGGGTTCGAGAGAGGCCCGCCCCATCAAGATCATCTCGGTTTCGGGAAAGCGGCGGCGCAGGGCTCTGAGGGCGGGGGTCGCCATGACGGCATCGCCGACCCAGGTCGGCAGCCTGACAAGAATCCGGTCGGGACCCGGCATCGGCTTACCTCTTCACGAGGTTCTGGAAACGCCTCTTGTCGAATGCCCAGCGGTGGGCGATCTCGCCACTGATAGCACCCTCCTTGTACCTGGCCAGAATCGAGTCGTCCATCAACTGCATCCCGAGTCCGCGACCACCCTCGATGAGGGAGACGATCTTGTGGATCGCACCCTCGCGGATGATGTTGGGCAATGAACCGGTGGGGAAGAGCAACTCGTTGACGACCGCTCTTCCCTTGCCGTCCTTGCGTGGAATCAGGAACTGGGCGATCACCCCCTTGAGGGAGGTAGAGAGCATCGTCCGGACCTGGTTCTGCTGGTCCTCGGGAAAAACGTCGATGATCCGGTCGATCGTTTTTGCTGCGCTGTTGGTGTGAAGGGTGGCGAAGACCAGATAACCCATCTCGGCGGCAGTGATGGCGAGTCCGATCGTCTCGAGATCTCTCAGTTCGCCGACGAGAACTACATCCGGGTCCTGCCTGCTGACGCTGCGCAACGCCTGGGAGAAGGACTCGCTGTCGATTCCGATCTCACGCTGGGTGATCTGCGATTTCTTGTTGACGTGAACGAACTCGATCGGTTCCTCGATGGTAACGATATGGCGCGAGTGGTTGCGGTTGATGTAGTCGACCAGGGCGGCGAGGGTCGTCGACTTTCCCGATCCGGTGGGACCGGTGCAAAGTACCAGCCCGTTACGCATCTCGCAGAACCGCTCGACGTGCTTGGGAACTCCGAGATCTTCCACTGGTTTGATCTTCTCGGGGATCAGCCTGAACACTCCCCCCATCCCGTGTTGCTGGCGAAAATAACTGCAACGGAAACGAGCCACTCCTGGCATCGCGTAGGCCCAGTCGAGATCTTTGCGTTCCTCGAACATGGCGCGTCTGCGGTCATCGAGAGCGGGCAGCAACAGGGCTTCCACCTGCTCGTTGTTGAAGGGTTTCTTCGAAATCTCCCTGAGTTCTCCGTGGACACGGATCTTGGGTGGCATCCCCGAGGAGACATGAAGGTCTGACCCATCGATCTCGATAATCTTCTCGAGATAACGGTCAATCTTGAGAGTTCCCATCGTCGGCTCCTACTTCGAGAATGATCGGGGGTTCTCTGAGTGGAATAGGGCTCGTTCCCGGGTGATCACTCCCTGGTTCAGCAACTTCCGGATCGAGTCATCCATCGTCGTCATTCCCAACTTCTTCCCCGTCTGGAGCACGGACAGGAGCTGGAAGGTCCGCCTCTCGCGAATCAGGTTCCCGACCGCTGGAGTTGCGATCATGATCTCCAGCGCCGGCTCACGGCCAAGGCCGTCAGCACGGGGAATCAGTTGCTGGGAGATGACGCCTCTCATCGACTCGGATACCATCGCGCGGATCTGCTCCTGTTCCTTCGGAGGGAAAACGTCGATCAGGCGGTCGATGGATCTCACTGCGTTGGTGGTATGAAGGGTCGCCAGGACCAGATGCCCAGTCTCGGCGGCGGTGATCGCCATCGAGATCGTCTCCAGATCCCGCATCTCCCCCACCATGATCACATCGGGGTCGGCACGCATCGCCGACCGGAGGGCGGTTGCGAAATTCGCCGTGTGGCGCCGGACATGGCGCTGGTTGACGTTGCAATTCTTTGGCTCGAAGAGGTATTCGATGGGGTCCTCGACGGTGACGATGTGGTCTTTCCGTTCCTGGTTGATGATGTCGAGGAGAGCCGCCATCGTCGCTGACTTTCCACAACCCGCGGGCCCCGTGATCAGCACAATTCCCTGGTTGTACCTGGTGAAGCGCGCGAGAACTTCCGGCAGATGGAGGCTCTCGAGGCTCGGAACCTGATCAGGGATGACACGGAAGATCACCTCGAAACCCTTGCGCTGGCGGTAGAGGTTTGTCCGGTAGCGGCCGTGATCGAGCCCCTCCAGGCAAAAATCGAGATCGAGGTGCTCCTTGAGGAAAGCCCACTGATCGTCGTCGAGAAGCTCGCGGA
>DQQH01000089.1 GCA_015664425.1 Planctomycetota bacterium
AGACGAGCACCGCATCGCCTTCAACGTCTCCCACACCGGCGACGAGGGGCTCCTCGCCCTCACCAGCGATGGCATCCTCGGCGTCGACCTGGAGAGGATCCGCCCGGAGATCGATGTCCTTCGCCTCGCCCGGAGGGTGTTCAGCAGCAGTGAACAGGCGCAGTTCTCGACCATCCACGAGGAGCGCCTGCGGCCCTCCTTCTTCCACGTCTGGACGTGCAAGGAAGCGTTTCTCAAGGCCCATGGAGGGGGTCTCACCGTTCCTCTCACCTCTTTCGATGTCGAGGTCGATCCCGACCGGGGGGCCCGACTTCTCGACACTCGGCTTCCGGGAGATGAGAGAGGAAACTGGCAGTTGAAGACCATCGATGTCGAGGAAGGGTTGCGTGCCGCGGTCGCCTGGAGCGGATCGGAGCCCCTGCGGCAGATCTCCAACTTTCGCCTCGAAGACTCGCCGTTTCCTAGTCGACGGTGATCTCCAGATAGCCTGTCCCGCTCTGGCCCGAATCCCAGCCTCCAATACGGATCAGGTAGACCTCACCCGAGAAGACGGGAACATTTTCCAGTTCCGATTGGTATGAGGAGCAGTTGGACCCGGTCCCATCGCCATTGCACCCGATCTGCTCGAGGGAGGCGCATGATCCCTGGTAGATGACGAGATCGGAGTCGAAATTGATGAGCCCGCAGGTGCTCACAGTCATCAAGCCTGTGGCAGGAGAGGTAAAGCTGTACCAGGCATCGCGGCTGAGGAAGCCGAGGAAGGTACCCTGGCAGATGAAGTCGTCATAGAGGTCGCTGCTGGTCGTCATCGTCGTGGTGTCCACCGGGTTGAGACCGATCTGAGCGATGATCGCATCGGAACATTCATCTCCATCACCGCCGCCACCGCTGCATGCGGGGAAGGTGGAGCAATCGTCATCGGCGCAGTCGATCAGGCCATCGCTGTCATCATCGATGCCGTTGTCGCAGATCTCGACGCCGCCACCGCCACTGGTACAGGTGCCAGCGGCGATGCAACCGAGATCACAGCCGATGGAGTCGACCGTCGGGTCATCCCCTGGCCCGGGGTAGGGAGGAGCGGGCGAAGGTCCGCCGGTGAACATGTGGGAGAGGAGAAAAATCCCATCGGCGAGGTCGAGAGTTCCATCATCGTTGACGTCCGCAGCATCGGAGCACGACATCGATCCCATCAGGAAGAGGTGGTTGAGGGTCGTGACAGGATCACCGAGGGTCAAGACACCGTCTGCATCGACATCACCTCGAATGAAGGCTGTTTCAGTCAGGGGAATCTCGACCGTGCACGATGCAGTTTCGCTCTCGACTCCCTGGAAGATCCCGACCACTTCATAAAAGAGAGAGATCCCGCCGGGAGCGGTTAGATCGAGGTAATTGCTGGCATCACCGGAGAGAGAGGCCACAACCACGCCATCGCGCACAACCTCTATCGAATCCCAGGAGAGGGGATTCTGCCACTGGAGGAGTGCGCCGCCATTGCTTGGGTTGCAGGTGAGTGCCATCGGCGGCTCGGGAACATCGACCACTTCCACAACACAGGTCAGCGCTGGAGACTCGATGCCACCGATCACTCCACTGACGGAATACTCGTGAATCTCACCGACAGAGACGGCGAAATCCTCGTAGCCGCCACCACCAGCGGGGAGGTCGGGAAAGGGAAACCCATTGCGACGGATTCTGATCCCATGGTAAGGCGCAGCTTCCTGCCAGGTGAGGAAGACCGACTCCCCTGCTGACCCACAGCTGAGGCTCACCAGCGGTGGGATATCGGAGATGATCACCTCCAGTTCGCTGGCGATCGTCGGTACCACCACTCCATCGAGATCTGCCGCGAGAGTCCCGAGCCAACCACAACTGAGGTCAGGGAGCATCGGTTCGATGACCGAAGGTCCGTTCCCGAAACCGTTTTGAACCTGGAACCTGAGTCGCATCAGGATTGCAGACTGGCCAGAAAATCCACCCGGACCGAGAACCGCGACCATCGTCACCGCATCGGGGGCGAGGCCATCCCACCACTGGGTACAACCGGTGCTGCCACCGACTCCAGCCGGTTGAGGTGCGTTCCAGGCGAAAGTCTGAGGGACGAGAGCACCCGGAATCTCCGAGGGCAGAATCACCTCGAGCAGCAACAGGGCGGCGGGGTCGAATCCGACCGCGTTCTGATAGCCTCCGATGGTAACGCCGCCGGGATTTTCCAGGATCATGTCGACATCGAACGTGGTCCCTGGGGCCAGCACTGTGGCGGGGGTATCGAGAGAAATTGTCACCGTCTGGGCGGCAGTACTATCCGCAGGTGCCAGCACGAGAAGGGCGACGGCGAGCAGGAGAGCGACGACTCGGGAGTTGTGTAGCTTCATGATGATCCTGATCGGGTTGATCTTCCTCCTGTGTACCCTCCAGCGAAGGCATGATTCCAGGCCATCCTACCACCTCGAGCAAAAAGGCTTTCATCCTCGAGACCTTGCCGGGGAGACGGTGACTGCTGTCAGGAAGGACAGTTTCGTCAGCGCTCGCAAAAACCGATCGCCCCGGCGATCGGATCAGCCCAGTTCCTCCCCGAGAGTGTTGAGCGCCGCCCCCGCCCAGAACCACTTCACCTGTCTGGCGCTCAGGGTGTGGCAGGTACTGACACGATCCTCCCTGCCATCGGCATGGTGAAGGACCACCTCGACCCCCCGTCCCGGGGCGAGAGAGGTGAGATCCTCGACGGTGACCCGGTCTCCCTCCTCGACCCTGTCGTAATCTTCGGGATCGACGAAGGTCAACGCAAGCACGGCCTGCTTCTTGAGGTTGGTTTCGTGAATCCGGGCGAAACTCCGGGCGATCACCACCGCACATCCGAGAAATCTCGGACACATCGCGGCGTGTTCCCGGCTCGAACCCTCTCCATAGTTCTCATCGCCGACAACCACCCATCCTCTACCGGAAGCCCTGTAGCGTCCGGCAGTTTCATGGAAGGGCCGGAGTTCTCCATCGTCGGGGTCGGTCGCCACTCCCCGCCCACCGGCAAAAGCGTCGATCGCCCCGAGGAACATGTTCCTGGAGATGTTCTCGAGGTGGCCACGGAAGCGCAGCCACTTGCCCGCAGGAGAGATGTGGTCGGTGGTGCACTTGCCGTGCGCCTTGAGGAGAAGGGGGATCCCTTCGAATTCCGATGGGTCACGGGCCGCGAAGGGCTCGAGGAGCTGGAGCCGTTCACTGGTTGGATCGACGATGACCTCGACGGTAGACCCATCTTCTGGCGGAGCGACATAACCACTCTGGTCGGCGACGAAGCCACGTCCTGGCAAACTCCGACCGGTGGGTGGATCGAGAAGGAACTCCTTCCCGGATGCGTCCTCGATGGTGTCTGCGAGGGGATTGAAATCGAGCCTCCCCGAGAGCGCCATCGCGGTCACCACCTCGGGGCTGGCGAGGAAGGAAAGGGTCTCGGTGTTGCCGTCGTTTCTCCCCGGGAAGTTGCGGTTGTAACTGGAGATGATGCTGTTCGCTTTGCCGTAAGATCCGTCCTCCCGGTGCCACTGCCCGATACAAGGCCCGCAGGCGTTGGCGAGGACGGTGCCGCCGATACCCTCGAACTTCCCCGCCTGCCCATCTCTCTCGACGGTCCGGTAGACCTGGGTCGAGCCCGGAGTGACAAGAAACTGAACTTTCGAAGTCACCCCTTTCTCGAGGGCCTGAGCGGCGATGTTCGCCGCACGGTCGATGTCCTCGTAGGAGGAGTTGGTGCACGACCCGATCAGGGCAGAACTGATCTCCAGCGGCCAGCCTTCCTTCCTCGCTTCCGGGCCCAGTTCGGAGATGGGGCGAGCACGGTCAGGGGAATGGGGGCCGACAACATGGGGCTCGAGGGTGGAGAGATCGATCTCGATCACCTGGTCGTAGAAGCGGGAAGGATCGGACTCCGCCTCGGGATCGGGAACGAGAAGATCGGAGTGCTCCGAGGCAAGATCGGCGATATCGGCCCGATCGGTCGCCTCGAGATAGCGAGCCATCGCATCGTCGTAAGGGAAGATGGAACAGGTCGCACCGATCTCCGCTCCCATGTTGGTGATCGTCGCTTTCCCCGTGCAACTGATGCTCCGTGCACCGGGGCCGATGTACTCGAGGATGCTTCCGGTTCCACCCTTGACGGTGAGCAATCCGGCAACCTTCAGGATCACATCCTTCGCCGACGCCCAGCCGTTGAGTTCTCCTGTGAGGTGAATCGCGAGGGCCCCGGGCCAGCGAACGTTCCACGGAAGTCCCGCCATCACATCGACGGCGTCAGCCCCGCCGACCCCGATCGCGACCATTCCCAGTCCCCCGGCATTGGGGGTGTGGCTGTCGGTCCCGATCATCATCCCGCCTGGAAACGCATACTTTTCCAGAACCACCTGGTGGATGATACCGGAGCCGGGCTTCCAGAATCCGATGCCGTAACGCCGACTCGAACTGTCGAGAAAGCGGTAGACCTCGGAATTGACCTCTTCTGCGGCGCCCAGATCGGCAACTGCACCTACTCGTGCCTGGATGAGGTGATCGCAGTGGACGGTGGTCGGAACCGCAACTCGCGGCAGATTGGCCTGCATGAACTGGAGAATCGCCATCTGGGCGGTCGCATCCTGCATCGCAACCCTGTCGGGGCGCAGGTCGGCGTAACTCTTCCCCCTCTCGGGGAATTCTCCCCCCATCGAGTCGAGATGGCTCGACAGGATCTTCTCGGAGAGTGTCAGTCCTCTCGCAAGCTGCTCACGCGCCACTCGATGACACCCGGGCGCTCTCTCGTAAAGCCCGCGAACCGCATCCAGAGTGCTCAAGAGGTCCCTTTCTGGCCCTTTCGAGGTGAATCGTTCATGACGAAAGATCCCCTCCCCGAGCGACCCTCTCCTTGAGGAGGGCCCAGCAGGGCCTATAATCGATGGGTGCAACTTTCCCCATCCCGGCGCGGACTACCCGCCCGCCTCCGTACAGGGATGGAAGATGGACCCTCGCACTCTATCCGGTTCCCGTCCGGGCGGGGAGGTCACAGTTCAAAACGCTTCCTCGGGGGAGGAGAGATCGATGCCACTTCCAGAACGCCAGCCCTTCGCAAC
The DNA here is from genome assembly GCA_015664425.1 of Planctomycetota bacterium. Lineage (GTDB taxonomy): Bacteria > Planctomycetota > UBA8108 > UBA1146 > UBA1146 > DTRS01. Next base: position 5,091 of record DQQH01000089.1, read on the forward strand.
AGGAGGCACCTTCGGGAGCCTCATCCTCGTCGCCCTCATTTCGGTCCTCCTGCTCCCTCAGCAGGGGCTGATCGCAGGAGACTTCGGATTCAACGTCATCGATGTCGAGGCGGTCCCGGGTGAGCCCTTCGCCATGTCTGTCGAAGGGGACTGGACAGCGAACATCGGTGGATTCCAGCTCTCCCTCCAGTTGCCCTTCGGACTCCCGGTCGATGATCTTGGAATCTCTGTCGACAACACTCTCGTCGGAGAACTCGATCCTGATTTCCTGCAGGTCAACATCGACATGGCTGCAGGGGAATTGATCTATGCGGTTCTATTCGATGCCCTGCCACCCTTTGACGGCACCGTGATGCCGCCGGTCGGTTTCCCTCTTGCCGTTGCAGAGATCACAGGAACGGTCCCTCAAGGGACACCGGATCAGGACCTGCTGATCAACCCCGTCGATGGCCTCGGCTCGCCACCGATCAATAACATATTCGTTGTCGGAGTCGACTCGATCCCAGCAGAAAATCTATCCGGAGGGTATATCCAGGTACGGGAACCCCCTGTCGAGCAGGTCTTCATCCGTGGCGATGTTAATCTCGACGCCCTTGTCGATATCGCCGACATCATCTTCCACCTGAACTACACATTCCTCGATGGTCCCACCCCCCTCTGCCTCGATGCAGGCGATGCAAATGACGATGGAGTCTCGGACATCAGCGACTCGATCTTTCTGATGTACTACCTCTTCCTCGATGGCCAGCAGCCATGGCCACCGTTTCACATGCCTGGAACCGACTACACTCCCGACGGAATCGGCTGTGAACAGGGTCTGTGATCAGATGGGAATGGGCTGGCAGTGGACCGGAGATGGGTCGCAAATTTTCGCTCAGGTAGCCCTCACTCGGCTTGCTTGAACAGGTCGAGAAATCGGTCCTCGTATTTATTATAGAGCTGAAGCCTGTCGAGTTCGCGCTTGAGCTCGATCGCCCTCGCCTTGTCCAGACCCACCTTGCGGAACAGTTCTTCGATGTGCGCCTGTTCCAGTTCAGTCCATTCACTCTGACTGCTCTTGAGAACGTCATGGCCGATCACATCCAGCAGTTCTGCATTTCGATTCTGTTGAAGAGTCGCCGCTCCATCGAGAGTATCAAAGAGCTGTACCAGTTTCTCCTCGACCTCCTCCGCTTCCCGTTCCAGATCTTCAAAATCGCCGACCAGGCCCAGGAGCCTGTAGAACCCCCGGAGGACATTGAGCACGGATTTTGGATTTGGAAGATCAGTAGCATAGTAGGGGATTTCACCCAGCAAGCAGCAGGCATCGAGCCCGTCACGCCTCACGGCTTCCATCAACAGTCCGTTGAGACCGATCACCCGGCCTTCGTGGAGTGGTTCAATTCCTGCTTCCTTATTCATGGAAGCAACAAGATCGGCGTTGGAAGCACAGCAGAAAATCTTAGCTGGCTCCTTGGGCGCCAGATCCCTGGTGATTGCTGCAAAGTTAATCACCCGCCTCGCACCCAGTCGCCGCCCCATTGAAACCACCGCTTGGCACAACTCGAACCCACGGAATTGTGGCTGGGCCCTGGATACCATGACGATCAGATCGGGGCAATTTTTCGGTGTGCTGCAGCGGTAGAAATTACACTGAGTCCCAACGGTCGAGCGGATGATGCCACCGTCGACGGTCACATGGTCGACCTCGAAAAATCGGTCGTCATCAATTGTGTGGATCAACTGGCCTTCGAACTTGTCTATCAGATAACTAACCACTCCGAGGGCCACACTCCCCATTCCTGGCCAACCAGCCAGCAACCATGGGCTCCTCATATCGCCCCGCCTCCTGTTATAACGACCGTTCCCTCGGTGAATAATAAACGAGAATTCAGATCTCGAGGTCACGTCTTGCCGGTCACGGCAGTACAGAGCGAATCCAGCGATCGATTCCCGAGGGTTATCGCTCGCCGGTATCCCTGCTACTGACCGGTCCCATTCTATTCCCCACCGAATAATAAACAACTTAGGGCAACCCACAACCGCAAGTGTCGCGATTGTCAGGTTGAGCTGCCTCGACACACTGAAGCTCCACAATAGCCCAACTTGTGACACCTCGGGGCGAGATTGAATAGACTCAAAACAGTTTCAATGAGTAGGTGACCGACAACAGCCAGCCCAGCAGGGCAACAATCAGATCTTTCGATCCGATCAGGGCATCAACGGGTGAGCGCCGTTCAACCCCCGTCAACGAACGATACAAGTGAGCAGAAAGCCCATAGATGACAAATGGCAGGCTGAGCCATCGCCGATCGGGATCGAAGGGGGAAGCGATGAAGCTGTAGAGAAGGTAAGCAGCGATGCTGACGAGGGCGCTCAGGACCATCCCTCGGTCAAGTGCTCTGAGAGTGTATTTCTCAAGGCTCTTGCGATGGTCGCTGCCAACCCCTTCGAGGAGATCCCCTCTTCTTTTTCCGAGGGCGAGGAAGAGAGCAACCGATGTTCCGCAGACAAGCAGCCAGGGGCTGGGGGCTGCATCCACCAGGGCACAGCCGATCAAGATACGCAGCAGGAATCCTCCAGAGAGACAGGCAACATCGACCACTACCAGCTCGCGCCCCTTGAAAATGTAGAAGAGATTCAAACCGAGATAGACGAGGGAATAGAGTTGGATCCGATCGACACCTACCTGCATCTGCAGGGCAAAGGAGACGGTCAGGAGGCCGCCTGCGACAAGAACGGCATCCCTCTTTTTCAGCCGTTGTGCGGCAACGGGTCGCTCCTTCTTCCGGGGGTGGGCAGCATCCCGTTCTGCATCGACGACGTCGTTCAGGGCGTAGACCGCTGAGCAGAGCAAACTGAAGGCAATCCAGCCGGTGGCCAGTGTTATCGCCACCGTTTGGGGGGGATCCTCGATCCCCGCCGCTATTGCGAAAGGGACCGGCAGCAGCAGGAATCCGTTCTTGATCCAGTGCCGGGGTCTCATCAGTCTCAGGAGGTCGATGAACAGCGCCTCTCTCCCCTCCGATTGTCCTCTTTCCCCCTGACCCACCCTTACCGACCTCACTCCTCTTGGCCAGTCTTGCCACACAGGTAGGATATCGGCATCGGAGGTCCAGCAGATGGGCGAATCAGAAAGGCTGGAGAAGAGCGACCCTGTCAAGAGAGAGGCGCTCCGACTCGGTTTCCACGGCGTCGGAGTCGCCACTGCCGGGCCCTCTGCCCATGCTGATCGCTATCTCGAGTGGCTCCAGCTGGGCAGAAACGCTTCGATGGACTACATGGCACGCAACGTCGCCAACAGGATCGACCCGCGCGAGACCCTCGACGGTGCTCGGTCGGTGATCGTCGTGACTCTCCCCTATGATGACTCGCCACCCTTCCCTGACCCGGGTGATCGGAATCGAGGCCGGATTTCCAGGTACGCAAGGGGGCGCGATTATCATCGTGTGATGGCACCGATGCTGAAAAAACTGCGTGAATTCATCGATTGTGGCGGCAAGTGGCGATCGTGGTACTCCGTCGATACCTCTCCCATCCTGGAACGTGACTGGGCAGAGACTTCAGGGGTCGGCTGGATCGGAAAGAACGGGCTGGTCATCGACCCCGAGATCGGAAGCTGGTTCTTCCTCGGGACCGTGGTCACCAATCGTGGTTTCGCTGCCGATGAACCCGCTGCCGATCATTGCGGATCCTGTCGCCGCTGTGTCGATGCCTGCCCGACCGGCGCCATCGTCGAGGAACGGACCATCGATGCTCGTCGCTGCATCTCCTATCTGACCATCGAGCATCGAGGTGAATTCCCCTCAGAACCGTCGGTTAGTCTGAACAACTGGCTCTTCGGCTGCGACATCTGCCAGGAGGTCTGCCCGTGGAACACCCGGAGCTCTCGAAGACAACCCGAGATCCATCCGGATTTCCAGCCACGCCCCCTCCAGGACCACCTCGAGAGCCTTCTCACCATCAGCGAGGAGGACTACCTCGAGTCCTTCTCCAGCACGGCGATCACACGCACCGGACGGTCAGGGATCAGCAGGAATGCCCGTCGGCTCATCGAGGAAGCGCAGGGCTCTCCTTCCAGCCAGTGGCTGGCGAGCGGTCCTCGTTCCTCCTGGATCAGGTCTGCTGGGCTTATTTACGGCTCGCTGACGCTTCTCGCCCTCATCTTGATTACCCTCCGGGGCGGGACTGTCGAGCTGGAAGCCCTCGCCGGGACCGATCCCGGCGTCGCCGCAGGCGCCGGCATCATCGCCGCGGCGTCGCTGCTGATCCTCGTCGGTCTTGCCGGTTCTCTCGAGGCGTTGAGACAACTCGAGACGATGATCGAGGGAGTCATCGGCAGGATCAGCCATGGCGAGGCTCTGGCTCTGGCCGCGATGAGTGCCGTCGGCGAGGAGTTCTTCTTCCGCGGTGCTCTCCAGCCGTTCCTGGGCCTGACCTTGACCAGCGTACTCTTCGCGTGCTGCCACCTCGCCCCCAGGGGGGCCAACCGCTGGACCTGGCCGATACTCGCCTTGCCAGCGGGTTTCGTCTTCGGCTGGCTTCAGCTCACAACTGGCGGCCTGGTGGCCCCCGTGGTCGCTCATTTCCTATTCAACTGGGTCCAGTTAACTCGCCTGGCGACACGGTCCCGGGGTTAAACAGCAAGCCCCGGCACCTCCACTCCCCCTTTCAGCCGGCAGGGAACCTCCTTGATCAAAGCCAGGGGGAACTCTCCGTCTGAAAGGACCTCCACAGGGGCCGTTCGAATCGCTCGGGAATCGAGATTTCCACGGTTGCAAACGACCCGCACTCACTTTCGTTCCACCCTGTTGACAGCGATGGTGAGGGACCTCACGATGGGGCTCCTTGGCGATTTTCAATCGCCATCAGTCGACCTCGTCGGGGCTGAATCTGGCCCATAGACGGGGCGCGGGGGAGGAGTGGGACAGATGGGGGTCAAGCGCATCGATCCGGAAAGAGCGAGCGAACTTCTCGCACAGAGCCAGGATTACGTTTATCTCGATGTTCGCATGGAAGCAGAATTCAAAGACGGGCACGTTCCAGAATCGAAGAACATCCCCGTCATGATCAAGGGTGTCGATGGCGTCGGGATTCGGATGAACCCCGAGTTCGTCAGCCAGGTCCGTGACCAGTTTCAGAGCGACGCCCGCATCATCCTCGGTTGCCAGAAGGGCGGAAGGTCCCAGAAGGCGGCTCAACTCCTGAGTGAAGCCGGGTTCAGCAATCTTCACGACATGCGAGGTGGGTACCACGGGGAAACGGATGTCCTCGGAAATATCACCTTCCCGGGCTGGGCTTCACGAAACCTTCCCACCACCGCCACCTAGCTGAACAAGCAGCGGATGATTCATCGGTGAGGTGCTTCTCGCGCCCCGCGGAAAATCCAGCGTGCGATGGGCAAGACTACCGATCTCGGAACCACCTTGAGCGCCAGGTATTGCCACCGATTTACGAGCCCCGGGATCGCCAGTCGAGCATCCTTCTCGATCGCTTCGACGGCGAGTCGAGCGACGACCTCAGGGTCCTGTCCCGATCTGTGGAGTTTCTCCTCAGCGATTCCAGCGGACCTGAAGAACCCGGTCCTCGTGGTCCCGGGAGCCAGCAGGCAGACTCGAACCCCTGAACCGTGGAGTTCGGTGCGCAACCCCTCGCTGAAATTGTTGACGAATGCCTTGCTGGCGGAATAGGCCGAGAGCCAGGGGACTCCGACAAATCCCGCCATCGAACCGACATTCAGAACCGCTCCCTCGCGACGTTCGAGCATCGGCACCAGGAGTCGGCGAGTGAGCATCACCAGCGAGGTGATGTTCAGTTGCAGCATCGCCGCCAGTTCCTCGGGCTCCCTGTTGCAGAAGGGCCCGCCAAGCCCTGCCCCGGCGTTGTTCACCAGCACATCGACGCGCTCCGCCTCGAGGGCTTCGAGAAGGTGATCGAGACCTGCGGGGTGGGACAGATCCGCCGCGATCGACCGTACCGGGCAGGAGAGCGGGGAGGCGACCTTGTCGAGTCGATCTTGCCGACGGGAAGTGAGTATCAGACGGCCGCAGCGCTGGGCGAGGATGGGAGCCATCGCAGCGCCAATCCCCTCGCTCGCTCCTGTCAGCAGAACGGTTCGTCCCGCAAGCCAACTCGCCATCGACACTCCTCCTCGCTGACACCCAGGGATACCTCAACGCCTTTCTCACGGGAACCCCTCCCATCGACAGAGACTGGTAGCGGACGCGATTGCCTCTCGAACGGGCAAGAAAGGACCGAAACGGCACGAAAAAAGGGGCGGTGAGACCCACGGTCTCACCGCCCCTCGAAGATCGCCCCAGCCGAGGAGCGATCAACAGAGATCTCCTAGCAGGTGTAATCGTCGCAAGAGAGGAGATCCGGATCCGCCGGATCCTCGCCACAGTCTGTCGGGCCCGGGGCCGGCGGGGGAAGCTGACCGGAAAAGAGAGCGCCGAGACTCTTGACCGGGTCAGCGATGTTGAAAGACCCATCGGCGTTGGAGTCAGCAGCGGCCATGCAGCCCGGTGCCAATCCACCGGAGAAGAGGCTCGCCAGCGAATGCACCGGATCGGCGATGTTGAAGGCCCCGTCGCCGTTGCTGTCGCCGCGGCGGAACTCGGGACCGACCGGCGGCGGAGGACCGCTGGAGCCGAGCCCCGCGAGGTATTCCAACATCAGGGCGGCCTGATCGCCGACGTAGCCACCGAATTCCCACGACTGACAGATCACCGGGGAGATGTCGCTGGCGTAGTAGGTCGCGACGATGTAGCCCAGTCCCGCATCCCTCCAGATCGGCCCGGAATTGGGGCCGCCGATGTCAAGGGTCGCAGGTGCCATCTGGTCGGTCCAGTCGCTGCCCGCCTGATCCTGGGTGTAGTCCGCGGCCAGGCCGGTGAGGTCGACCCCGAAGCCGGAATCTTCTCCGGTCATCGAAATGAAGGAGTCGTCGCCATCGGCGGTGTTGTCGGAATCGACGCCGTCGTACGGCGAGAAGGCGGAATCTGCATCGAAGCCCCAGACGTCGCCACCCTCGCAGTAAACGCTGATTCCGGCTTCGATCAACTCGGCGATCTTGACGCCCTCATCGGCATTGATCTGGTGATTGGAAGGATAGGTTCCAAGGCACAGCCACAAACTCGAGAAGGTCGCAGCATCGGGGAAGCAAGTGCCGGTGATGTTGTCGAGGGTCAGGACCACTCGTCCGTTCGCCTCGAGTGCCGCCTGGACCGCAGCAGCGGACGCGATGTTACCGCCGCTGTTCTCCAGATTCGCAACGACATCGGTCATCCCCGAAACCGGCGGCGAATGGGTGAGGTCGCAGAAGGTCGACCAGTCACCGGTGGAGCACTCGGCAGCAACCTCGTAGCTGTAGATGCCGGCGGGAACGCCGACGTCGATGTAGGAGAGGGCATTGCCCGGAAGAGTGGCAACCTGGGTTCCATTTCGATAGACGGCGATCTCATCGTAGGGGACCCCGGCCGGCATGAAGGTGGTCCACGCCAGGTTGATGTCCTCGGTCGTGCAGTCAGAGATGCAGGTAAAGCCGTCGAAGGGACAGCAGTCTCCGCAACTGGTGTTGAAATCAACGAAGAGGTCGTCGAAGTAACACTCGACCATGCCGCCAGAGTAGAGATCGATCGCCGACAACTCGATGTTGGCACCCCAGAAGTTGTTGTCCATTACCTGGCTGCCACCATAGAAGCCGTCGTAGGTGTTGGTGTTCAGGTCGATCTCGACACGAACTTCGACCCACTCATCGAGGACGATGGAGGTCGGAGTCGAGACCCCTGTCACCGCCGAACTTCCACCGAAGTCGGTGACGACTCCCGCTGCCGGGTCGCAGGCGATCTGGACCGACCAGTTGTAGGGCCCTCCGGGGCCGTACTGATTCATCAGAATGAAGTAAAGCGATCCAGCGGTCTGGGTCGAAGGAACGTAGGTCTGCGCAGTAAGAGTCAGGACGCTGGTATTCAGCCCATTGAAACGGCGGACCATGTCGGAGCCGCTGAAGAGGCGAAGGGCCTGCAGGGCCGGATCGAAAGTCCCCCCTGCCGGTGCTGGATTGACAATCTCCCCTGTAACTGCGGGATCGAGATCCCATGTCTCCCAGTTGTTCTGCCCGGTGAATGGATCAGGGAAAATCCCGGGGGCGTACGACTCGAAGTCGTCAAATACCAGTTGTGCACCTAGCGGAGCACAAAACAAGACCGCAGATGCGATCGTCACGACGAGAGCGAGGCGAGAAAGCATCGCTGCTCCTTCCCGGCCGACGGTGCGGCCTGACTTGCTGCTTCCAGCGTTGTACGACGGACCTCTGCTGCCAATCAGCGGAAAAATTCATCACCTCCGCGAGGAGTCCTCAACGCGCACCCGAATCTCCCGCAAACGTCTCTCACATGGAGAGTCGGTCTCTCGGAAAAACGGCGAGTTGTTGCGAACCGTCGGATTGACATCCAGAGCCCAAGGAGGTGCAGGATTTCGGCAAAAACCCAGGCCCGAACCTCTCCCCTGATCCTACCGCCACGATCGCGTCAGTCAATCGACAGGAAGTCCAGTGGAGTGAGAGGGTTACGAAGTCGATTGAGGCGCTATTGCAACTTCGAGGCTCTTGAGCCACCCTGCGGGTGCCGCGTGTGACCGAATGGAGCCGGTTTGGACCTCTCAGGGGGAACTTTCCTCGATACTTTCAACTGGATCGATCTGGTGCTAATTCTCGGCCTTCTCGCCGGGCTTTTCACCGGGCTCGGCCTCGGCTTCTATCGTCAGGCGGCGATGCTGCTCGCCCTCGCTGGTGGGCTGGTGCTCGCCAGCCGCTTCACCGTCGACCTCTCCAGAAGCGCTCTCTTCCAGCCGGTCGGCGAACAGTTCGGCATCATCGGCTCCGAGATGGTCGCGTTCGGAACGATCTTGCTCAGCTGCATCGGGCTCGCACTCCTTGGAATGCTCATCTTCAGGTCCTTCTTCGACAGAACCCTCAAACTCGTCGATGCCCTGATCGGCGGAGCGATGGGGGTCGCTCTCTCAGCATTTCTCTTTGGAATCCTGATCCTGGCAGTTTTTCAGTGGACCGACACACGCTTGCATCGACCGATTCGCGAGTCGGTTCTCGGCTCGCGCATCGCCGAGGGGACCCGGGTTCTGGTGAAAATCTTCCCCGAAGAGTTCCAGTATCGCGTCGACGCTTCCCTCGATCCGACCCTGCCTCCACGTTTCGCCGGTGCCAAGGAGTTGGAGCCAGGGGGCGACCACTGAGGGAGAATTTCTCCTCCCCTTCCCCGAGGGTGGCCATCGGATACCCTGAGTCTCACTTTTCACCGGCAGGAGAGCGCCTCTACCATCGGCTGCGCCACCC
>DQQH01000119.1 GCA_015664425.1 Planctomycetota bacterium
GCCCTCGCGAACGATCCCTTCTTCCGTGTCCGGAGCCGAGCCGCCCTCGGCCTGAAACTGGCAGCAATCGTCGACAGCGCTTCGCGGATCGAGACCGCCCTGGAGAGGGAGAAAAACCCCTACGTTCGCCAGGCGATGATCGGAGCTCTGGGGGGTGTAAGGGATATCCAGTCCCTCGGCGCCCTCGAGGAGATCCTCGCCAACGATCCCGATCTCCAGAGCCGGATGTCAGCGGCCCGCTCGATTGCAAGGATCGGGGGTGACCGTGCCCGGGCCATCCTTCAGGCGGTTCTCGAGAGGGAAGAACACCAACGAATCCACTTCGAGGCTCAACAGGGCCTCGACTTCCTCCTGGAACACCCCCAGGGAGGCTGAGGCGCTTCACACCGCTTGAGAGGCTCGCCAACAAGGCGCACAATGCCCCGAGCCCCGGGGGACAATCTCCTGTGGCACGCTTTCATGACGATCGACCCGCAGGGAGATCTGAATGCCTCCGTGTGAATGTTCGCCAGCCAGTTGGCGGCCCCTGACCCGTTCGGTTCTGGCGATTCTGATCCTCATCTCATTCGGCTGCGACAGTTTTTCCACCGATCGCTTCCTCGTCTCTGCACGATTCGCCGATCACTCCCTCGATGGGCTCGCCCAGGAGGGGGAGTCCCTGATTCTGACCTTCTCCGCTTCCCTGCAGCTGCAAGGATCACCGCTGTCAGGGATCGAACTTCTCCCCGACAGGGCCGCCCTCACCTTCTACACCGTCGAGGCGGGCCCCCTCGACCACCAGTTGACCGTCGTGATCGGCGCCGGGGGCGCCTCGTTCCAGGCACCGGGAACCTACGGAGAGTCAGAAGGGGCAACGGGTCTGATCATCGACCTCGACGCCATCGGCGCCACCGACAGCAGTGGCAAGGCTCTCAGCGGCATCTGCGGTCCTGTCGACATCGAGGTCACGCCGCCGCCGCCAGCGTTGCTGACGGGGGCGCGCTGGATCGATCGCGACTCCAGCGCCACTGTCAGCCGCGGAGACGAGATCTCCCTCAGCTGGGATCGCTCGGTGGTTCCCACAGCCCCCTTCCAGGTCGAGGGGAGCCCCGTTCCCGCTGACCTCCTTCTCCTCCCCATCGAAGGAGATCGCCTCGGTTCTCCCCGAGAACCGGGGATCTTCCTCCCTGGCAACCAGCCTCGGGAATTGAGAATCCGTCTTGGAGTGGATCCTATCCTCACCATCGGCGAATCCTACGACGCCAGCCGACCCGGCTACCCCGGGAGCCCCAGCGGCATCGCCGTCAACGGCACAACGATCCGCCCGCACCAGGCACTCATCGATGCCTTCGGTGTCGGAGTCGCATCGATGGGAGTGGTCGACGTCGATGGCGAATGTGACCCCTTCTCGTCATTTCCTGCACCACCGGGGGCGACTCGCCTGGTGGGGCACAGCGCCACTGCCCTGCCTGATGGTTCCGTCCTCATCGCCGGGGGAAGACACCGGATCTCGGGGCAACGCACCTCGACCGTTCTCCTGGAGGCGTGGATTCTCGATCCCATCGACCAGGGATGGCGTGGGCCACTGCAGATGAAAGAACCGAGGTCGGGACACACCGCAACACATCTCGTCGGAGCCGATGGCATCGCCGGAACCAGCGATGACCTGGTCGTTCTGATCGGCGGCTGGAATGGAACGAGAGCGCTCAACAGCATCGAAGTCATCCTCCCCTACGGAGAGGACCTGGCATTTCACGCGGTGTCGATGTCCAGCGCCCTCTCTCCCAGATTCGACCACCGCGCCCATCCACTTCCCGGACGCAACAGTATTCTTCTGGTCGGAGGTCGACTCGACCGTGAACTGAACGGACTGCTCGAGGAGGTCGAACTCGAGTTGCGCACCCTCAGCGGTCAACCACTCCTCCATGGTTACGCTCAAACGGTGGGAGAGATCGATTCCCCCCGACGGGAACACGCCAGCGTCCTGATCGAGGAGCCTGGGGGGCTCTTCCTCTTTCTCTACGGAGGCTATGGTGGATCTCTGGGAACCCCCCACGTCCCGTACACCCAGGAACACTGCTCGGTTCTCTCCGCTCCGGAGATCCTCCGGTTGCACCCCGGATTTGGCCAGGTGAGACACCTTTCCCTCGAGTCCGGGGCCGACCTTCCCGGACCACGACGTGGCTGCACACTCGTTCCCCTAGGTATGGAAGGGGAAGTTCTGCTGCTGGCGGGCACTGCCAAGGAACCGGTCGAAAACCTCTTCGCCGACACCGATCCCGGGGACTGTCGCAGCGCCTACAAGGCCAGGGTCTGGGTGGTCGGAACTCGCGCCCGGATCTCCTTCGTCGAGTCCGGCAGGCTGACGGTGGAAGTGGCGGGACCGGGTGTCGCCCACCTGGGAGAGGGGCGGATTCTCATCGTCGGTGGTAGCGAGGAGGGAAGGCCGAGTGCCCAGGCGCAGGCATTCGACCCCTTCAGCGGACGCTTCGAGCCCCTGTGCACCGACCTCGAGGCCCCAAGGGGGGCACCTACGATCACCACTCTCGCCGACGGTCGCTGGCTGATTCTGGGGGGGACCCCGACAGAAGACCCGGGGGCGGAGGTCTTTCGTTCCGTTCCCCGATGAGCCGGGAGTGGGCGGTTATTCCAAGGTCTCGTCGCCGATGTAACTGACCGCGGTCAGGCTCAGCACCCATGACGACTCTTCTGCTGAACGGCGTGCCTTGTTCTCGAGTTTAACCTTGGAAAAACTCAGGTGAGGCGCCTCGTTTTCCAGTCTCTGCAGGAAGGTGAGAAGGTCAGATCTGCGCTTGGGTTTGAAAACAGCCTGGTATTCGAGTTCCTTGATCTTGTTCCCAACAGGCTTCTCATTGGTCGAATAGTTGGCGATCTCCGGCTGGCTGGCGCTTCCATCCATCTTGTTGATGACTTCCTGGATTGAAGAAGCGATGTTGCCAGCGTTCTTCTTGCTCTCCTCGCGACGACGGAAATCGAGGATCGTCTGTTCAGACTCAGCTAGACCGAGAACCCTGCTCAAGTCGGTGAGGCTCTTTTCCTGCTGGTCTCTGCGGTTTCGCAGGTCCCCGGACTGTTTCACCGTCCACAAACCCCACAGGCCAAAGACAACAGCACAGAAGTAGAGGGTGAGCATGGTGATCTGAGCAAGGTCACTCGGCTTTCCCTGCTGGGACATCTTTATCTCCTCGCCGTTCCGACAACGGAAGTCTTCAACTTCAACTCGAGGGTCAATTGATATCCTTTTTCCTCGCCGAGGTCTTTTCCGCTCTCCTCCACCTCGAACAGGATGGAGTGGGCGTCGATCGCCTCGACGACGAGATTGGCCTCGGAGGCATCCTTGACGTTCAGGCGCAGTGTCGTTTTTGCACTGGTGGTTTTTTCAGGACGAATATCAAAGCTGTCGTACTTCGGGTAGACGACAGGCGGACCCGCCTTACGGATGGCACTGATCACATCCTCGAGCATCTCCATAGGGCTCAGGAACTGCTTGATCCGCGAACTACGGGAACCGCGAGAACTTTCGCCCGTGAGTTCGCTGAGCTTGGTGCGTGCGGCAGCGGGGTAATTGGTCGTCCCGGCCGGAGTCCGTGGAGTCGACTCGAAAAAATTCTTGTAGATATCTGCCTGGCTCTGGCGCAGCTGAGAATATTCGGCGAGGTAATACTGCTTCTTTTGGTGGTTCTCTAGAAGCCACACGACCGAAGTGGCACAGAAGAGCAAGCCGAGGAGAATCAAGCCCGGTAACAGGCGCTGAAAGCGGCGCTCGAAACGGAACTCATCCTTGCGAAGGTCGATGGTGGTGAGGCCCTGCCCAATTCCCTGGAGGGCAAGGCCGATGGCGACCGCACCTCTCTGGGCGCAAATTTCCTCGCTGTCGGAAGATAGATCATGCTCGATGCCGGAAGTTGCATCGAGAGCGACAGATTCAACTTCGAAGTACTCACCGAGGCGGCGGGCCGCATCGATGGAACGGGCATTTGTGCCCGTGACAACGATGCGATCGAGAGGGCGCCCCATCAGGGCACCGGCAAAGGTACGTTCGATCTCGACGATGATCTGTTCGACAGCTTCTTCCGGCGTGACGGGAGGTACCGCCCCGGCGGCCTTACCTTCCCTGGAGAACCTTTCGAATTCGTCGTCTGGGACGACAGCGATGGCAAACTCATCATCGAAGGGAAGTTCCTCCGCTGGCGGGTCTTCTTCCTCCTCGATACCTTCCTCGATGATCGCAAAGGTCTCTTCAGCAACGCTTCGGCCGTCATCAACGACGACATCCGAATCGGCGCTTCCTGACTCCAGAGCAGGGACTCGCACCTGGGAAAGGAGGTGATTCCATGTCGAGCGAATCTTGGTGATCTTCCCGCCTTCGAGGAGCACGAAGGAGGTGTATCCTGCCTCGACCTGGATCAACAAAACGTGCCCTTCTGACAATTCGGGAGCCCCGCGAATGAGGGTTGTCGCCAGCGCCGTTGTATCGAGTTCGATTTGCATCGGGTCGGCATCGGCGCCCTGGAGCCGTTCGAGATGCTCTCCGAGGATCTTCTTCGGAAGGGCACATATCAGCAACCGACTGGAGTCTTTCCCCTCTGAGAGCTTCAGGTGCTCGATGATAAGATCATCGATGTTATGGGAATGGATATGCCCTTCGCTCTCGTAGCGAACGGTCTTCGCGATGATGTCATCCCGGGTGTATGGAACCGAAATCTCGCGGGTGACCATCTGGCGAGCGGGGAGAGAACTGACGAAGTCAACAGATGCTCGTTGACTCGAGTCGATCGAGGAATTCATGAGATCGGAGAGGGAGTGAACCTGCTCCTCGAGATTTTCTCCCGAATACTGGCCCTCGATGTAGTCGACGAGCCGGTACTTCTTCGCTGATCCCTCCAGGATCGCGATCCGTACCGTTTCTCCGTCGATTTCCAGTCCGGCGACCAAGCTCAAGGTCTGGCCCTTCCACGCTCCACTGCGACCGATTCGCAGGGAGTTTTCATCACGGCTTCTGGAGCCCCTGGAGGGTTTCAATCACCCGCTTCATGGCCTTGGGGTCCGGCTTCCCTTTCTGATTCTGAAGATCCTTGATCGTTTTCTGGACGTCCTGGTTCTTCGCCGGACGGACACCGGCGGCGCGCTTCGGAGCCTTGGGGAGACCCCGGGCGGTGGTGCCAGGCGGGGTGGGGCGACGGGTGCCACCGCTGCGGATCGATCCTCTCTCTTCATCGGGGATCGCGGTGGTAGTGGGTCGGGTTGGTAGTGGGGTACCACCGATCGCTGCCAACTGTTCCTCGCTGAGAGGACGTAGGACATAACGATCATCCTCGAAGATGAGAATCGGGTACTGATCTTCCTCTGGAACCAGGGTGTAACGCTGGCTGTTGAACTCGTAGATGATCTGGACCGGTTCCGCCTTGATCTCCTCGATCCGCATCAAGTTGCCATCGATGGTGAATCCGGCTCCTTCCTCGATCTGGCGGATCCTGGAGGTCGACCCGAGTCTCGCTCCGCGAACACCGCGGGTCGGTGTCCTCCGTGACGGAGTCCTGGTCACACCTCGCCTCCTTGTTGCCGTCGGCGTACTGCCGGCACCGGGGAGGAGCGTCGTTTTACCTCCCTCCCGGAGAGAGACGAAGCGACGATCGCCATCGAAAATCACGCAGGTGATCTCCCAACTGGCGAGAGGACCACCCTGAATCAGCGGCAGGTCCGCAGGGGGAGGGGCCACCACTGGCTCCCTGGGTGCGGGTGCCTTGGCATTGAGATTGGAGATCAGTCGGGTGTAACGGTTGGTGTTGGGAGAGATAGCCGCCTCCCTGATCGCAAATTCCGTCGGATCGGGAAGAACGATCGTCAATCCATCGCTGGTGCCGCCGAACATCCCCTTGATCGTAAACCCGAGAAGCACGAGAACGGAGAAATTCACCGCCAGCAGCAGCCAGCGCAGGGTTCCAATATTGAGTTTCAGCATGATCAATCCTCCAATGAAGCCCCTCAGTAAGGGACTTCCTGCCAGTACAGGACCAGTACTTTTCGGTCCTTTCGTGCCACTACCATTCTACCCGAGAGTTGCCGGTCCTCGCGCGTACCTTTGATGTTTGCCGTGAAGAAGGAACTCTTGAAAACCGCCACCCGTTCGAGGTCGAGTTTGAGAAGAGCAAATACACTCTCGTCCTGTGAGGCGTCTTCGACCCACTCCTCGTTGACATTTCCCAGCTCCTGGATCGCCCTGAAACTGTTGAACTCGACGACTTGAGGCGCTTCAGGGTCATCTTCAGAGAAAATTCCTTCGTCGCTCTGATCTGCTTCATCCCCCCCCGAGGAGTAGGTGTTCAACCAGGCCTCGATCTGGCGGGCGACATCTTTCGCCTCGTCATAATCCTCGAAGGACTGCATCAAGGCGATGTAGACCTCTGGCCTGGCGGTGTTGAGGTTGATTTTTCCGGTCGAGTGCGAGGTCATGACGTGGCGCAGACCCAGCGGTCGGGGGATCGACTCGACTCCATCCTCGAAGACCTCGAAACCTGCTGCGGCGAGGGCATCGGAACTGATCGGGGACAACTCGTTGAAGAGCGTCTCGAAGAGGTCCTCCTCGTCGCCCTCCAGTTCCGCAGGGTCATGGGGACCGTTGAAGAGTTCCCAGCTGATCTCGGGAACATCCCTGAGGATTCCGATGGAGCGGATCTGCCGCGTCTCTTCCTCCATCTGGCGATCGAGGACAAAGGTGCTGATGGCCCGGGCAGCAACATCGGGATCGGGGATATCCTCGTAATCGAAACCGAACTCATTGTTGTAGTCGACGATCGCTTCGATCAGCATCGCCAGCATCGCTTCGGTGGCCTCGACACGCTCGGGAGAGGGCGACATCCATTCATCTTCCTCGAGGAGAAGGTCCTCCTCATCAGGCTCGGCAGAAGTATTGTCCTCGGGATCCTCATCAAGATCTTCATCCTCCTCCCCGAGGAGTCCATCCTCTTCCTCCTCCTCGGGGACACGGACGTACTCGAAGAGGAAGTTGAGGTCGAAGCAGGACTCGCCGTCGATGATGCGGCAATCGGTCTCGGTGTTGTTGAGAGAATCGGTGATGGGGTAGGCCCAATCATCGTGGCGGGTATCGACCGGACTGGAGTCATCCTCGGCTCCAGCACCTCCCCCGCCGGAGGCGCCGCCACCGCCGGGGCCACCCCCCTGATTACCGCCGCCGGCAGTGCCTCCACCGGACTGGGCGAGATCATCCATTTGGTCCTCCGCCTCCGCCTCGGTCCCGATGTCGAGAGCGTAGTCCTCGTGGAGGGCGAGCAGGGCGCCGCGGGCGGAGGCCTGGAGGGAGTAACTCAACTCGGTAAATCCGAGACGGCTGGCGGAAATGCGTTCCTCGATCTTGGTGGTGAAGGAGAGCTGGCTGATGACCACCGTCATCACCAGCACCAGGATCAACACGATGAAGAGCGCCATGCCGCGCTCCCTCGATCTGGGGGTTTCTAAACACATCGACTTCATGCCTCATCTGTCGGCAAAGCGGGGGCCAATCTGGACCCCCTAGAAGGCCGAAACCGGTTCGAGGGAGATTACATAACCCCCATGCTGGAAACTACTTGAGAATTCTGTCCAGGACCCCTCCAGCGCACGATACCCCAGAAGTGGAGAACAGCCCCAGCACAGTGTAGTAAATTGCTACACAGGGGGAAGGGCGGGCTCTCTTTGCCTTTTTCCGGACCCCGCCGGGGGCCGGGGAACGAGGACGAAAGTCAGAACCACTGGCAGCACAACCAGGGTCAAGATGGTGGAAGTGGTGAGCCCGCCGACGATGGTTCGCCCGAGGGTGTGAATATTGGGGCCGTTGAGCATCTGACTGCCATAGGCCATCGGCATCAGCCCCAGAACCGTGGTCAAGGCGGTGATGAGGATGGGACGGAGACGGTCGGTGGCGCCGTGGAGCACCGCATCCGGTGGCGACTCTCCCTGACGAACCCTTTTGATCACCCGGTCGATCATGACGATGCCGTTGTTGACGACGATTCCAGCGAGAAGGATCAGCCCGACAGCAGCCGGACTGTCGAGAGTGTCCCCCTGCAACCACAGGCCCCAGATGACCCCCGGGGCGGCGAACAAAACCGACACCATCAACACCAGCGGAATTCTCAGAGACTCGAAGAGGCATGCCAGTACCAGGTAGACGAGAAAAATGGAGAGGAAGATCCCCTCGTTGAATGAACTCTGGTTTGTCTCTCTTCCCGACCATCCCTCACCGAGATCCCAGAAATATCCAGTCGGCCAGGGGAAAGCGTTGAGAGCCTCCTCGACTCGACTGACGATCGCCTCCTTCTCTCTCGGCCGGTACTGAGCAGAGACGGTCAGGTTTGCAAGACGATCCCAGCGACGACGTTCCCCTGCAGATTCCCTCTGCTCGAGGGCGCCGATTTCATCGATGGGAAGCTCGAGATCCTCGGTGAGAGGAAAGCGCATCGAGCGCAACTCGTGCACCGAGTCCGTCTCTTCCTCGCTGAGCCCCAACTGGATGTCGAGATCCCCCGCCTGGGTGCGCAGCTGCCGGAGGCGGCTCCCTCCGAAAGCAGCGCCGATGGTGCGCGCGATCTGGTCGCCACTCACCTCCAACCGGGCAAGCAGATGATCATCGGGAATGAGGCGCAATTCATCGATTCCTTCACGCCGCTGAATTTCCGCTTCGATGATCCCGGGAACTCCTTCGAGGTGGGCTGATATCTGCTCCCCGAGTCCATCGAGATAGCTGCTGGAATCACCGAAGATCCTCACGTCGATCGAACCGAGAGTCGACTGAGAGCCGCCACCACGCCCCCCCCAGCCCCAGCCCCTGTCGGTGCGGATCCTGACCCCAGGAATTTTCGGCAGGATCTCATCGAGGCTGGCCCTCATGGCGAGGAGGGACTCCTCTGTCACATCCTCGGGGGGGGGATAGATGCGGATCATCCCGTACCGGTCAGAGAACCACGAATAGACGTCCGACTCCCCGATTACCTGCGGTTGCACCTCGAGGAATTCCTCGACCCAGGTGACGTACTTCTCGATCTCTCGGAAATCGAGCCCCTCGGAGGGACGGAAGGAGATGGTCACGAAATTGTCGATCCGATCGGAGTCGGAAAGGTCCATCCGGAACCCGTGCTTGAGCGGGATGATGGCACTCAGCGTCAAGGCGATCGCCAGCAGGATCGTCACGGACCGGTGACGAATCGCCATCCCCAGCATCCTGGTATAGCCGTCCCTGAAAGTGACGAACCACGAGGACATCCCCGGGTCGCCACCGGAGTAAATGCGAGCGGCAACCATCGGAACCAGGGTCAGAGAGACGAAGAGGCTGGCGCCGATGGTGAGGCAGATGACGAGCCCCACATCGGAGAGGACGTCGGTGAATCCGCTGCGTTTGGCGATGGCCACAGGCAAGAAGACGACCATCGTCGTGATCGTCGCTGCGAAGATCGGAGTCGCCACCTCCATCGTCCCCCGGGTGGAAGCCGCCTGAGGATCCTCACCGAGGCCCGCGCGACGCACGATCGATTCCACCACCACCACCGCGGTATCGACCAGCATTCCGACGCCCAGCATCAGTGCCATGATGGTGACGACGTTGAGTTCCCGATCGAGCAAGTGAAGCATCGCCAGCGCCGACAGCACCGAGATGGGGATCGCCATGGCGACGAGCAGGGTTGCGGTAAAACGCCGGAGAAAAAGGAGGAGAATGCAGATGGCGAGGGCGCCTCCAAGAAGTCCCGCATCCCTGAGTTTCTCGAGAGCATCGACGATCTGCTTGCCCTGATCGCGCCAGACGATGACGTTGATTCCTCCCAGCAGGGGGTCCTCGCTGATGCGGAGGACCTCCTTGCGCACCGCTCTGCAGACCGAGACCGTGTTGGCCCCCGACTCCTGGAAGATTTCGACCGAGACCGCGTATGAGCCGTTGAGATGCCGCCCGGAGCGGCGTTCCCCCTCCTTCGTCTCGATCTTTGCCACCTGGCCGAGGCGCAACCCGTTGCTGTTGATGGGGAGCGCCTTCAACTCCTGGACGCTCTTCATGGCATTGATGAGGCGAAGGCGGCGTTTCTTGCCATCGGACCATACTCGCCCGACGGTGACGTCGATGTTGGAGCCCTGAATCACCCGGGAGACCATCCCGAGGGTGAGACGGTGCCGCTCCAAGTCCTCCTTCTCGAAGGTGATCTGCACCTCGAGGGGAGAAACTCCCCCCATCTCCACCTGGCCGACACCATCGAGGCGCTCGAGAGGACGCTGGACGCGGTCGACGAGAAGTTCGTAATTCTCCGACAGGTCGATCCCGGTCGCGCTGATACGCGCTTCCATCATCGCATCTGCACTGTGCCAGCCGCCGTCACTGATTCTGATCTGCTCGATGTCCTCGACGGGAAGTTCATTCATCACCCGTGCAACGCGTTCACGAATCTCGACCTTGGCAACGTTGAGATCCTCGCCATAGTCGAATCGCAGATCGACCCGACCCTCACCCTCGTTCGCCTCGCTCTCCATCCCCCTGACGGTCCGCAGGGTCGCCAGGGCTTCCTCGAGCGGTCGGATCACATCGTTCTCGACCTGCAGTGGAGACGCATTGGGATAGGGGACCCTGACGCTGATCCTCGCCCTCTGCCTGTCAGGGAGCGCACTCAGAGGAATCTGCTGGAGAGAGAGGAACCCACCGAGGATCAGCAGGATGTGCATCGTCAGGGTGGTGATCGGCCGCTCGAGGCAGAAACCAACGATGGTCTTCATGCTTCTCCCCCAGCCGCCGATCGGCTCGAAGTTCCCCGCGTCAACAAGCAGTACCCGCTCGGCACTACCGCCAGGGTCATCATGGTTGCCACCGAGAGTCCCCAGATCACCGTGATCGCCAGCGGCTTCCTCAACTCGGCGCCGGGGCCGAGACCGAGGGCGAGGGGCAGCAGGCCGAGGATCGTCGTCGCACTGGTGATGAGGATGGGTCGCAACCTCTCGATGCCGGCGTTGCGCGCCGCTTCGACGGGATCGGTTCCATCGCTTCGAAGCTGCTGGATCCTCGCCACGAAAATGATGCCGTTATTGACGACGATGCCACAGAGAAGAATGACGCCGATCATCGAGAGAACGCTCAGGGGGAGCCCGGTAATCGCCATGGCAATCACCGCCCCGGCGGCGCCGATGGGAACGATGAGGATCACGATGAAGGGGAGTTTCAGAGATTCGAAGGTGCTCGCGAGAACGAGGTAGACGACGAACACCGCCAGCAGTAACGCCTGGAAGAGGCTGTCGAGGGATTCGCGCATCTCCTCGTTCTGGCCAGACATCCGCGCCGAAGTCGTGGCCTCCAGATGCCTGCCACTGAGAAGTTCCTGGGTGCGATCGCTGGCGGTTCCAAGATCGACCCCATCGGTACGAGCGGTGACCCGGATCGATCGTTCTCCCCCAACCCGCCGGATTTCAACGGGACCGAGGGCCTCCTCGAGCCGCCCGAGGGCCGCCACCCGCAGGGGTGCCTCGGCCTCGGGTCGGGTAATTGCCAGTGAGTACATCTCGGCGTCATCGATGCTCTTCTCGAGAGCGCCCTTCATCCGCACCCGGATATCGATCGGCTTCTCGGCAAATCGGTACTGGGTGGCGATTTCACCGATCCCCTTCGCCCTCAGGCTGTCAGCGACCTGGCCGAGGGAGAGGTCGTACAGAGCGAGCCTGGCCGGATCGAGGCGGACATGAATCTCGGGGACCTGATCGGGCACATGGGCATGCACGTCGATGAGGCCCGGGATCAGTTCCATCCTCTCGCCGATGGTAAGGGCAGCATCACGCAGGATTTCGAGGTCATCGTCGAAAACCTCGACTTCTATCGGAGCCCGGAAGGTGAAGAGGGACGGACGACCGAGGGTCAGGGGACATTCCGGCACGAGGGCGAATTCGCGCTCCAGTTGCTCGATGATCCGATCTTCATCGGCGCGCTGAGTCCCCTCCGACAGCTTCACACCGACCCTTGCCACGTGTTCACGCCTGTCTCCCGCCTGAACCTCTCCCAGCACCGGTGCATCGCCGATGACCGCAGTCCATTGCGCGATCGGGAGACCCTGCTTCTTCAATTCTTCGATCGTCCCCTCGAGAGCTGTGACCTTGCGATCAGTTTTCTCCAGAGGAGTCCCCTCGAGGAGTTCGACGTCGAAGTAAAACTGCCCCTGGAAGAGATCCGGGACCAGTTCCGACCCCAGGTCACCGGCGCGCGGCAAGATCGTCACGCACAGGACCAGGGCGAGGAGGGGAGAGACCCAGGACACCTCGAGAATGGCGTCGAGAAATCTTCCGTAGCTCGCCTGCAGCGATTGCAGCCCTCGACGGAACGCCCCCGACAGCGGCGCCAGAACTCGGTCGAAGAGGTTCCCGACCACCTCGAGGGGGCTCCCCGCACTTCCCATTCCGTTGAAGATAATGGTGGGGATCACCGTGATCGCCACGAACAGGCTGGCGAGAAGAGAGTAGGTCACCGTCAGAGCCTGGTCCCTGAAGATCTCCCCGCCGATCCCCTGGACGAAGACCAGCGGCAGGAACACTGCGATGGTGGTCAGCGTCGAAGCGATGATTCCGCCCATCACCTGGCCTGTCCCCTCGACCACCGCATCGCGAACTCCGGCACCCTTCTCCAGAAGCCTCTGGATCGATTCCAGAACGACGACCGAGTTGTCGACGAGCATTCCGATTCCCAGGGCAATTCCCCCCAGAGAGAGGACATTGAGACTGACACCAGTGAGTCCCATCAGGAGAAAGGTGACAGCGATGGAGATGGGGATGGAGAGAACGATGGTCAGTGTGCTGAGGAGATTTCGGAGGAAAAGGTAGAGGATCAATGACGCGAGCAACGCTCCTAGCAGCGCCGTCGACTGCACGCTGGAGATGGAATCCTCGATGAAGCGCGCTTGGTCGAAAAGGATCGTGACCGAACAACCAGCAAGTGTGCGGTAACTCTCGAACTCGACCATGCGGGAGCGCACACCACGGGCAACCGTCACGGCGTTCGCATCGCCCTCCTTGTAGAGGTCGATCTGCACCGCGGGCCGACCATCCACCCTGACGAGAATCTCCTCATCCTTGGGAACGATGGCAGCGGTTCCGATGTCTCGCACCCTGAGAGTTCCGCTTTCGGTGTAGCGGATGATCACGTTCTCGATGTCCTCCATCGACTGAAATTCCCGCACCGTTCTCAGGCGATAGGCGGTTTGCGAGTCGCGGATCTCACCGCCAGAGCGGTTGACGTTCTCTTGCCCGATGCGCCGGGCGACCTCCTGTACCGAGATGGAGAGGGAGTCGAGTTTCCTGGGATCGAGGTTGACGAGGACCTCCTCCTCGGCACCGCCGACCACCCTCGCCGCCGCCACTCCCTCGAGGGTCTCCAGACGTCTCTTCACCTGCAGTTCCGCCAGTTTTCTCAGTTCGGGAATCGGCCGGGGACCGGTCAGAGCAAGGCGCATCATCGGATCCAGGGCGGGGTCGAAGCGGTAGACGAGGGGAGCGCGGGCATCGTCGGGCAGGTTCACCAGGTCGAGCTTTTCCCTGACATCGAGGCTCGCTCGCTCCATGTCCGTTTCCCAGGAGAACTCGAGGACCACCTCACTGACGCCAGCGCGGGAGTTACTGGTGTAGCGACGCAAACCCTGGGTCACCCCGACAACATCCTCGATCGGCTCGGTGACCAGTTGCTCCACCTCGTGAGGAGAGCCTTCCGGGAGTTCGGTCTGAACGGTCAGCGTCGGGTAGGAGATGTCCGGGAGGAGTTCGAGGGGCAATCTATCGAAGGAGAGCACACCAAAGGTGAAGGCAGCGATCGTCACCATCGCTACAGTCACAGGCCTGGCGATGATGGCTCGGATCCAGGTCCCCACCTTCAGCTCCTCCGGGTCACTGGGACCCTCTGGAATCACCGTCCTCGACCATCAGGGAATCGGTCTCGACATGGGGGACCCTGCGGTAGACGATCACCTTCGATCGATCCTGCAATTCTCGATTACCATCGGTGGCAACTTCATCCCCGGGTTCGAGTCCTTCGCGGATCTCGATCACCGCTTCGTCCTCGTACCCGGTGATCACCTCGACCTCGTGTGCGACCCCGCCGACAACACGGTAGACGCGGCTGATCCCCTTCTCCCGCAGAACCGCGTTGCGCGGAACCAGCAGGGCGTTCTCGAGGGTTCGGGTGATCACGTCGACGTGTGCGAAGGAACCGGGACGCACCATGCTCGCGGCATCCTCGAAGCGAATCAGCACCTCGACGGTCAGGCTCTCTCTGTCGACAATGGGGCTGATCCTCTCGACCTGACCCATCGAGACAAGTTCGCCGTTGCGCTCGCTTCTCAGCTCGCAGGCCTGGCCAACCTCGATTTCAACCAGTTGAGACTCCGGCAGGTGAAGGCGAATTCTGAGGGGGCTCAGATCTGCGATGGTGAAGAGCGGATCTCCCGGCCTCACCGCCTGCCCCGGCTCGATCTCGCGCTTGACCACCATCCCCTCGAAGAGAGCTCGCGGCTGGGAGCGGGAAAGGTCGAGAATGGCTCTCTCGTGGTTCGCTTCAGCGCGGTCGAGGGTGGCTCTGGCATCCTCCACCTCCTGAGGGCTGGTCGACTTCGACTCGAGAAGCCCATCGAGTCGCTCGAAGTTGCGCTTCCCCTGTTCGAACTCGATGCGTGCGACCTTCTCGGCGATTCGCAGTTCTTCCTGGTCGATGGAACAGAGGATCTGTCCCTCGGGGACCTCTTGCCCCTCCTCGACGGCAATCTCCTCCACCTCTCCCTCGACACGAGCGAGGATGATGACTTGCCGTTCCGGCTCGAGGATGCCACTGCCGCTGACCCGTTCACGGATCCTTGCCAGGAGACAGGAAGCCAGTTCGACGGGGATTTCATCATCGGCAGCGGAGATCGCCGGCGGGTAATCCGCCGCCCGGTGGCTCGCTGGGCTCATACCCCTGCGCCACTCGGAGCGGGGGACCGATCCGTTGCGTTCCCCTCCCCCCGAGAAGGTGGTTCCGAGGAAGTAGCCGATGGCCAGGATTGCCAGCGATCCGATCAGCATTGGCATTCGATGCTTCAGGAGTCAGTCCCTTCCACTTGCGGAGGTTTTCCCCGGGTCAGTGTGCACTCTCGACAGGGGCATTCATCTCTCAGGGATCTGAGCGAATAGATCCCGCTGGAATGCCCATCGGAAAAGGCGATGTTCAGCCCGTACCTCCCCGTCCGGTCACAGCGGAGGATCGTGAGATCCTCGGGCAAGGTGGCCGGGTCGAGGATCGCCTTGCTGCTCCATTCGTCGACACAGGCGGCGCATGCGCAGCTCTCGCGCAGGGCACGGTGGCGGTAGAGGGTTTCGTGGCCATCCTTCCAGACCAGCAGCAGGGTATCAGGGTGTAGCACCTCCAGTTCCTGGAGCTGGGTTCTCTCATCCTGGGGCAATCGTCGCCTCCCGCCTCGAGTTTTCGGTTCAGAAGCCATTCTAGGGGAGAAGAGGGGGGCTACCAGCCAACTTGAAAAGGCGTGAGCCCCCTCCGGAACTGGGTCGATCCCGGAGAGGGCCGAATGAAGGCTGTTTTGTCGCTTCCGGGGCAAGGCCCGCGGAAAAAAGGGGGCCGGAGAGAGGTACGCCGCGTAAACAAAGGGAAAAACTCCACGGGTTCGACCTTTCCCAGGACTCTCTCCGGCTGCCGAACCGACAAAGTTGTAGAATATATTTGCTAAAGTGTAAACTGCATTTTTTCGGAATGTTGCCAACTCGAATGAACTTCCCAGGTTATGGCTGAAATTCCCCGTGTCGCACATTCCCGGCCCTTGAAATGAGGAGGAGTTCAGCCCAGGTCGTTGCGATCTTCTCCCGGCAACTCCATCCTCCCGCCCTGCCCCCCTCGAAGGAGGAACGATGACGGCGCAAGCGCGGGAACAGGTCCAACGGTATCTCCTTTGCCTCCAGCAGGAGATCTGTGACCAGCTCGAGGCGATGGACCGGGGCTCCAGTTTCAAGTCCGGCCGCTGGCAGGGGCAGGAAGGCGGCGGCGAAAGCCGACTGCTTCGCGATGGAGAGCTCTTCGAACAGGCGGGTGTCAACTTCTCGAAAGTCGAGGGAAACGCCCTGCCGGGATCTGCCAGCGCCGCTCGTCCTCAACTCGCCGGTCGATCCTTCCAGGCGATGGGTGTGTCCGTGGTGATTCATCCTCGAAACCCCTTCGTCCCGACCACTCACATGAACGTCCGCTGGTTCGAGGCGATAAAAGATGGAGAAGAATCGATCTGGTGGTTCGGAGGCGGCTTCGACCTGACACCCTGCTATCCCTTCGATGAAGATGTCATTCACTGGCACCGCAGCGCCCGAGATCTGCTCGCTCCTTTTGGCAGCGATCTCTACCGGCGATTCAAGGAAGAGTGCGACCGCTACTTCTTCCTCCCCCACCGCGATGAAACCCGCGGCGTCGGCGGTCTCTTCTTCGATGACTTCACCGAGGGAGGATTCGAGAACGCCTTTGCCGTGACCCGTGCCGTCGGCGATGGGTTCCTCCCCGCTTACCTGCCCATCGTCGAGAGGCGCAGTGACCATCCTTTCGGTCAACGCGAGCGCGAGTTTCAACTCCTCCGGCGGGGGCGCTACGTCGAGTTCAACCTGCTCTTCGACCGTGGGACTCTCTTTGGCATCCAGAGTGGCGGCCGGGCCGAGTCGATCCTGATGTCGCTTCCCCCCGAGGTTCGCTGGCACAGCGGCTGGCAGCCCGAACCCGGGAGCCCGGAGGCGGAACTCAACCGCTACTTACAGCCACGCCAGTGGCTCGATGAGACAATGGATTGAGATCTGTAACCCATTCAAATATAAGATCTTGAGATCAATGAGCGGAGATTTTATTGCCGCATTGGCAAAGTAATAGTTGCGATATTGGCAATTCCAGGCTACCCTGAGGTGGTCTGCCAGGCAGCGCCAGCAGGGTGACGCAGACGCTGGAAGTTGAACTCGAGATACCGAGGAGACCGGGATGAACGAAGAGCACGACCCGAATGAAGAGTACTACGAAGAGGAAGAACTTCAGGGCAGCTCGTTGCCGGATTGGCTCACCAGCACCCCTTACTGGATGATCTCCACCGCACTCCACGTCATCGTTCTGCTGATCTTCGGAACGGTCGTTGTGATGCAGGTCGAGGACAAGAAGGAAGAGCGGAGGACCGTCATCCGCAAGGAGTTCAAGCCTCCGGAATACGATCCGACGAAGAAGAGGGACATCGAGCGCAAGCCGGAGATTCTGAAGGACCAGAAAAAGAACCCGGTACTCAAACTCAATCCAGAGAAGGTCAAGACCACTCCAAAGGGTAGCGACGAGAAAAACCTCACCAACAAGGAGCTCCTCAATCGCTCCGTCAACGATGCCTTCGGCATGACCGGCGCCGGCGCCGGCGCCTACGGCAATCGCTTCGGCAAGGGCTCACTCACCCGCGAGGGAGGAAGCGAGGCGACCGAGAGCGCCGTTCTCGCCGCTCTCAAATGGCTCGAACGCCATCAGCACCCCGATGGGCACTGGAGTTCCAACGGCTTCTACCGTCCAACAGGCTGCGAGAACGAAACAGGAGACGGATTCCCGGGTTACGACGTCGGCGTGACCGCCCTGGCGATGCTCGCCTACCTCGGATTCGGACACACACACGAGACGGGGGAGTACAGGGAATTCCAGGTCGTCATGAAAAAGGCGATGGAGTGGATGCTCTCCCAGCAGATCAAGAGCGATGACCCCAAGATCGATGGCCTCTACGGATTGCCCGGTGAATCGATCGATGAGTGGGTCTACAGCCATTCCATCGCGACGATGGCGATGGCCGAGTTGCTCCTCATGTCGAGAGATCGCCTGAAACTGCGCAAGTCGGTGGAATCTTCGGTGCGTTGGTGCATGCGCTCGCAGAATCCCGGATACGGATGGAAGTACGGCTACCTCGTCGGAGCAAACGACACCTCCGTCACCGGCTGGATGGTCCTCGCCCTGAAAACCGCCAAAGCATGTTCGGACCTTCGTCACATCAAGATCAAGGGGAAGGAGTACGACCAGCACTTCGAATGGGCGCTGAAGTGGTTCGATTCCTGCACGATGAAGTCGACCGGGATCTGTGGCTACGAAGACTCCGGCGATCAGGGCTCGAGCCTCACCGGTTCTTACCCCGACAACGAAATCTATCCCTATTCCAAGAGGCTTTCCTGCATGACCGCGGTGTCGGTGCTCTGCCGTCTCTTTGCCGGGCAGGGAAAGCGCTCGGAGGACATCAAGCAGGGCGTCTCGGTGCTGATGGATGAACTCCCGACCTGGCGGAAACGGCAGGGGAAGCGCCTCTCGAAGATCAACATGTACTACTGGTACTACGCCTCTTACGCGATGTTCCAGTTCGGCGACAGCAAGTGGGCCCAATGGAACAAGGCGATGATCGAAGCACTGGTGCCGACCCAGATCGTCGGGACTTGCTCCGATGGCTCCTGGGACCCCATCGGAGAGTGGGGAATCGCCGGGGGTCGGGTCTACTCTACTGCGATCGGGGCGATGACTCTCGAGGTGTACTACCGCTTCACGCGCACTGGAAGCTGATCACTTTGAAAGTTCGTAGGGTGGAAGGAACTCTTCGAAGATGATCGAAGTCACCATCAACGGCAAACCCCAAAAGGTCGCTACGGGAAGTTCTGTCGGAGATCTGGTCGCCTCCCTCTCTCTCGAAGGATCTTCCGTGGCGGTCGAGCGGAACAAGGAAATCGTCCCACGATCACTGCACGACGAGGTGAAGCTCGAAGTGGGTGACCGGATCGAAGTGGTCACCATCGTCGGAGGAGGTTAGAGATGTACCCGGAACCCTTCACCCTCGCCGGCGAGACTCTGCGTTCGCGACTCTTCGTCGGCACCGGCAAGTACCCCGACAACGAGACGATGGCCAGGGCTCTCGAAGCATCGGGATGCGAGGTGGTCACCGTTGCCATCCGCAGGGTCGATCTCGACAGCAACGACAACCTGCTCACGGCAATCGATCGAAAGAAGTACCGGATCCTGCCCAACACAGCGGGCTGTTTCAGCGCCGATGATGCGATCCGGGTGTCGCGCCTCTCTCGTGAACTGGGGCTCGGGGACTGGGTGAAACTGGAAGTCCTGGGGGACCGCAAGACTCTCCTTCCCGACCCGGTGGATACCCTCGAAGCGTGCAAGACACTCGTTTCCGAGGGCTTCACCGTTCTCGCCTACAGCAGCGATGACCCGGTCCTCGCCCAGCGCCTCCAGGATGCAGGGGCGACCTCGGTGATGCCTGCGGGTTCACCCATCGGCAGCGGCCAAGGGATCCTCAACCCCAACAACCTGAAGATCATCCTCGAGATGATCGAGGTACCGGTGATCATCGATGCCGGGGTCGGTACCGCCAGCGATGTGGCGATGGCGATGGAACTGGGTGCTGAGGGCGTTCTCCTCAACACTGGAATCGCTGGGGCAGAGGACCCCGTTGCGATGGCTCATGCAATGCGCCACGCACTCGATGCCGGCTGGCTCGCCCACCGCGCCGGCAGGATTCCCAGACGCCTCTACGGCACCGCCTCCAGCCCTGTCGCGGGGGTGATCGGAGAGTGAGCGAAAGAGGCTCCCACGATTCACCATCGCTCGAGGAAATCATCGCAGATTCAAGTGGCGGTGAACTCTCCTTGATGCTGCTCCTGCTGCTCCTGGTCACCGCCCTGAGCATCCTCGCCATCGGCTGGTTCGCTCGGAGAAGACGGGGGGCCGAGCCGTCGAAACCAACCTGGGGCTTCGAGGTGATCCTGGCAGCTTTCGGCCTGTGGATCCTGATGCAACTCGTCGGCGGTCTTCTGGGCATCGCTGTCGTCGGCGGCAGTCGTGTAGCAATCCCACCGGAAGAGGACCCGATGGTTCTCATCGCCAGCCTCGTTGGAGGGGGACTCTTCTCCCTCCTCTTCGCCGCCGGACTGCTCAAGCTTCCAGCCTGGTTCGGAGGGGAGCCCGATTCACTCGCGTTCTCGGGATCGATGGTCCGTGGGCTCACCACCGGCGCATGTACTTTCCTTCTCTGGCTCCCGGGGATGATCAGCACCACCCTCATCTGGGCATCGGGGCTTCTCCTGCTCGGGTTCGATCTCGAGGGCGAACAGCAACAGGTGGTGCAGCTCTTCACCTCGCTTTCGGAGAAGGGCTCGGGAGCTCTCCTCTCGCTTCTCCTGCTCTTTGCCGTCGGCGTCGCTCCCTTTGTCGAGGAACTGCTTTTCAGGGGACTGCTCTTCCGCTGGCTGGCAGCACGATTCGGAGTCGGCGCAGGCATTCTCTTCTCCTCGCTCCTCTTTGGTGCGGTTCACCTGGAGTTCTCTGGCGATGGGCTCCTTTTCGGTGCCCTCGGACCGGTCGCCGCGCTCGGTGCGGTGAGCGCATGGCTCCTTCACAGAAACGGCAACCTGTGGGCATGCATAGGGCTGCACGCCACCTTCAACCTCGCTCAGCTCTCGATGCTGCTTCTGAACTGACACTCACTCAGGCGGGAGGAAACCGCATGAAACCGATCGGCGAACGGATCAAGGAGTTGCGTGAGCAGCGGTCCATCACCGGCAAGGATCTCGCCACCAGAGCAGGCCTCTCCCAGTCCCAGATCACCCGCCTGGAGAAGGGGCAACGGCGCGTCGACAGCGAGGTTCTCGTGCGCCTCGCCGACGCCCTCGGGATCACTCCAGCAGCCTTCTTCGAAACAGACCCCAAGGGCACCCCACCCTCAGGCCGGAAGAAGGCCTCACCTTCCTCCCTGGCTGCGACCATCGGCCGCAGTATCCGCTCGGCGAGGAGGCAGCGTCACTGGACCGTCGACGACCTGGCGAGACGCACCGGCTTCTCCAGGGCCTACCTTCTCTCCGTCGAGGAGGGGCGTCGCAGCGGGCTCGAGGATGATTTCCTGCCCAGGGTGGCGAAACTCCTGGGCATCAATGGCTTCGATCTCCTCGCGGAGATCGAGAAGATCCTGCCGCCGGGCACGCCTCCTGCGACCTCCACTCTTCCGGTAATTCCAGGAAGCGGCGTACCCCTGCTGGTCGCCGAGGTTGCGCCCTATCCCAGCGAGATCGATGAGAACGGCAACCTGCGAGCCGCTGTCGAGGGGATGATCCAGGTCCCGGGGCTCGATCTGCAGGATGGCTTCGCCGTACGCGTCGCCGACGAGAGGATGGCAGGAAGCGGCGGCGGCTTCTCCCCCGGGGAGATCGTTGTTTTCGACGGCAGTCGGCCAGCCAACAGCGGAGAGGTGGCCTTTGTGCGCCTCGGGGAAAGCGGCCGTACCACATTTTGTCAATTTTTTTGTGACGACCCGCGGACAATCCGCTTGCAGTACTTGCGATCTGAGGAAGCACCTGAAATACTCCCCACCGAAGCGGTCGGGCGGAGTTGGCCCCTGGTTGCGCACCTGCGAGTTTCCTCATGATCGGCTGATCGGAAACCGCCGAATCGCTCGCGAGTAACGATGCACACACCTCCTTTGGGTCAGGGACGATCGATGATCTTCCCTGACCTTATTTTTTCCTCTGGCCATCACCCCCATCGTCCGTTCCGGGCTTCACCCGACGAAAATCAGGAGGGCTGAGCCGCGGCCCTCAGGGCAACCCAAGACGAAGAGAGGGCGGCGCACACCGGGGTGTGCGCCGCCCTGTTCAGTCTTCCGGTGGCAGTGCCTAGCGGATCGCGTGGATCCGAACATTCGGTTGCAACACCTGGAGTGCCTGCAACACCTCGTCCTGAAAATCACTCCCGCCGAGTCGCAGATAGAGTTCGAAGTGCTCGATCGCCTTCTCCTTGTTGCCACGCTCGTACCAGACCTTGCCGACGTAGTAATGGGGGGTCGAGTAGTTCGGGTCGATCTCCAGGCACTTATCGAGCCACCCCATGGCAGCCTTCTGACGCTCCTGGAGGAGACAGACCTGGGCCAGTTCGATGTAGGGGCCGGTGAACCGCTGGTCGCCGGTGTTCTCGAGGAGGGCGAGGAACGCGGCCTCCGCCTGGGAATAGTTCCCCAGGCTGAGGTAGATCTTGCCCTCGAAGTAATCGAATCGAGGGTTGCCAGGGTCGAGCTTCTTCGCCCTCTTCAGGTACCTGAACGCCTCGTTGTAGTCCCCCATGGTGAAATGCAGGCGGGCGAGCCGCTCCTGGTATCGAGGCACCTTGGGGAAGTCCTTCGCCAGGTTCTCGTACTTCTCGAGCTTGACGCGGAGGATGGTGGAACGACCCTCAGTGGAGTTCGAGATCAGCTCCTTCTTGACGGGTCGGACGGTGGTCTGGGAACATCCCGCCACCAGCAGCGCGAGCAGGGAAACGGTGATTCGCAGCCTGTTGCTTGTCATCGGTCGTGGTCCTCTCTTTCGGGCTTGTTCGGTCCTTGTTTTGTGGATCGGCCTCAAAAGCGCCTCACTTGAGAGAATTCGGCCAATAACCAGGGTCTTGGCCACCCCGCTGAAGCCAGTACCATCGACGGCTGTTTCCGCTACGGCTCGAGGAGGAGAGATGCGGATCCTTACACTTGTCGTCGTGCTGATCGGACTCACTTCCGAGGTCCAGGGACAGAAGACCCTGACCATCGACGGGGGGGCCCTCCCGTCAGGGGACACGACCACCGTCGGCGTTCACATCGAAACCGATGAGTCCCTCGCTGCCTGGTCCTTTGGCGTCTGCCACGACGAGGGACTGCTGGCGGTCGAGGATCTCATCGAAACTCCCGACCTGCTCTCCCTCCTCCAGGGTGCCCCCCCCGACTTCCACGTCGTCGAAGCGCACCCCCAGGGCTGGGCATGCGCCGTCGTCGTCTGTCTCGTCGGCTGCGCCACACTTCCCAGCGGCAGCGACCACCTCCTCTACCAGGGTGAATACCGCGCCATCGGAGTACCGGGAGAGATCGCCACCCTCGAATTCTGCGGCACGATCGGCGAGCCCCCCTTCTCGGTGGTGATGGTCCCCGCCGGCGGGCTGTCAACGATCCCTGACACCGTTGGATCGACGATCGAGATCACCGGGCCCGACCCGCGCCTCTTCGAACTGACAGCTCAGCCTGCAACCGCCCTCTACGATCCGGGGAATGGCATCGCCGAGATCGCCCAGCAGGTGACCGCCGTCGAGGTGACCCCGTCGCTTCCTCCTGCGCCGATCACCAGCTTCACTCTCGCCCTGCGCGGAGGTGATAACTTCGTGCTACCGACCGGCGTCGAGGCGGGGAGTGCAATCCTCGTCGCAGGCCCTCCCGATCTGCTGACCATCGAGATGACTCCCGTCGGGGTGGTGGTCGAGGCAGTGATCGCCACCGGCGCCGGCATCGACGAGGTACTCCTCCCCCGGGAGAACCACCTGGTGACGATTCACTGGGCTTCCATCGCCAATACCCTGATGTTCAACTTCATCGGCCTGTCCCTGCCAATGGAGTGGGATGGCACCGTCACCTTCCCCCCCGCTCCCCCACGCATCGATGTCGCAGGCGAGTTCGCCATCTGCACCACCACCGACGGCCTGCTGACGTTGTTGCCCCAGGAGACCTTCAAGCGCGGGGACGTCAACGATGACGGTGGCGTCGACATCGCCGATCCGCTCTCGGTTCTCTCTCACCTCTTCGCCGGCGGTTCCCTCTCTTGCCTCGACGCCGCCGATGCCAACGATGACGAAACCATCGACATCGCCGACGGCATCGCCCTGCTCGGATGGCTCTTCTCCGGCCACTCGCCGCCGCTTCCCCCCTTCAGCAGTTGCGGTTTCGATCAGGGCACTGGCCTCGGCTGCGCCATCCACAACTCATGCCCCTGACACCTGCTTCCCTCTTCCTCAGACGATGATCGAGGCAAGGTAAGGAGCGGTCTCTCGAGAATCCTCGCCTGGGGATCCCGCTGCTCTTTTCCTGCAGCAGCCCTGGTCCCCAGCCTGATCAGCCAACCGCGTCGAAAGCGCAGTGGTACACCACCTGCCCCTGACAGCCGGCGAGTCCTCCGGGGACCAATTCGAGGACCTGGAAATTCTCCCCGGAGGCGTCCCAACGACAGTTCAACCGATGGTCCGCGGCCCGCAGCCAGCCGAAGCGCTGGTAGTAACCGGGATCGCCGAGAACGAAGGCCAGTTTCCAGCCCGCCTGTCGGCAGCGCTGGAGCCCCTCGTCGATGAGCGCCGTTCCGACGCCCCTACCCTGCTGAGAGGGGCGCACGGCGATCGGTCCGAGGGCGATTTCTTGCCGT
The DNA here is from genome assembly GCA_015664425.1 of Planctomycetota bacterium. Taxonomy (GTDB): domain Bacteria; phylum Planctomycetota; class UBA8108; order UBA1146; family UBA1146; genus DTRS01. The sequence continues at coordinate 24,223 of DQQH01000119.1, forward strand.
TCGCTGCCATCGGCGTCCCGGACCGTGACCGGACTGAAGAGGAGATGGCCGAGGA
>DQQH01000217.1 GCA_015664425.1 Planctomycetota bacterium
CACCAGCCGCGATGGGAACGTAGACTGGCGGATAGCGCCGGGAAGCATCGAGGCCCCCGGCGACGCCGCGCCGGGTCGCCTCGAGAACCGAGACACCGGTCGAGACGGGGGGCACGATCTTATCGAATTGGCTCCAGCCATCGCCGCCGAAGGCGAGGTAGTCGCTGGTCGCCAGGGAGTAGACGCGTTCATCGTCGAGGGCCTCACCTGCGACCGAGAGGGTTGAGAGCACCGGGCCATCCTCGCCCTGGCGGTAACCGATCTCGATCTGGTAGGCGTCGAGACGGCGGTTGCCCTCGACCAGGGAGCGCCTGGCGATGGCGCGCAGGTCGGCGCCGCTCACCTGACAGACCACCACCTGGTTGCCAAAGGGGGAGATCTGGTAGAGATCGCGTTCGGTCACCGGGCCCTCGGGGAGGGAAGCACGGATCCCGCCATGGTTGTGAACGGCGATCTCGACGCCGCCAACCAGCGCCATCTGGTGGCTGATCCAGCTGCCCAGCTGGCTGGAGAGAGGTCGTGGCACTCCCCGTGCCGGGCGGGACATCGCCACTGGAGAGGTTCCGACAACCCCGTCCATCTCGGCGGAAACGCGGGCGATCACCGGCGCGATGATCCCCTCCACTCTGTCTCCGACCGTCTCCGACCGCCCGGCAAGGGGCAGAACCCCACCTGAGATCGTCAGCTCGCCACCGTTCCTGCGGACCTCGATGCGCCCGAGGTAGGAAGCGTGCGCCTGTGCCTGGGCGACGACGGTTCCGTTTTTTGGGCTCACCCACGGTTTTTCGACCAGGGTGTGGCTGTGACCGCCGATGATGATGTCGATTCCGGCGACTTCCTCGGCAAGGCGACGCTCTGCCTCGACACCGCTGTGGGAGAGCACGACGATCAACTCGGCGCCCTGACCACGGAGAAACTCGATTTCCTTTTCAACGGTCGCAGCGAGAGGGGCGACCCGCAGGCGCTCCCCTGTCCCGGGCATGATGATGTGCGGCGCATCGGGGGTCAGGATGCCGATCAACCCGATGCGGATTCCTCCGCGCTCGATGATTCGCGACGGAGACAGCGCCTTGCTGACCGCTCCGCTCACGTCATCGACGTTCGCCCCCAGGACCGGGAACTTTGCCCTCTCGACCAGTTGCAGCAGGTTGTCGATTCCGTGATCGAAGTCGTGGTTGCCGACCACCGTCGCATCGACACCGATGGCGGAGAAAAAATCGACCACCGCAGCCCCGCCGGCGTGATTTCCTTCAGGGGTGCCCTGGAACCAGTCCCCCCCATCGAGAAGCAGCACCGATTCGTTTCCCAGCTCCGCGCGAGCCTTCTCGACCGCCGCAGCGAGAGCCCTCGCCCCTCCCTGGAGCGCCCCCGATGAGCGTTCTCTCGGCAGGATCTGACCGTGGAAGTCGTTCAGGTGAAGAATCACCAGGGATTCCTGGGCCAAGATGGCGGGGCAAGGGAGCAACAACAGGGCGATGGCCGCCAGCAGACTGAGGGCTGGCGTCAACGATCGGGTCTCTGACATCTTCACCCCATCCTTTGTGGGTTCGACGAACTGGCGGTTAGCTCCCAGCGCGGAGGATAGCGAAGGAGTGAGCGTCACGGCAAGAGGGACCCGTTTCCTCCCAGGGGAGATCTCGCTATCCTCTGCTGCCAGAGTGAGCCGGCCAGTGGCTTCGAGGGACGATAGTTGAATCGAGGGACGACAATGGGCCTTCCTGAGGGGATCTTCCGGGCATACGACATCCGGGGCATCGTGGAGGAGGATCTCAGCGAGGAGGTGGTCTTCAAGATCGCTCTTGGCCTCGGCCATCTGCTGTCAGGGGAAGGTCGCAAGTCGATGGCAGTCGGTCACGACATCCGCTCCTCGAGTCCCGGATACGCAGAGGCTGTAGGGGAAGGGCTGCGCGGCGCCGGCCTCGACGTGGTTCATGTCGGCGAGGTTCCAACCCCACTCCTCTACTGGTCTGTGCAGCACCTTGGCCTCGATGGCGGCGTGATGATCACCGGCAGCCACAACCCCATCGAGTACAACGGCCTCAAGATCACCCGTGACATCTGGCCGATCTGGGGAGAAGAAATCCAGCGGCTGAGGGCGATCGCCGAGCGTTCCGAGACGGTCGAGAACCGCGGCTCCATCCACCATCAGGAGGTGATCGACCCCTATATCGCCGAAATTGCCGGCCTCTTCTCTCTCCCTCGGGGAATGAAGATCGCCATCGATTGCGGCAACGGCACCGCCGGACCGGTCGCCCTGCCCCTCTTCGAGGCCCTCGGGGTCGAGGTCGACGCCCTCTACCCGGAACCGGATGGCACCTTCCCCAACCACCTCCCCGATCCGGAGGTCCCCAGGTACATGGAGGCTCTCTGCGAGAAGGTCGCCAGCGGTGACCACGTCTGCGGTTTCGGTTTCGATGGCGATTCCGATCGAGTCGGCGTGATCGACGAGACGGGGAGAAAGCGCAGCGCCGACCACGTGCTACTCGCCTTCGCCCGCCATCTCCTCGAACAGGTTCCCGGCGGCACTGTCATCTTCGATGTCAAGTGTTCCGATTTTCTCTACATGGACATCGCGAAACGGGGCGGAAAGCCAATCATGTGGAAAACGGGGCACTCCATCATCAAGGAGAAGATGCGGGAGGAGAACGCGATCCTCGCGGGTGAACTCTCCGGCCACATCTGCGTTGCCCACCGCTACTACGGATTCGATGACGCCTTCTACGCCGCGCTCCTCGTCCTTCAGATCATGTCGGAAAACTCGATTCCCTGTTCGCAACTCTTCGAGGGAATCCCTGAGACCTTCTCCACTCCCGAGGTCAAGATCCCCATCACCGAAGAGACCAAGTTCGGCGTCGTCAGCGCTCTCCAGGATCAGTTCCGCAAGCAACTGGGGAATGACAGGGTGAACACCATCGATGGTGTGCGGGTGACGTGGGAAGACGGCTGGATGCTGATCCGGGCCTCGAACACCACCGCAAATCTGACCGTCCGGGTCGAGGGCCACACCCCCGAGGCGATGGCGAGGATCGGCGCTGAGGTTCGTAGCGCTCTCTCCAGTCAGCCGGTGGATCTGGCGCCTCTCGATGAGGCGCTCTCCTAGAGATCAGTCCCCCGGTGAATCCTTGCCATAGTGCTGTTTTCGCCACTCACGAACGCATGCGCGACGATCGAAGAAGAGCCAGCTGCCATCTCGCAAGCGGGTCTTACCTCCAGGAGCGGCCTTCTCCACCTCCTGCCCGCAGATGGGGCAGTGGGCGATGGGACTCTCCTCGATCTTCTCGGCACCAGCCGGCAATTCGAAAGCAGCGAGGAGCAGGGGGCCCTCTTCCAGTTCCGTCACCCTGACAGTGAGGGGATGTGAGAGTGTGGCGGTGACCACGGTAAAGGTCGCCTCCAGCGGCATGCCGTCCAGTTTCTCGATCGCCGCCAGGACTTCCCTCGAGAAGGCCCCGACCTCGTTGTAGAAGCGGAAAAAGGGGATCTCGGTTTCGATGTCTGCGACCAGCACATCGAGGATGAGGCGGCCGTTCTCGTGCACCACGAACTGCTTCACCGGACGGCCCAGTCGCTCCCGTGGCTCGCCAGAGATCTCTTCCACTTCCACCATTCGCCGACCGTCGGCACGCAGGTGGTTGGCAGCGAGAATCCGCTTACCCTCCGCTTCCGGCAGGCGAGCGGTCCGTTCGATCAACTGCCTCTCCTGGCGATCACGGTCGCGCTGAACCGCGTCCAGGTCCTTCCCCTCGCGATACCGACTGCCGTCGAGGGACAACTCCC
>DQQH01000252.1 GCA_015664425.1 Planctomycetota bacterium
GTGGGTCACCAGGGCGGTGTAGGAAGCGACGGCCACCGCCGGCAGCAGGACGCTGCTGGGGAGGCCACCGGCGACGGTGCCTCCCAGCATGACGATACTCCCGCGGACTCCTCCCATCGCAATCGGGCCGAGGATGGGAATTTCCTTGAGAACGAGATCGTAGAGAAGAACCCAGAGGAGCGCCGTCAGGGCGATCCCCTGGGCTGCTGCTGGCAACCACAGCCCGACGAGGATGATCGAGGTGAAGATCGCGCAGAGCACCCCCAGGGCGTGGGCTGGCGAGATCTTCCCGGAGGGAAGGGGGCGGCCGGGGGAGATTCTGCGGTCCTTGGAGAGGTCACGCAGGTCGTTGAGTCCCATGCCGAAGAGGTAGAGAAGGGCCACCCAGGCTCCGGTGGTGGCGAGGAGAAGTGGGGAGGGCAGCAGAGATGAGCCGACGGCGACGCCGAGAAGAAGATTGGAGATTGCCGTCGGCAAGAGTCGCAGCCGCAGGAACCGGGACCAGTTCGTCGCGGTCGTCATCACGTCTCTGATCGGTCTCTCTCAATCGACGATGATGCGGACCAGGTCGTTGTAGGTCACGACGAGGGCCAGGGCGATCAGCATCACGAATGCCACCAGGTGTGCCCATTGCTGGATCTGATTGCTGACTGGCTTTCCCCGAACCTTCTCGAAGAGGAGGAACAGCAGATGTCCGCCATCGAGGATCGGGAAGGGTAGCAGGTTGAAGATCCCGAGGTTGATGCTGATGAGGGCGAGCAGGAAGAGCAGGTTTCCGAAGCCCTGCTTGCTGACCTTCCCGCCGATGTCGACGATTCCGATGGGGCCGGCGAGGTTCTTGCCATGGACCTCTCCCACAGCCAGGGCACGCAGCGTCAGGAATATCCTCCCCGCCCAGGTGAACGACTGCTGCCAGCCTTCAGAGCATGCCATGCCAACGCTCGTTCGCATGAGGAACCGGTCTGATTCGAGGGAGATGCCAAGAGGGCCGCGGAGAGCCCGGGGAGTGACAGCGACAGCGATCTCCTCGCCACCTCGGGAGATGAGTAAGGAAACTTCTGACCCGAGCTCACGGTCGCTCCGATGGAGGCGAGTTCGCATCGCCGACCAGTTGGACACCTGGACCCCGTCGACAGCGACGATCACATCACCGATTTGAAGTCCGACCGAATCGGCGGGACTGCCATCGACAATCACGCCGATGGTTGCAGGGATCCCCAGCTGGACCCCGAGACGGCGAGCAGGTCCCTCGGGGACCACCTCCTTTTTGAGCTGGTCGTTGCTGGACCACAGAATTTCGGTACCCCCCTCGAGGGGGAGGTCGATGAAGGAGGTGCTGTCGACTGGCTGGCCCGAAATCTGGATCAGATGGTCGCCAACATTGATGCCGAGTTCACCAGCGCAGCCGTTTCCGATGTGCTGGACGGTACTCCCCGGGTTTTGGACGATGACCTGTTCACCGATCCAATCGAGGAAGTCCCCGGGGGCGATGACGATTTCCCGCCCGTCTCTTGTGGTGAAGGTGGCGAGGGGCCCCTCAGGAACCGTTGCCAGGAACCACTCGTCGAGGCGTGTGATCTTGTGGCCGTTGACGGAGATCAGTTCGTCGCCTGGACTTAAAACCTCGTTCGCCTTCGAGCCGGGCTGAATCGCGACGATGGTGCGTTCGAACGGTAGGATTCCGACGGCGGGAGATCCGATGGAGTTCTCTGGCGCTTGCAACTCGATGGTGACCGATCTCGATCCCTCCTGGGAGTTCACGTCGATTGTCACCTGACCCTCCGAATGCCAGTTGAGGAAGTGATGGAGGAAGGTGAGGACGCGGGTGGGGGTGTAAGAGAGGGGAGATGAGGCGCGGAAGTCTCCCGAGGAGAGGTGAAGCCTCGTGATCGTCTCTCCCTTCTTCAATCCCGCCCTTCCAGCGGGAGAATCGGGTTCTACGTCGCCGAGTTTGAGAGTTGCCGAGGGCGAGATCCCTATCGTGCGCAGGCCGAGAACGGGGTCGAGTCGCGGGGTCACCTCGAAGGAAAATTTCTGTGAATCGCCGCCGTTGCTTCTCTCCACGTCGAGGACGACCGGGCCCGATCCTCCTTCAAGTGCGATGGAGGTCGCGATGTTGGCGAAGTCTCCCCGCTCCGATCCATTGACGGCGAGGATGCGATCCCCGGAACGGAGGCCCGCTTGCCAAGCGGGGCTCTGCGGCTGAACAGAACCGACGGTGGGGCTCGCGAACATGATGCCGATGGAGTAAGCAGCGATGAAGAGAAGGAATCCGAAGATCAGGTTCATCACCGCACCGGCGACGAGAACCTGTGCCCGGTCTCCGGTGCTCTTCGACGAAAACTCATCTGAGGCCCCGGTGTGTTCGTCCTCAGTTTCCTCCCCTGCCATCAGGACGTATCCGCCGAGGGGAATCATGCCGATGACGTACTCGGTGTCGCCGATGGTAAAGGCACAGAAACGGGCTCGTTTTCCGAAGATGCGCGGCTGGAAACCGATGGCGAAGGTCTTGACGCGGACACCCACCCGCTTGGCAGCGAGGAAGTGTCCGAGTTCATGGACGAAGATGAGAAAGCCGATCCCGAGGATCGCCAGCACGAGATTCAAAAAATCCATTCTTGCACCCGATCCCTGGCTGCCCGGTCTGCTTCGAGGATGGCCTCGAGGCGGGTTGCCGGGGTGTTGTCGTGGTGGTCCATCGCTCGCTCAACGAGCGTTGCGATCCGTGGCAGGCTGATCTTGCCCGCGAGGAACGCAGCGACCGCCACCTCGTTGGCCGCATTGAGCACGGCGCCGAGGGTACCGCCCTCATCGAGGACGCGGAAGGCCAATCCCAGCGCCGGAAAGCGATTGAGGTCGGGGGCTCGGAAATTGAGGCTGCCCAGGCTGGCAAGGTCAAGGGGCTTGAACCGGGTTGGCCAGCGCTGGGGCTGGCTGATGGCGTACTGGATGGGGACCTTCATGTCGGGGCAACCGAGCTGAGCCAGGGTCGAGCCGTCGACGAATTCCACCATCGAATGTACGATCGATTCGGGATGGATGACCACCTCGATTCGATCGGCGGGGAGGTCGAAGAGGGCCTGTGCCTCAATCACCTCGAGTGCCTTGTTCATCAGGGTGGAGGAGTCGACGGTGATCTTCGGCCCCATCTCCCAGTTGGGGTTTTCGAGCGCCTGCTGTGGTGTGGCAGAGGCGATCTCCTCGGCTGAGGAGTCGCGGAAAGGGCCTCCAGAAGCGGTCAAGATGATCCTCGCCACCTCCCCGTGATTGCCGCCGCGGAGGCATTGATCAATCGCGCTGTGCTCGGAGTCGACCGGGATGATCCGGGCACCGGTTTTCTGTGCCGTCGACCTCATCAGTTCCCCGGCCATCACCATCGATTCCTTGTTGGCGAGGGCGAGGGTGCAGCCCTCCTCGAGGGTGCGCAAGCTCGCCAGAAGGCCCTGGGCTCCTGTCACGCCGTTGACGACGACGTCGGGATGAGTCGAGGAGATTGCGTCGAGTTGTGCCTGGGCTCCGCAGAGAAGAGGGATTCCTGCCACCAGAGCGGGAATGTCGTCGTCTGTGGGATCGGTGAGGACTGCCGTCTCCGGCCTGAAGGTCGTGATGGCCGAGGCCAGCGGCTCCAGACGCTGGCGGGCCGAGAGCAGGACCACGGAGATGCGGTCCGGTTGGTCGGCTGCGACCTCCAGAGTCTGGGACCCGATCGATCCGGTCGACCCGAGGACGGCGAGGCGGATCGGGCGAGAGTCTCCTTCTGGCACCATATCGATAGTTCCTCTCCGTCACGAAGAGTAGGTTGCCGCGCTCGGGATGGGAACCGACTTGCCTGCAGAGGGAGGCTCGGGTAGGGGTGGGCAGAGGAGGCCGCCGATGGCGCGAGAACTGTTCCGCATCCCGATCCTTGACCTCCCCGTCTGGGGATATGGTGCGATGGTGCTGCTCGGTTTCCTCGCTGCAAACTGGCTCTTCCTGAGCGGCGCTCGGCGGGCGAAGATCGCCGTCGAGAAGGTCCAGGACATGCCGCTGGTTCTGGTCCTCTGCGGCCTCGGGGGGGGACGCCTCTTCTACGTGATCCAGTTCTGGGAGCGCGACTTTGCCGGCCGCGGCTGGTTGGAGCCGCTGAAGATCTGGAACGGAGGCCTGGTCCTCTACGGGGCGATCATCGTCGGACTCATCACCTTTGCCATCCTCTGCAAGCGCAAGAACCTCGACTGGCGCCGGGTGGTCGACCTGATCGCCCCGGCGCTGGCAATCGGGATCGGTTTCGGCCGCATCGGCTGTTTTCTCAACGGCTGCTGCTGGGGAGAGAGTTGTGCGGTCGATTTTCCCCTGGCGGTGATCTTCCCTGCGGGAAGTCCTCCTGCCATAGCCAACGGCGTGGCTGGAGGCCCCTCCTACCCCTTGCATCCGACCCAGCTGTACTCCGCGGCTCAAGGATTCATCCTCGCTGTGCTCGTCTGGCGAATCGCTCCACGGCTGGGTCACAGGCCGGGAAGGGTGTTTGGGCTGCTTATGATGCTCTATGGCGTCGGGCGGTGGACGGTGGAGTCCGTCCGGGCGGACCACGCCATCACTGCCGGTGAGTGGACCATCTCTCAGGGGATCTCCATCGGTTTCCTCGCCTGCGGGGCGATCCTCTGGCTGCTTGCCCCCGATGAAGGGAAAACCAGCGCCAAAACGATCCCTTCTGAAGGGCTCTAACGCTTTCGGGGTGTGGGATTTAGCCTGGCGGCAATTCTCAGGATATTTATTGACGGCTGATGCTCGATGTGTAGGATCTCCAGTCCGCACAGGGCTCCCTTCGGGGTGCAGAAAACAACGGAATAGCAGAGCCTGACCCGGCTTGCGAAACCATTCAGTCGGGAACGGGTCTGCGTGTTGTCGTTCGATGTGCGGTTGCTCTTTGAAAACTTGGGCCTGTAGTGTGAAGAAAGCCGCACGTCCTTCACCCCGTGAGGGGCGTGCAAGCGATCATTTTTTTGTTATCAATCAATTCGGTTGATCATGAAGTTGCCGGTGCCCGTGGCGACGTGCTCCCAATGTGGGGCGCGGCGGCGTGCTCTCTTGAGGGCGTGTCGTGCTGCGTTGTGCCGGTGGCCGTGTGGAATACAACTGAAGGGTTTGATCCTGGCTCAGAACGAACGTTGGCGGCGTGGATTAGGCATGCAAGTCGAACGCGAAAGTTTCCTTCGGGGAGCGAGTAGAGTGGCGAACGGGTGAGTAATGCGTAGATGACCTACCCAGATGATCGGGACAACCACTCGAAAGGGTGGCTAATACCGGATGTGGTCGGATTCCTGCGGGTTTCCTACGAAAGATGGCCTCTGACTCAAGCTGTCGCATTTGGAGGGGTTTACGTGCTATTAGCTTGTTGGTGGGGTAACGGCCTACCAAGGCGATGATGGCTAGCCGGCCTGAGAGGGTGTCCGGCCACACTGGGACTGAGACACTGCCCAGACTCCTACGGGAGGCTGCAGTCGAGAATCTTCCA
>DQQH01000283.1 GCA_015664425.1 Planctomycetota bacterium
AAGATCGCGACGCGGTCCTCCTCGAAACGAAGGTCACTGGCGACGATTCCCTCCTGGAACACCTCCAGGCGATCGATGGTGTCGATGAGAGTCGAGAGGGATGTTTCCCGAGTCCGTTCGAGATCGGTGATGCGGGTCTGGACCCGGTCGTGGGCGAGTCGAAGCCCGTGGGTCGAAGCATCCGCCTCGACGCGCGTCGATCGGATCTCTCCCTGAAACCAGCTGAAGGCGAGCAACAAGGCGGCGATCTTGAAGCTTCCAAGTAGCAGCCGTGTCCTTTTTTCAGACATCTCCGACCCCTGTTCCGTCGCCAACCCGCCTGTTTCCCAGGCCTTGCTATCTCGCCTCCAGGCGCTTCGATTCGCGCATCTGTGACGGTTGAGGGACCTCCACGGGTCCCATCAAGGGTACGATGGGAGCAGCAGGCGCGCCAAAGGAGCCCTGCTGGCGATTCGGGGGAACAGGAGAGGGAGAAAGGCGGGCCTATTCGCTGGCGGCAGGACCGACGGTAGATTCGTCGGGAGTTCGGTGCTCCTCAGCCATCAACAGCTTGAGCAAACGGCCAGGAACGTGGATCACACGGGCGGCGGGAATTCCGCCGGTGCATTCCTTGACCGCCTCCAGGTCGGTCACCAGATCGATCACCTGATTCTTCGCCAGTTCCGGATCGATGACGACCCGATCGACGATCTTATCATCGACCATCACAGCGATCTCCACCTCATGGGGACTGAGCAGCTCCTCGCTGTACTCGGGCCACGGCTGATCCGCCAGTCGACCCTCACCGCCGATTCGCTCCCACAACTCGTTCGCCATGTGAGGGGCAAAGGGCTGGAAGAGGATGCAGAAGGTGCTGAGAGTCGAACGGTCGACCTCTTCGGGGCTGATCTGGTCGCTGCGCAACAATTTGATGAAACTCATGAAGGAACTGACCGCTTTGTTGAGACGGTAGGTCCGGATCGCCCGGGAAACCCTTCGGATCAGGCGGTGCTTCTCGACCAGCACTCGACGACTGACGAATTTCCCCGTCGCCACCCTCGAGGTCAAGACCTCGTGAACCCGCATCAAGAAACGTGCACAGCCACGAATTCCAGCGCCGTTCCATTCGATGTCGGCAACTGGCGGCCCCATGAAGAGGAGGTGAAGCCGCAGGGCGTCGCCGCCGTAGCGGTCGAGGTGCTCCGCCGCCAGGATCCGCCCTCCTCGGTGGGATTCCTCGTTTTTGTCTGCAGGTGAGCGGGGGAGGCGGATCCTTCCCTGGCTGAAGACCCGCCGGAATGGCTCCTCGCGGCTGGTCAGTCCCTGGTCATGGAAGAAGTAGGAGAAAAAACGCACGTAGAGGAGGTGGAGCACCGAATGCTCGATGCCGCCGACACAGAGGTTGACCGGCAGCCATTCCTTGCCCTTCTCGGGATCGAAAATCCGGGTGCTGTCGGTCGGTGAGAGGAATCGCAGGTAGTACCAGCAAGACGCGGCCCACTGCGCCATCACGTCCCCCTCTCGCCGGGCAGGTGAGCCACACGTCGGGCAGGGAACGTTGATGAAAGATTCGACCTCCGCCAGGGCGCTCCCCCCTTCCTCACTCGGGGTCGGAGGCTCGATCTCGGGCAGGAGCACCGGTAAATCTTCTTCAGGTACCAGAACCGGGCCACAACTCTCGCAGTGGATCACCGGGATCGGCTCGCCCCAGAAGCGCTGGCGACCGAAGACCCAGTCGCGAAGGTTGAAGAGGGTGTGCGATTCGATCACATCCCGGGCCTCGAGGCTGGTCCGCACCCTGCGTTTGAGATCGCCGCCCTGCTCGGTCTGTGCTCTCTTGCGCCCTCGTCCCCATTTTCGGCGTGGGTATCCGATCGCATCGATCGCCCCACCCACCCGAGGCAGCCCCATCCGCTCGGCGAACTCGCTGTGCAGTGGGTGGGTCTTGGGGTTTGCCAGGATCGCCCCGAAGCGCACCGACGGAAGGACGAAGGAACTGACGACGATCGGCATCGACTTGAGCGTGAGAGGGTTGAGAACATGCGCCCCGGTAACAACACCATCGGCGACCTCTGATTTGTTAGAGGGGTCGCAGATCAGTTTTCGGTACTCCTCGACCTCCTCGAAATAGAACTCATCGCAGATGCTGTCGATGAGGGGATGCTCTGGAGAGAGAACGAGGAAGGTGCAGTCGGCGACGCTCTCGAGGTTGCGCACGAAGACATCGATCTCTTCCCACTCTCCCATGAAGGGGTGGCTCACCTTCAGTGTCAGACGATATCCTTCTCGCCGCCCGATCCAGTTGCGTTGCATCGTCTTCACCCGCGTGGGCCACTTCAGGTTGCGCAAACCGAGATGCAGCCGATCGGAAAAACGGGTGATCTCGACGACCCATTGAGCCAGTTCTCGCTCCCCGGCGCTGTCGCCGCAGTGGACGCAGCAGCCATTGTGAACCTCCTCGTTGGCGAGGTTCATCTTGCAACGACTGCACCAGTGGACCCGCGTCTCCTGGCGACTGACCAGGCCTTCCTGGTGGAGGCGACGGAAGAGCCACTGGGTCCAGCGGTAATATTCCGGCTCGGAGGTGCAAACCTCATGATCCCAGTCGATCCAGGCTCCGAAGCGACGCAGTTGTTCCCGCATCACCTCGATCCCGCGAGTCACCACCTCCTGGGGAAGAATTCCCGCTTCCCTCGCTTCCTCTTCGATGCTCCGCCCGAAGGAATCCCAGCCCATCGGCCGAAAGACGGTTCGACCTCGGGCGGCCTGGTAACGAACCACGACATCCGAGACGGCAATCCCGCGCAACTGGTTGACGCTGAAACCATCCCGAGAGGGGTAGGGAAACATGTCGAGGCAGTAGAAGGGGCGGGTGTCGTCACCGGAATCATCATCGCCAGCGGCGGCATCGGAGAGAGGAGACCGAGGACTGCCCCGCTCCTCCAGGCGTTCTCGCCAGCGCTCTTCCATGTCTCGAAGTCGGACCTGGCCCATCGAAAGCCACCGATCGGAGAGTCTCGGGATCAACCGTCGAGAGACGGCAGCGGCTGCCCCTCGCAGTCGGGCAGCGCTTGGTGCGCCGTCCACCACGGACGGCGACGAAGCGGGATTATAGGAGTATGAGCCCGAGGGTCCAATCAGTTCCCTTGACTCAACTTACTCCCGGACTAGACTTTATCGATTGATCGGGGTTACCTCGAGAGGCCCGAGTCGCCCACCTAGGGGTGAGCCCTCCGATCGAGAAGCTGGAACACCGGGGGCTTAGCTCAGTTGGGAGAGCGCGACGCTGGCAGCGTTGAGGTCAGGGGTTCGAGTCCCCTAGCCTCCACTTGATATCTGACGGGCGGAGCAACCAGCTCCGTCCGTCAGCATCTCGCTTGACCCCACGAACGTTGCTCTGCGCTCCCCGCTATCTGCGCTCAGCCCTTTGGCTTTCCAGGCTCGTTGGATCCTCCAGGTCGGGGATCTCCGGGAATTTCCGCCGATCGAGACGAGAACCGCACTTGCAGCGAATCGACACTCTCTCGACAATGGCACGTTACCCGCGAGTCGCCCGCGAAGACTCCTGCAACGGGAAGGACCGGATGCCGTTCAGATCCCTCCAGACACTGGCCCTGCTGGTGCTGCTCCTCCTGTCGGCGAGCCCTCCGGCAGCTAACGGGCAGGATTCAGCTGGCGCCAGAGCGGTCGTCTTCTTCCCCATTCGCAAGGCGATCAACGCCCGCCTCACCGAAACCCTGCGCAGAGACATCGACCTCGCAATCAGCGAACACGAGCTTCGCTTCCTGGTCATCGAGTTGGACACCCCCGGTGGCGAACTGGAAGCGAGCCGCGAGCTCGCCGCCTATCTTTCCGCTCTCGACCAGAGGGGGGTCGAAACCTTCGCCTGGGTCCCCAGTGGCCGCTACGCTTACTCCGGTGGAACCCTCGTCGGCCTCGCCTGCCGGACGCTGGTGATGGGGGACAACTCTCGCATCGGCGATGTCCAGCCGATCGACATCTTCGGAAGGGAACTTCCGGAAAAGGTCCAGACCACCGTTCGCGCCGACATGCGCCGCTACTCGCGTGAGAGGGGATACCCCGTCGCCCTCGCCGAAGCGATGGTGAGCAAGGACCTCGTCGTTTTCGAGGTCAGCGAGCGCGACGCAAGCGGAATCCGAACCCGCTACATGACACAGCAGCAACTCGACGACCTGGACCTGACCCAGCGTCGAACGCTTCAGCCCAGGCGAGTCGTCGAGGAGGGCCAGTTGCTCACCATCGATGAGAAGGAAGCGTTCGATTTCGGTTTCATCCAGCACATCTGCACCTCTCCCGAACAACTCCTCCTCGACCACGGCCTCAACGGCCCCATCGTCGACATCGACCAGTTCCTCGGCCGCCAGAGAATCAGCGGCGATTCCGAAATTCTCGATTTCTTCAGCGGCTGGCCGAGCTTCGCCAAGTTCCTCCTGATCCTCGTCGCAGCGCTGAGCCTCGTCGTCGAGCTCAAGCTCCCAGGAGTGGGCCTCGGCTCCATCCTTTCCCTCACATTCTTCGCCCTCTTTCTGCTCTGCGGCTATGCCGATGGCAACGTCGGCTGGACCGAGATCACTCTCTTTGCCGGCGGTATCCTGCTGATGGCGTTGGAACTGTTCGTCATCCCGGGCTTCGGAATCTCGGGGATCTTCGGGCTCGCTGCGATCTTTGCCTGCCTGGTGCTGGCGATGCAACCGGTCGACGCCGCTCTCGACCTGCAGCAACTGAGCAGCAGCGGCCTTCTCGTCCTCGGTGGACTGGGGGGGGGCCTGATCCTGATCTTGCTCACCCTCCACTTCCTTCCCGGAGGCAATCGGGATGGGGGGCTGATCTCGAACTCGAGCCTGGCCAGCGATGACCCGGCCCAGGCAGCCCCCGGCTTTGCCGGTAGGGAGCTGAAGCCCGGTACCCGCGGCGAGGTCCTCCACGACCTGAGGCCGGCGGGGAAGGCTTGTATCGACGGCAAGATCCTCGATGTCGTCGCCGATGGTGGCTTCATCGAGAAGGGAATGGAAATCGAAGTGCTGGTGGTCGAGGGCAACCGGGTGGTGGTGCGCACCATCCCCAGCGAGGACTAGGGAGAGGAGAGAGCTCTTGGAGTGGTGGCTGCTGTCGATGCTCTACCTCGGGGGGTTCCTACTCTTCTTCCTCGAGTTGTTCATTCCATCCGGAGGTATCCTCGCGGTCGCGGCGGTCCTCTGCACTGGCTACGCCATCTTCGAACTCTTCGACATGGGGCAGCAGCCCCTCGCCTGGATCTGCATCCTGATGACACTCCTCTACGTTGTCGGTCTCTTCCGCTTCTGGCTGCGAAGGATCGGCCATCGAACCAATCTCGGAGATTCCGATGCAAGCGGCGCTGACGTTCGCGCTGCGGCTTCCCTCCTCGATACCACCGGAATAACCCTGACCGATCTGAGACCCGCAGGAATGGCCAACTTCGCTGGCGACAAGTTCGACGTCGTCGCCGAAGACGGTTTCATCCCTGCAGATTCTGAAGTGACCGTGGTCGAGAACACCGGCAATCGGATCGTCGTTCGACGCGTTGGAGCTGAAGCCCGGTACCCGCGGCGAGGTCCTCCACGACCTGAGGCCGGCGGGGAAGGCTTGTATCGACGGCAA
>DQQH01000126.1 GCA_015664425.1 Planctomycetota bacterium
CGAGCCCCCGGAGATCTCCCCCGACATCGCTCCGATCGTCGACATTCTCGAGAAGAAGAAAGAAGCGCTTCCCATCGTCTTCCAGCTCGGCGCCGCAGGTGGGCTCCTCCATCTCGATCAGGTTCTGGAGACGATCGAAGAGGTGCGCGACTCCGAGCGCCACAGATCCTTTCTTCTCCCCGGGGGAAGGAATGGCGCCCTGCACCAGATCGTCGAGATGCTCGGCGAGCGCAAGGCGACTGTGGTGATGCCCCCCAGTGTCACGGTGCTGCCTTACACCATCGAACGGATTTGCATTCCGGTCGCCCTCAGCCGAGCCGGCTGCAAGCTGGTTACCCGACCGACAACCGACAGCATCGGAGGCTATCGCAGTCTGCTGGTCAATCTGGCCGACCTGGTTCGCCACGGCCTTTCACGCGCGGAGGCGCTCGCATCGGTGACCAGCAATCCGGCGACGTGGCTGGGGATCGACAAGACCCACGGGACCATCGAGAAGGGCAAGAGCGCCGATCTCGTCTTCTTCGACAGGGATCCCCTCGCACCCGGTGCCCGGGTGTCGAGGATGATGGCGGGCGGCCTGACGGTGTGGGAGAGAGAGGTCGAGTGATGGTGTTGAAGATGACTTCCCCGCTGCCGTGGATCCTGCCGCTGATCCTGCTCCTTCTGGCGCCAGCACCGGTCGCGGGTCAGGCGCAGGAGGGAGAACCTGGCGCTCCCCCGGTGCTTCTCCCCTGGGAAAAGCCGATGGAGAAGTTTCAGGACCCTCCCCGTCGCCGCCGTCGCCGGGGGCCTCCTCCGACCGCTCCGCCTGCGCCCCTGCCGGAAGTTCCCAAGGAGGAGGAGGAGACCGGGGTGGAGGACCGTTACCTGGCGATCGTCGGTGGCTTCATCCACTCCATCGTCGGGCCTGACATCGTCGAGGGCACGGTGATCTCGAAGAACGGCCGCATCACCGACATCGGAACTGCACTCGAGATTCCCTCCGGGGCGGAGGTGATCGATGCCTCCGGACTCCATGTCTATCCCGGGCTGGTGACCTTCGAGAGTCGAAGTCTCATCGGTTCTGGACAGGTCGAGAGTACTCACGACCCGTGGGGAATCCAGACGGTGCTCGGTCTCGCTGCCGGTATCACTTCGGTCTTCAATGGCTCGGTGGTCGGCAAGCTGGCTCATGGCACCCTCGATGGGGTCAAGGTGCGGGCTCCTGCCTTCGAGCGCATCTCCTACTCGTCCCGCAATCCCGATGGGCGACGAAAACTGCGCAGGGCTCTCGAACGGATTCGCGAGTTCCATCGGGCCACCGAGAGATACGAGGAGAAGAAGAAGACCAACCCCGATGCCAAGGAGCCGGACTCGAAGTGGATTCGGGGTGAGTACCTTCAGGCGAGGAAGTTGATCGAAGGCGATGCCACAGCTCTGGTCAGCGCCAACACCGTCCACGAGATCCGTGAAATTTGCGATCTCGCTCGCCAGTTCAAGTTTCGACTGGTGATCAGGGGAGCTGTGGAGGGGTGGATCGACCCCGGCATCATCGCCCGCTCCCGGGCCTCGGTGGTGGTCACGCCGCGGGCGCGGAATGATCGCGATGTTACCCGCATCGCAAAGAATGGTTCGTCGATCGAGAACGCCAAGATCCTCCATCAATACGGCGTGCCGGTGGCGATCCTTCCCCAGCAAACGCGGATCTCGATGGGTGGGCTCGCCGGGCGCGACCTCCAGCACTACACGATGGAAGCGGCATACGCGGTTCGGGGAGGGCTACCCGAGCGGGCGGCGATCGAGGGGCTGACCATCGTGCCGGCACAACTTCTCGGAGTCGATGACCGTATCGGTTCGATCGAGGTCGGCAAGGACGCCGACTTCGTGATCGTCGATGGCGATCTCCTGCACTACATGACGATGCCGCGCTGGACGGTCGTCAACG
>DQQH01000160.1 GCA_015664425.1 Planctomycetota bacterium
CCCCCGCCGATGCAGCCTTCTTCCTGCATGATTCCTGCGGTTTCCCCATCGATCTGACGGAGCAGATGGGAAGAGAGGTCGGCATCGAGGTCGACCGGAGTGGATTCGAGAAACTGATGGACGAGCAGCGTACGAGGTCGAGAGCAGGCAGCAAGAGCACGGAGGCAGTCCCGGTTTCGAAGAGGGAATTCGATCGTGTCGCCAGCGATCTTCCGCCGACGGTTTTCGAGGGCTACTCGGCTCTGGAATGCGAGGGCGAACTGCTCGCGCTTCAGGTGGGATCGGAGACTGGAAAGCTCCAGGTGGTGCTCGACCGCACTCCCTTCTACGCAGAGTCGGGGGGACAGGTTGGTGACAGTGGATCGATCGAGGGGGATGGCTTCCGTCTCGCGGTCGATGACTGCCAGAGAAGTGGCGGGGGGGTCTTCTTTCACGATGTGACGGTCCAGGAGGGAGATCTCGAGAGTATCCGCAAGGGTGCCGGGGTCCATTCTGTCGTCGATGGCATCCGACGCAGCGAGATCATCAGGAATCACACGGCCACCCACCTCCTCCATGCGGCTCTCAGGCAGGTGGTGGGGGAGCATGTCCTGCAGAAGGGGTCCCGGGTCGCTCCCGACCGCCTTCGTTTCGATGTCAGCCACTACGAGAAGATCGATCGCCAGCAACTGCTGGAGATCGAGGGCATCGTTCAGGACTGGGTCCTCCGGGATGTGGAGGTCTTGACCCACCCCGACACTCCCATCGCTGAGGCGAAAGCAATGGGTGCGATGGCCCTCTTCGGGGAGAAGTACGGAGATCGGGTCCGCGTCGTCGAGATCCCCGAATTTTCTCTCGAACTCTGCGGTGGCGTTCATTGCCAGCGCACTGGAGAGATTGGTCCGTTCATCATCGTTTCGGAAGGCAGTGTTTCCTCCGGAGTGCGCAGGATCGAGGCTCTGACCGGGACCGGGAGTGCAGAACGAACAAGAGCGGACGAGGATCTGGTTCACCATCTCAGTCAGTTCCTGAAAGTTGCCCGGGAAGATGTTCGCGATCGGATCGAATCCCTGGTCGAGGAGAATCGCAATCTGCGCAGTGGCAAGGGCCGCGTGGAGCAGACCGACTACCTCGCCCAGCTCGATGGCGGTCATGGTGAACGGTGGACCGCAGGAGATGCGGAGGTGGTCACCGCAGCGTGGGAGAGTGCCACTGTCGATGATCTGCTCGAGGTTGCCGATGCCCTCAAGCGGCGCGCCGGAGTACGAGCCTTCATCCTGGCGACTAGCGCCGATGACGGAGTGCGTTTCGTCATCGGGACCTCCGGGGAGGTGCCCCGGGGAGTGGTGCACTGTGGCGAGGTCGCAAAGCAGGGCGCAGGAATCCTCGGTGGAGGTGGCGGCGGAAAGCCGGAGATGGCCCAGGCAGGGGGCAAGGAGGTCGAGAAACTACCGGAAGCGCTCGAGGCGATGGCGAAAACCCTCCAGGAGTCCTTTTCGGCGGTGGATCAGGGGTGAATCGGTGATGGCGAGGGTTGATTCCGTCTGACCCTGTGCCTAGGATCTGGGTCCTCTGCGGGCCTCCAGGGCCCCCGATTTCGACGGGGTTGAACGGGTGGAGACAGGAAAATGGCAGTACCCAAGAGAAAGACCAGCCGGGCTCGCAAGCTCAAGCGTCGAGCCCACGATGGTCTCACTGAAGCCCAGCGTTGTCGTTGCACGCGTTGTGGCGACTGGACGTTGCCCCACAGCGTTTGCGAGAATTGTGGCCATTACCGGGGGCGTGCTCTGCTGCCGGTCGAAGGCTTCTGATCCGCTTCTTCTTCCCAATTTGAGATGACTGGAGCCGATGCCACGGATCGCCGTCGATGCCATGGGTGGGGACAGCGCTCCCGCGTCGCCGGTCGCTGGCGCCGTCGATGCCTTGTCCCTCCACAGTGACCTCGAAGTGCTGCTCGTCGGCCCCGAAGAGCAGTTGAAGGCGGAGTTGCAGCCGCTCACCTACGATGCGACGCGACTCGAACTCTTCGAGGCTTCCGAGGTAATCGGCATGGAGGAGAGTCCGGTGGTCGCTCTCCGTCGCAAGCGAAACTCCAGCATCTCCGTACTGATAGCCCTTCTCAAGGAGGGTCGTTGCGATGGAATCTTCAGCGCTGGAAACACCGGGGCGGTGGTGGCTGCCTGCTCGATGGGGCTCGGGTTGCTCCCTGGAATTCGCAGGCCAGGGATCGCGGTGCCTATGCCAAGAGGGAAGACACCGGTGGTCCTGACAGACGTCGGCGCCAACGTCGCCTGTAAGCCCCAGCACCTCTTGCAGTACGGAATCATGGCCTGTGAATTCCTGAGCCACGTCTACAGCGTCGAGAAGCCACGAGTCGGTCTCCTCAACGTCGGTCAAGAGGACGAGAAGGGGAATGCCCTCGTCAAGGAATCGCGGGAACTGTTTCGAGCCTCGGACCTCAACTACGTCGGAAACGTCGAGGGTGGGGATATTTTTCTCGGGGATTGTGATGTGATCGTTTGCGACGGATTCGTCGGCAATATCGTGCTCAAGACCTCCGAGGCCCTCTCCTCCTGGCTGATCGAGGGCATCGTTTCAGAGGTGGGTGAAGCGCTGAAGAAGGCCGAGGGGAGTGATGCAGACGATGCAAAGATCATTCTCGCAGATGGTCTCCGACAGCTGGGAGTGCGCTTCGACTATGCGGAGTACGGAGGGGCACCACTGCTGGGCACCCAGGGAGTCTGCACCATCGGCCATGGCCGCAGCAATCCTCGTGCGGTCAGAAACGCTCTCGGCTGGACCCAGCGGATGATCGAGGAGGATGTCCAGCGGGCGATCATCGATGCTCTCGCCAGGTCGTCAGACACGATCCCTGGTTCCTGACCCCGATCTCGGGGTAAACAGCCTCTCGAGGAGGTCTTTCGATGTCCACTCGCGCCATTCTCTTCCCGGGTCAGGGGGCTCAATTCGTCGGGATGGCGGCGGACCTTCTCGATCGTTCTCCCCGAGCGAAAGAGATGTTCGAGGCGGCGAGCGATCTTCTTGGCGAGGATCTGTACCGGATCTGCGCTGAAGGCCCGCGGGAGGCTCTCGACTCGACCGCGATCAGTCAGCCTGCCATCTTCACCGTTTCCCTTGCGGTTGTTTCTGCCATCGAGTCGGCGAGTTCCGAGGACGTTCTCGAATCCTTCGCCACAGCGGGGCTCTCCCTGGGGGAGTACTCCGCCCTCGTCTTTGCCGGAGCAGTGAGGTTCGAGGACGCCCTCGAGGTCGTCATCGAACGGGGGCGCCTGATGCAGGAGGCTTGTGATCGGGTCAGGGGGGGGATGACAACGATCCTCGGGTTGGTGCTGAGTGAAGTAGAAGAACTCGTTGCGATCATCTCTGAAGTGGGAGTGATTTCGGTAGCAAATGTCAATTCGGAGACGCAGATCGTGGTCAGCGGCGAGGAGAAGGCTCTCGAGCGCGCCGCAGAGATGGCAATCTCGATGGGAGCCGGTCGGGTCATTCCCTTGAGAGTCGCAGGAGCCTATCATTCGCCCTTGATGGCAACGGCGACCACTCAGTTGAAGCCGACCCTCGAGAAACTCGAGATTGTCGAGCCGGGGATCGGATTTATTCCCAATGTTCTGGCGGAATGGGTCTCGGATCCTGAGCACATACGGAAGTGCCTGATCCGGCAGATGGAATCGCCAGTCCTGTGGCAGCCGACACTTCGAGTTCTCAAGGAGAAGGGACTCGAGTCAGTGGTGGAGCCGGGCCCCGGGCGGGTGATCGCCGGGCTCGTGAAGCAGGTGGATCGCGAGATCTCGGTTCAATCGGTCCTCGATGCCCAGAGCACCGAGGCACTCGTCGGGGAGGGGCAGTCGTGATGGATTTCCGCGACAGTAAAGTGCTTGTGACCGGTGGATCCCGGGGAATTGGTGAATCGATCGCTGCCCATTTTGCCTCAGCAGGAGCAAGAGTTGCCGTGGCAGGACGGGACCTGGATCGGGCAGAGCAGGCGTGCGCGCGGATGGATGGCGACGCCCGCCCCTTCTCTCTCGACGTCGGGAGTCCCGAGTCGGTTGAGAATTCATTCGGTGCGATCGTCGATGATCTCGAGGGGCTCGACGTCCTCGTGAACAACGCTGGCATCACCCGTGACAAGCTCGTGATGGCGCTTCGTGATGAGGACTGGGAAGATGTGATCGCGACCAATCTGCGCGGGACCTTTCTCTGTTCGCGTGCAGCTCTGCGGCCGATGCTGAGGCAGAGATCGGGGAGGATCATCAACATCACGAGTGTCGTAGGTCTCACCGGGAATCCAGGACAGGGGAATTACGCGGCGAGCAAGGCAGGAATCATCGGTTTTACCAAATCTCTCGCACAGGAGGTCGCTTCCAGATCGATCACAGTCAACGCCATTGCGCCAGGGATGATCGTGACAGAGATGACAGGAGTTCTCGATGATGAACAAAAAGCGGCGATCAAGAGAAAGATCCCGATGGGGAGAATGGGGGATACCGCTGAGGTGGCACAGGTTGCTCTCTTCCTCGCAAGCCCTGCTGCGACCTACATCACCGGCGAGGTGATCCGGGTTGATGGTGGGCTCGCGTGCTAGTTCCCAGGGCGACAAGATCCCTTGGCGGTCCCGCCTGCATGACCTAGAATCACTGTCTACAGCAGCCTCGGCCCCTCCAGCAACGGGGTGAGCCACGGTTGTTACAGAGAGAACTTCGGCGGCGGTTTGCCGCCAGGAGCGGAGCCTGAGGGGAGTGATGAAATGAGCGGTAACTTCGGAGATCGGGTCAAGGATATCGTCGCCGAGAAGCTCGATGTCGACCGGGAAAAGGTCAAGGATGAAGCGACTCTGATTGGGGATCTGGGTGCGGATTCTCTCGACATCGTTGAGTTGCTGATGAACCTCGAGGACAGCTTCGACATGAAGATTCCGGACGAGGATGCAGAGAAGATCAAGACGGTTGGCGATGCGATTGCCTACATCGAGAGCAACGCCAAGGTCACGGAGTAACTGCACCTCCCGGGTGGAGGAATATCAGCGATGAGCAGGCGAAGGGTTGTCATCACGGGGATCGGGGTCGCAACCCCGATCGGGGTCGGAGTGCCTCGTTTCTGGAACGGCATCCTCGAATCGAGGCAGGGTGCCGGCCCGATCAGCCTCTTCGATGCCACCGACTTCAGGACCAGCATCGCGATGGAAGTCGACGATTTCAACCCGTCTGCAACCATCGAGAGGAAGGTGCTGAAACTCCTCGATCGTTATGCCCAGTTTGCTGTCGTCTGTAGTGATGAAGCGATCGAAGACTCGGGCTTTTCCGATCCCTCCTTGAGGGAAAACGCAGGGGTCATCATCGGCTCGGGTATCGGTGGTATCAGCGAGATTGAGGAGCAACACTCGGTTCTCTGCGATCGGGGCCACGATCGGGTTTCCCCTTTCCTGATCCCGAAGTTGATGCTGAACGCTGGAGCCGGCCACATCGCCATCCGTCACGGGCTCAGGGGCCCGAATTTCTCAACCGCCTCGGCCTGTGCCTCCGCCCAGCACGCCCTCGGAGTGGCCTGGAAAGAGATCGCCCTGGGAGAGGTCGATGTGATCCTGACCGGCGGCAGCGAGGCAACGATCACACCCCTTGCGATCGCGGGATTTTGCCAGCTCAAGGCGATGTCGACGCGCAACGACGAACCCGAGACAGCGATGCGCCCGTTCCAGAAGAGCCGGGATGGGTTTGTTATGGGAGAGGGCGGCGCGATTCTCATCTTCGAGGAACTGGAGCACGCCCGCAGACGGGGCGCCAGGATCTACTGCGAGGTGCTCGGATTTGGAATGACAGACGATGCTCATCACATCACCGCGCCGCTTCCTGATGGATCGATGGCCGCTGAATCGATGCGTGCGGCGTTGAAGTCTGCTGGCAAGGATCTCACTGACGTCACTTATATCAATGCTCACGGCACTTCCACTCCGCTCAATGACATCATGGAGTCGAGGGCAATCCGAGCCGTATTCGGCAGCCATGCTGATAAGTTGATGGTGAGTTCAACGAAATCCCAAATCGGCCACCTTCTCGGTGCCTCGGGAGCTGCCGAACTTGCAGCAGTCGCGATGGGGATTGCCAATAACGTCGTTCCGGCGACGATCAACCAGGTCGATCCAGATCCCGAGTGCGATCTCGACTACGTCCCTGGCGAACCTCGCGAATCAGTCATCGATGTGGCACTCTCGAATTCATTCGGATTCGGCGGCCACAACGCATGTCTCTGTGTGGGCCGCTTCAAGGATTGAACACGACCTGAACGACTCGAGTACGATGCTGAGGTAACAGGACAATGAGCGATTTCCCCTTCAAAATTCTGATCTCCGATCCACTTCCAGGGATCGCTCGGGAGATCCTCGAGGAATCGGGCCAGGTCGAGGTAATCGACTGTCCCGAATCTATCGATGGGTGTCTTGCGAGCATCGACGGCTGGATCATCCGTTCGGGAAGCAAGATTACCGAAGAGGTTCTCGCCAGGGCGCCGAAATTGAAGTGCATCTGCCGCGCCGGGGCGGGTGTCGACAACATCGACTGCGATGCTGCAGCCGCCCGTGGGGTGACTGTCATGAACACACCCGCTGCCAATTCCAATGCCGCGGCAGAGCATGCCATCGCCTTGATGTTCGCCATCGCACGACAGATCCCATTTTCCCACGCAGTAATGGCGGAGGGGGGCTGGGATCGAAACAAGTTCGTCGGGATCGAACTGGCCGGCAAATGCCTGCTGGTTCTGGGGCTCGGAAAGGTGGGGAAAGGTGTCGCCAGAAAGGGAGTGGCTCTGGGAATGAAGGTCCTGGGAGTCGACCCCTTCATCGACACCGATTCTGTTCGCCAGGATGGGGTCGAACTGGTCTCCTTCGCGAAGGGCCTCCCCCGTGCGGACTTTATCTCCCTGCATACTCCGCTCAACGATGAAACTCGCGGCTTGGTTGGCGATGAGTTTCTTCGTCAGTGCAAGGCTGGTGTGAGAATTATCAACGTCAGCAGAGGGCCGGTTATCGATGAAGAGGCCCTTTTCTCAGCCCTCGAGTCGGGCAAGGTCGGCGGGGCGGCACTCGATGTATTCGAGAGTGAACCGCCGGCGGAGAATTCGCCGCTGAGAGGTCATCCTGCCATCGTATGCACACCACACCTTGGAGCCTCCACTGTCGAGGCACAATTGAACGTTGGTATTGCGAGCGCCAACCAGGTGCTCGAGTACTTGCGAAAGGGCGTCGTGGAGAATCGCGTCAATGAACCGCGGTCCGTCTAGCCCGGGTTTCCCGTCCCGTCGCTGCTCGAAGACTGGAAGAGTTCGATCAGCCGTCTGGCATGATTGCTGCGGGAATCTTCGGGATAGGTCGTCACCAGGCGATTGAGGACTGGCTGTGCTTCTGCCAGCAGTAGCTGCCGCTCAGCGAGGATGTGTGCCTGTCGCCACAGACAGTGGGCATGAGCATCGCCAGTGGGAAGCATCTCATCGAGGACATGGGCGTGGTAGAGGGCGAGTTCCAGTTCTCCGAGGAAGAGGCAGAGTTCCATCACCTCGAGTCTGAGCATTGCATCGATGGGGCGTGCGGTGAGAGCGAGAGTCTTTTTCTCGAGCCTCCCCCGGCAGGCCTCTTCGCTTCCCAGGACCATCCGGCAGCGCCATCTCCAACCCCAGGGGCTTCGGTGTCGGAGTCCCATCGATTTCAGCAATGGCGCACGTACCTCCTGGTCTCCGAGCAGTTGCACCAGTGCCGGCAGGAAGGACAGGAGAATCAGGATGGTACAGGCTCCCACCACTGGCAGGGCGACCTCGCGTTCGACGAGGAGAGCGCATGACGTGGTGAAGGCGAGGAAGATCGTGCACAGGAAAATCGGGCGAAGGAAAGGGCGATCAACGACGCCACTTTTTTGGGAGAGGACCAGATGGAGGGCTGCCCCCAGCAATGCACAAAGCACGGTGGGGCCCAGTGCGGGCCCGATGGAGGTTACGGACAGGGCCGACACTGGCCCTCCCTCCTGGGGAGCGAAGAGGTGATGGATCCTCGAAATGCCGAAAATGCGGATAATTCTGCCAGTCACCGGTACTCATCTGGCAGGTGATCTGGAATGAGGCGTAACGCCCGTATCCCCTATTGTATCGTCAAGAGCGGCAGTGCCTACTCCTAGATCGAGCCCTCATGCCGCTGCTGGTGATGACGACTCCGGCTCTCGGAAATACGGGCAAACATTTCGGGGGTGACATCAGGGGTTGGATAATTTCCGTCGAAGCAGGCAGAGCAGAATTGATCATTATTGATTCCCTCGACCTTGGCGGCCTCGAGGAGGTCTCCGGTGTCCTGATAGATGAGGAAATCGGCGCCCAGCCACTGGCGGATCTCCTCGACCGTGCGGTCTGCAGCGATCAGTTCTCCCCGCGTCGACATGTCGATCCCGTAGATACAAGGATAGGCCACCGGGGGCGAACAGGAGGCGAAGTAGACCTTCCTTGCTCCAGCCTGACGGGCGAGTTCCACGATTTGTCGAGAAGTGTTGCCACGCACGATGCTGTCGTCGACGAGGAGGACATCCTTGCCCTCGAATTCAGTCGGAATCGCATTGAGTTTCTTTCTGATGCTCGAATTCCTCGCCTGCTGGCCAGCCATGATGAAGGTTCTGCCGATGTACCGGTTTTTCACCAGGCCCTCGCGGTACTCCAGCCCGAGTGCTCTCGCCATCGTGCCTGCTGCGGTACACGAGGAGTCAGGGACCGGAATCACGACATCGGCGTGGAGGCCGGTCTTTTTCCATTTTTCTGCCAGTTTTTCGCCGAAGCGCCGACGTGCCTTGTAGACGCTGAGGCCATCCAGAACGCTGTCTGGCCGCGCGAAATAGACATGCTCGAAGATGCAGGGATGGTGTATTCCCGCGGTTACTTGCTTTCGTATCGGTTCTTCACCAGGTCTGAAGAGCACGGCTTCTCCAGGTCTGACATTCTCGATGTCAGTGTAGCCGAGGAGATCGAGGGCGATGTTTTCCGATGCCGTTGCATGGGAAAACTTGCCGTTGCCGTCGTCGCGTCTGCCGATCAGCATCGGTCTGATCCCGTGAGTATCCCGGAACGCGAGCAATCCGTAGTTGGCGATCAGGGTGACCACGGAATAGGCTCCCTTGATCCTGGCGAAAATTCCCTCAACCGCGTCGAAGAGAATCTCCGGCTCGAGATCGGGAACGCCTCGTTTGGCGAACTCGATCGCCATCATGTTGAGGATCAACTCGACATCGCATGACGAGTTGAGGTGAGCCTTCTTTTCCCTGCAGAGATAGTTGCTGAGTTCGTCGGTGTTGGTGACGTTGCCGTTGTGCGCCATCGCAATCCCGTAGGGGTAATGAACGGTGAATGGCTGAGCATCTTCGCTTGTATCGCCGCCGAAGGTTGGATATCGGACGTGGCCGATCCCCATAGGGCCGGCGAGTCGGCTCATGTTCTTGGCGCTGAAGATGTCCCGGACAAGGCCGTTGCCCTTCTTGAGATGAAATCTCTTCTCGAAGGTGACGATACCCGCGGAGTCCTGGCCGCGGTGCTGCAGAGAGACCAGGGAATCATAGATTTCCTGGCAGACCGCTCTGTTGCTGGTCACGGCACCAAAGAACCCGCACATGGCGACTCCGGAAATTTTTTCTGTGAAAGAGGCGGCTCCCAAAGGGGGTGCCATGAAGGCGGCATGCTAGCGGCTGGGAGCGAGTCTGACGAGCCTCCGGGCGGTCTGGATTGCGGGAAAATTTCCGGAGTGACAAAGTTCGTCAGTGGTCGGATCGGCGATTCGATGGAAGTCTCAAGCGTGTGGTGGGGACAACCCCACCTGCACCCCCGCCCTGCGGGGACGACCTTTCGATCTTGAATTCGGGCAGTCGGAGTGTCGTTTTTTGGTGTGCTGGAAGAGGAAAAGGCCGGCTGCCTGATCTTTTGCCATCCGGAGGGGCGTTCGGCGCAATCAGGAGACACTTCTTAGAAATGAGCAGTTGTCGTCGCGCCCCCTCCATTTGAAATCGAGACGGATGGCCGGGAAACCGTGGTGTGGTCACCCCCGGCCATCCGTCCTTCAGTTCCCCCATCCACACGCCCTGCAATCGCCCTGAGGAATAATTCAGAAAATTGCCTCAAAATGTAGCGATAGGGTTCTTCCAGCCTGCTACAATGCCACCCCGCACTCGATGCTCGCCATTCAGGGAGTCCAGATTGCCCGTCTGGAGAGGGTTTCAGCCTTGAGTACGGACTCAGAAATTACGATGTCGGCAGCGCCTCCGACCGGCGGGGACTGGTTTGTTTTCGCCGAGGGAGAGGGCAGACCGACCCTGGCTTCCGTCGACGGGAAGCGCTGTGAAGGTGCCGAAGCCTCCAGAGTCTGGGGTGAAGCCCCTGACGAGGTCAGGGCCGCCGTCGAGGAGGCTCTCCGTTCGCCCCGCTTGGGGATGGATGGAATCCGGATTCCAGGATCCTCGTCCCCCTTCCTGTGGATTCGTACCCGAGTGATCGCTGATGGCGAGAGGCGTTCGATTCTCGTCGATCTGTACGGGCTTCCGGAGAAAGTCGTGAAGACTCAAATTTTCGATACCCTCGCAGGGGGTGTTCTCCACGATTTGCGCAATCAACTGACGGTTCTGAGCAATGCCTCCTTTGCCCTCGTATCTTTCGGGGAGGAGCAGCCGGAGAAGGCAGCCGCCTGCATCGAACTGGCCCAGAAGGGGATTGTCGGAGCTGAGGGGCTGATCAGGGTCCTCATCGAGGTTCTCGGTGAAACGCTGGAAGGTGTCACGACCGAGGAACTTTTCGCCCTTCTCGTCAGGACCTTCGAACCCCGCTTGCAGAATTCCGGACGGGTCCTCCTGCTCGGGAAAAATGACCCCGGAGAGCTGAAAGCGGACCCCTGGCAACTGAAGCTGGCGATGGCGGCCGGTGTCGAGCATTTCCGCAAAGCGGTGCCTCGAGGTGGGACCCTCGAGGTCGCTCTCGAGGCGACAGGGGCCGGGTTACGGCTCAACTGGCACGCCTATGGCGCCGGAGAAGGGGTGACCGGCCCCGAAGAGATGTACAACCAGGTCGAGGTGATGGGAGTCGAGGAGTTGGGAGCCAACCGCTGGAGTGTTCCGATTTCTCTCAGCACCGGAGGAGAGCTTCGATGAGCGACAACCCCAAGATCCTGGTCGTCGACGACAACGATGCGGTCCTCGATTCTGCTCTGCTGGCCCTTGGCACGAAATTCGATGTTGTCGGAGCGAGAAGTGGCAATCAAGCGCTCCGGATTCTCAAGTCGAGCGACATCTGGGTGGTTGTCACCGACCTCGAGATGCCGGGCCTCGACGGTCGCGACCTGACCATCCGGATCAAGGACCTCTACCCCGATGTCGGGGTCATCATCTTCACCGGTCGGGGTAACACCCAGAAGGCTCTGGAGCTGATGGATTCGCCTGTGGGAGCGGACGACTATCTCGATAAGGGACCTCTGGCGAATCGAGAGCTCCCCCTCAAGGTCGCGAGAGAGGTCAAGAACGTCTCAAGGCGCCGGGAACTCTCCAACAAGCGTCGGGTGATGATAGGCGAGGATGGGAAGATCGAGGCGATCAGGGAGCTCATCGAAAAGGTGGCGAAATTGCCCTCCTCGGTCCTGATCCAGGGCGAGCCTGGGACCGGCAAGGAACTGATTGCCGAGGCTATCCACCGGCAATCCTGCGCCATCAAGAAGGAGAAGGATCCGGGCGGGTTTGACGTCGATCAGCACCCCTACCTGGCGGTCAACTGCGGGGCGCTCTCGAGGACCCTGCTGGAGAGCCAGCTCTTTGGCCACAAGAAGGGCACCTTCACCGGTGCGATTTCGGATCAAGAAGGGGTCTTCGTCGCCGCCAAGAAGGGGACTCTCTTCCTCGATGAAATCACCGACCTCGACCTCGACCTGCAGGTGAAGCTGCTGCGTGCGCTCCAGGAGCGCGAGGTGACCCCTCTCGGTTCGACCACGCCGGTGAAGATCTCAGCGCGGATCGTCACGGCGACCAACCGACCGGTTCAGGATCTGGTCAAGAGCGGGGAGTTCCGGGCAGACCTCTACTACCGGATCAATGTCGTCCAGGTGGTGGTGCCCCCTCTGCGCGATCGCGTGAAAGACATCGAACTTCTCGCCCGACATTTCCTCCTCCAGGTGAGGGAGTTCTACAACACAGAGATCACGAAAGATCTGGATCCGAAGGCGCTCGAGTTTCTGGAGAGCTACAACTGGCCAGGGAACGTTCGTGAGCTGCACAACGTCATCGAGCGGTCGTTTGCCCTCGGTAGCGACGAATCACGGCTCATGCCGGCGGACTTGCCCGATGAGGTGGTTGGCAGGAGCCACCTCGAGGCCGAGGTCCGAACCGCCAAAGAGGGGGATATTCGCGCCTTCCCTGCCGGTGGAGGACGTCTCGCTGAATTGCGCACCGGCGATCGATTCCCGACCTTCGACGAGGTGGTCGCAGAGCACATCCGCGAGGCTCTGGTGCGCTGTCGCGGGGTGAAGAGCCGGGCAGCCACCGATCTGGCGATCGATCGAAATCGGCTCTATCGCCTGATTCGCAAGTACGGCATCGATGAGCCGCTGCCGACTGGCGAAAGGGATGATTGAAAACAAGGCATCTCATGATGCTGCTGTGTTATAAGGCAGTTCCTTCGCTGGTATGGACTTAGGAAGATTTCAGAGGCGGGGTCGTTCGGAAACGAACAGCCAACCGCGCTCGACCTCTCCCCATTCATTTCCCATAACCCATTTATATCAAGTGACTTCCGAATCTCCCCATGATTGGCCCACCATCTGCTGCGTGTATCTTGCCTGGAGTGGAAATTCCCCGGAGAGATCCGGGGGGTGAAGGGCAACAAAAATGACCTGGGGGGGAGTCGCCTGAGGTTTCCGACTAGTGGCGGGCTTTCGTCGGATCCGGGAGATTCCCCTCTTTTGAATATCTGTCGAACGAACTGGATTGTTGGGAACGGAGGAGCGAGTCAGGACTCGGACTCAGGCGGGCATCCCGGGTTCACGACGTCGCTCCATGCCCCTCCATTAGATCGACAGTGTTTTGACAAGGGGGAGGTCCTTCGAGGGCTTCCGGGGCCTGGGCGGGCTTCCCGGCGGCTGTGGACCTCCCCCCTTTTTTCATCCTTCTCACCTGTTTCCCATCCTTCTCACCTGGAACCGGTCACCCCACCCCGACGCCGTGCCTCCAGCTCAGAGGTTCGGTGCTTCGGGAAGCGAGGGGTCCCGAGTTACCATCCTCCCTGCCCTCGATGACCACCCAATAGGACAGGCCGCCGTCACCGGGGCGGTCACAACCTGGCGCAGAATTCCCAGGGACTCGCTGATGGTGCGATTGCTGTCCTCGACGCTTCTCCTGACCCCTCTCTCCCACGTCTTTTCTGCCTCGGTGTCGGTTGTGGCAACAGGTCGGCCATCGCCGCAGAGGAGGGGGCAGGTCAGGTGAAGTTATTCGAGGCCACTGGGCGATAAGAGGGTCCTGTGGAGACACTCGGGAATGAAGGCGGGCCTCCGTCACTTCCACATCCTGACGACCGACGGCGAGCCGATCTCCAACAACACCTGGAAGTGACTCGAGGTCGCTGGCTACAAATTGGTTTCCAGGTTCTGATCCCTGGCCCAGTGGATCTGACGCAGGAGAGCTTCGGGGCTGAACGGTTTTCGCAGGAAGGTGGAACTGCCGCCGACCTGGGCGTTGAGGGCCTCCTTCGGCTCCCGGTTCCCCGAGATGTAGATCATCTGCAGCGAGGGGCGGATCTCGAGGAGCAGTCTCGCCAGCTCGTCACCGGCCATGCCGGGCATCACCATGTCGGTGACGACGACATTGATCGCTTCCGGGGAGCCCTCCAGCTTCTCGAAGATCTCCAGCGCTTCCTTGCCGCTGGCTACCGGGGTGACATCGATCCCGTGGTTCTCGAGTCCGAGGGCGAGGGAGTTGCGCAGATCCTCCTCGTCATCGACGAGGAGGACGTGAACCTTCTCCTGGGGAGAGGCGGCGGGAGCGTTCCCGACCCTCGGTGACTCCTGCAAGAGAGCTCTCTTGAGTTCGGCCTTGGCGGTCGCCGGGAAGAAGACCCGGATCGTCGTCCCCTTTCCAGGGGTGCTGTCGACCGCGATGGATCCTCCCAGCTCGTTGATGAAGCCGTAGGTCTTGTAGAGGCCGAGTCCACCCGAGCCCGATTCCCTCGACTTGCTCGAGAAGAAGGGCTCGAAGATCCTGCCCTGGTCCTTGAGGGGGATCCCCATTCCACCGTCGATCACCGCCATTTCGATACAGTCGCCCTTGATCTCGCTGCTGGGAACGACGAGGGCGTCGATGGTTTCGATCTCCTCGAGAGTGATGGCCCTGATCTTGACTGCGATGGTCCCACCCGAAGATGATGCGTCGCGAGCGTTGAGGACCAGATTGGTCACAACCGACTGCACCTGGACCGGGTCGGCAACCACCACCCAGCCGGCGCAGTCACCCTCTATCTTCAGGTCGATGTTTCTGCCGATCAGATCGGTAAGGCTCGGACGCATCGATTCGACGACCCTGACCATATCGAGGTGATCGCTGCGCGTCTCCTGGCCCTCCTTCAGCAGGAAGAGCTGATTGACCGCCTCGGAAGAGCGCTTGCTCGCCCTGGAGATCATCTCGAGCGCCGTCCTCCGCGGGTCTCCAGCGGGGGTTTGTCTCAACAACTCGTCGTTGCAGTTGCTGATGACGTGGATCTGGTTGTTGAAGTCGTGGGCGACGCCGCCGACAAGGCGCCCGACCGCCTCCAGCTTCTGCGACTGCTGCAGGCGGGTGTCGTAGTTCTCCACCTTCTGCAGCAGTTTCCGCCGCTGTTTGGCCAGCCAACGGTCGTGCAGCATCGCCAGGATCGTCAGGGTGAAGATCAACGCCAGAAGCACCGTCTCCTGATCCTGGTAGGCATCTTTATCATTGAGGAAGGAAATATACTTCGAGCCGAAGGTCAAGAAGAGCATTACGAAGATGAAGACCACCATCGGCGGCACCACGCTGGTGCTCTCGACCAGTTGATATCTCCTCCTCGACTGCTCGCACTCGGCCCCATCCTCATCGACGAAGACGAGGGCGATGCGGGCGGCGGCAGCGAGGCAGGTCAGGTTAACCAAAATGAACAGGTTCTGTAATAGGTGCCAGAAACCGATTCCTGCCGCTGCTCCTTCAGTCGGAGAGTCGGCGATCCAACCCTGATAATCGGATAATACAAGCAGATCGACGGCGAGGAACATCAGCATCGAGGTGGCGAGGCAGCGGCAGACGAGCGCCCACCTGCGGCTGTCGGCATTGAAAGCCCGCAGCGCCGCGACGGTGATCAGGTAGAGATCGAGCACGATGTAGAGAGTGTAAGACCAGGCCCAGTCCAATTCATCTTTGCCACCTTCGCCGTCCTCGATGATGGGAGCGGAGAGAGTGCAAAAAGCGAGGAGGCCGAGGAAGAACACGCCGAGGGAGATTTTCTCGTAGACGCTGATCTTTCGCCTTCGGCTGCGGTCGACCATGAGGGCGCCGGCGACCAGGAGGAAGAAAACGAGGTAGGCAGAGTCTTCCAGGAAGGAAACGAGGCGGGCGCTCCATACACTGTCTGACCCGGGAAATTGATGCCAGAAGTCGTGGCCGGTAACAAAAACCTGCACCATCAGGCCGGCGGCGAGGAGGGTCCAGAAGATCTGTTCTCGTCGGCCCTTTGCGAGGGTCCCGGTGAAGAAGAGGATCACCCCGATCAGGCCGAAACCTGCGGCGAGAATCACATCGTTGAGGAATCCCGAAGTGTGCCCACCGACCGAGGACGGCAGGAAACCGGGCAGCGCCAGGAGGAGCAGCACCACCGCCGCGAAGCGGAACACCGTGTCGAATTTGAGTGGTTTCAAGAGCCTGCATCCCGACGGGCTAACGGGAGAATTGTCTGAAACGAACGCTGGCGGGCTGTCCAGTAGGCCATGATATCGGTTTGTTTTCAAGATGTGTCCCTGAGGCGGCAACGCCTCCTGCAGCGGTGGGGTTCCCGGCGCCGGAATTTCCCGAAACCGGTGGCAATCCTCGGGCCTGACATTCCTGACTTACATCTTGTGGATTTACAAGTTGACAATACAATGGGTTCTAGTGGGGCAATGGATTGAGAGCCGATCTCCCTCCAGATGCCTCGAATCAGCGATTTTTGGCTTTTCGGCCCGTTCCTGCAGGAGGAGAAAGAGTGCCCAGATTCACTCCTAACTTCTTAACAATAGTCCTCATGGCGACCTCCGTCGCCATGCCGACCCTCACCAGCGCCCAGCAGCCGCTTCTCAGCGTCGGCAGCGCCGTCGTCTACCCCGGTCAGCTGGGGGTGCCCATCGAAGTCAGTCTCGACTCCCTCGACGACGTCAGCGCCGTCGAGGTCGGGATCGCCTACGACCCCGATCGACTCACCATCCAGGCGTTCCACGGCGATTCCGGCGTCCTGGCGACCTTGCCCCTGGAGTTCCTCGACACCGACATCGATCCCCAGGAGGGTGAGGCCACCTTGCTGGCGATCGCCGACTCCAGTCCGCCCTTCTCGAACTCGATACCGGCAGGGGATGGGCTGCTGCTCGGAACCCTCGTCTTCGACGCCGATGGCTGGCTCGTCCCCGGAATTCCCGAGGCGATCACCCTCACCGACGGTGTCGGGGAACCTCCCGCCATCAATCGGGTCTACGTGAATGGCCAGGAGGTCGAGACCCTCACCCAGGATGGCACCATCTCAATTACGACCGAAAACGTCCTGGCGCTCGAGACGGAGAATGGCGTCGCCGGAGAGATCGACCACGAGGTCAAGGTCCTCGCCTATAACTCGGCGCCGCTGCAAGGCTTCTCGGTGGTGATCTCGTTCGATCCCGAGCTCCTCGAGTTCGCCTCTGCAACCATCTCGGGGACCATCACCGAGGTGGTGGGAGCAGAGTTCATCGAGGAAATCTCCAACAACGACGCCGGATACGCAATCCTCGGCTGTCTCCTCGATGTTCTGCCGCCCTACGATGGACAGGTGATCCCCTCGACGGGTCTCGAACTGGAGTTCCTGCGCTTCTTCTTCGACATCAATCCGGCCGTTCTCGGGTCGCCGGTGACCACCATCGACCTGACCGATGGTCTCGGCGATCCGCCGATCAGCAACGTCTTTGTCATCGCCAACCAGTCGGTCACCCCGCTGATGGTCGGGGCAGTGCTCGTGATCACCGGAGAGGCATTCTTCCTGCGCGGAGATGCGGACGGCAACGAGTTTCTCGATCTCGCCGATGCGGTGATCAACCTCATCTGGATGACCAATATCTGCCCGAGTTGCCCGGTGCCGCTCTGTCCCAAGGCGCTCGACGTCAACGACGACGGACGCATCGACCTGGGGGATCCGGTGCGACTGCTCAACTACCTCTACCTGGATGGCCCTCCCCCCGAGGCCCCCTTCCCCTTCCCGGGCCCCGACCCGACCCCCGACGACCTCGAGTGCAACTACTAGCCACCCCGCCCCCGTTGGCCTCCGGCTGAGCTTGGAGGTATTCTTCTCGGGGTCCCTGTCGGACCCCGGGAGGAGATCGATCTCGGTGGTGCCCGGCAAGTCCTACCTGCGCATTCTCAGCGGTCCCCTCGTCGGTGGCGTCCTGGTCCTCGAGGACCGCCGCGTCTTTTACCTCGGATCCTCCCAGGAGTGCGCCCTCACCCTTCCAGATCGGTCTCTCGAGCCTCGTCACGCCTGTATCCGGCGAGATGACACTGCCTGGAAAATCGTCGACCTCTCCCGGGCGAGGGTCCTCCGGGTCAACGACATCCCGACCGACGAGAGGCTCCTTGTCGGCGGCGAGATCCTCCGTCTCGGGGAGACCGAGGTGCAGTTCACCTTTCGGCGACCCCGGGGAGCCCGCGACTCTTCTTCCGACAGCAGCCCCTATCTCGAGGTGGTCGATGGTCTGGCCGAGGACATCGGCCGACGGATCGAGTTGAAGCCAGGAATGGGGTTCACCATCGGCCGGTCGGTTCAGGCGGAGCTGCCGCTGTTGGACTGCAAGGCGTCGAGGAGGCACTGCCAGGTCACCGTCGATGAGGCCGGAGCGATCACCATCACCGATCTGCGTTCTCTCAACGGCACCCGCCTCAATGGCCTGGAGACGACCGAAGCGGTGATCCACGAAGGGGACGAGATCTCCATCGGCAGGTCGCTCCTCTGCTGTCGGGCAAGGGAGTTCACCTCGATTGGGGCGTGAGACCGGTCAGCCGCGCGGGTGTGTCCTGCCGTGGACCTCCTTCAGATGGCTGCGCTCGACGTGGGTATAGATTTCCGTCGTCCGGATATCGGCGTGGCCGAGGAGTTCCTGCACCTCCCTGAGCCCTGCACCCCCCTGGAGCAGATGGGTGGCAAAGCTGTGGCGCAGGACGTGGGGCGAGACTCCCGGCGCCAGCCCTGCAGCGCGCCCCGCTCTGTCGAGGATCAGGGCGACGCTCCGGCGTCGAAGGGGGCGCCCCCTCAGCGACAGGAAGACCCCCTCCCCGCCGCTGTTGGCGACCACCGCCCTCTCATCATCGAGATAGGCGCCAATCGCGGTTGCAGCGCGTTCACCGATGGGGACGACCCTCTCCTTCGAACCCTTGCCCCGGCAGCGCAGGAAGCCATCCTCGAGGCGCAGGTCCCCGGGCCTGAGGCCGCACAACTCGCTGACCCGCAGGCCGGCGGAGTAGAGCAGTTCGACGATGGCCCGGTCGCGCAGGGGAGCGCTGGCACTGGTCTCGGCGGCGCATTCGACCAGACGGTCGATCTCTTCCAGCGAAAGGATGCGAGGCAGGCGACGGGCGTCCCTCGGGAGCTCGATGAGGCTGGTGGGGTTCTCTTCGATCAGGCCCTCGACCACCATGAAGCGGAACAAGGTGCGCAGGGAGGAGAGGCGACGGCGCTGGCTGCGGACGCTGAGGCCTCTCTGACGGCCAGCCGCGAGGAAGGCATGGATGGCGTCTCGATCGACCTCCATCGGGAAGGCGATGCCGGCCCCTTCGAGGTGGGTCAGGAAGCCGCGCAGATCTCGTCTGTAGGCATCTATCGTGTTTTCCGCCAGGTGGCGCTCGACCTGGAGATAGTCAAAAAAGAGGCGGATGGGGTCATTTCCTCCCGAAACGCCCGAAGAGGGGCCGGAAGGGTCTTGCCTCGTATCCTGACGATCCATAGAATCCGCCGTTCCTCCGGGCTCCCCCGGCCTGGCTTTCGAGCCCCACCCTAACGGGCTCGGCCCCAGAACGGCAACGGACTCCCCGGTGGGTGTCGGTTCCCGGACCCCTCAGCAGCGACCCGGAGAGCGGGAAATGGCCAATAAGTACAAGAAAAAGGACCTCGAGGGTTTTCGCCGCATTCTGCTCCAGCAGCGCAACCTCATCGCGGGCAATCTCAGTTCCCTCGATAGCGGTGAGGACCAGGGAGGAAACTCCGGTGACGAGGCGGACATCAGCTCCGGCAATGCCGAGAGCGAGTTCACCCTGAGCATGCTGTCGAGTGAAACCAACATCGTTCAGAAGATCGACAAGGCACTGGCACGCCTCGATGCACGGTCGTTTGGAGTTTGTGAGAACTGCCAGGAACTGATTCCCGAGGCGCGCCTGAAAGCGATTCCCTGGACCGTTTTCTGCGTCGACTGCCAGAGGAAGGCGGAGCAGTCCTGAATGGCTCACCTCCCCGACCCCAACCTCCACTAGCAGACCAGGTCGATCTTTCAGTCCGGCTTCCCGGACCGGCTGGCAGCCTCCGCCTCGATCATCCCATCTTGCCCGCGTCGGGGACCTTCGGCTACGGGGAGGAGTTCGAGCCTTTCCTTCCTCCCGGTACCTTCTCGGCCATCGTTCCAAAGAGCATCTCGGTCGAGCGCCGTCAGGGAAATCCACCGCCGCGAGCCGTGGAGACCCCTTCGGGGCTCCTCAATTCGATCGGCTTGCAGAATCCTGGCCTCGATGATTTCTGCCAGACCCATCTCCCCCGCCTTGCAAGCTACCGCTCGCCGATTCTGGTCAACATCGTCGGCCGGACGGTGGAGGAGTACTGCCAACTCATCGAGAGGCTCGATGGCCTCGATGGGGTGGCGGGATTCGAACTCAACATCTCCTGCCCCAACGTGACCGAGGGGCTGCGCTTCGGGCTCGATCCCGACGCCACCTGCCAGCTGGTCTCGGCAGCGAGGGAGAAGACCCGGCTGCCGCTGATGGCGAAGCTGACCCCCAACGTCACCGATATTGTCGAACAGGCTGTCGCTGCCAGGGAGGGCGGTGCCGACTCGATCTCCCTGGTGAACACCCTTCGCGGCATGGCGATCGACTGGCGGACACGGCGCTCGCGGATCGGGACAGCGACAGGAGGGCTCTCAGGCCCCGCCATCAGGCCGATCGCCATGCGCATGGTGTGGGAGGTGGCAACCGCCGTCGATGTTCCGGTCTGTGCTATCGGCGGGATTTCCGACCCGGAGCACATTCTCGA
>DQQH01000041.1 GCA_015664425.1 Planctomycetota bacterium
ACATCAGGAAGGGTCGAGGGACGACTTCCGAGGAAGATGCATTCATCGCCGTGAAGAAGTTGCTCGTAGATGCCGTCGATCCTCGGAGCTCCCATTCCCTTGGGCGGGATCCACCACTGGGTCGAAGGGGAGTGGTCCGCTTCTTCCCATGCACAGGCGAGAACTTTCTCACCCTCCGGCCATTCCATCTCTTCGAGGGTTTCGGTCACCTTGGCGATCACTTCTTCTCGGCTCAGACTCTGGATCTCCGCGGAGGTGAAGAGTGCGTTGCCCATCGCCGAAGCGCAGCGAGGACGCTTGATCGCGACGCGTTGGAACTGTTTCGAGAGCCTCTGGAGGTGATCGACCATCTCCTCGATCTGACAGGTGGCATTGAGTTCGACGATGTTCTCGGAACCGGCGGTCAATGCCACCAGTTCGGTGAGGAGAACCTTGTCGTTCGCTGCCCACATCACCTCGGGGAAGGGTGCCACCACCTCGACGGGGACTCCCGCCGCCTCGGAGACGCTGCTGGCCAGTTGCCACACCGACTCGATGCCCATGTAAGGCTCGATCAGGAGTCCACCGGAGTTCCTGGCGTATTCCACGATACGATCGAACGCTGCGCCGGTCATGCAGCCGTCGGCGACCGCGACTTTGCCGCTCGGCGGAGGGGCGAAGAGATGCTCGGGTGATCCGAGTCCAAGTTGATTCTTGCAGTATTCCTCGAAGCCTTCAGCGGGGGGGAGTGACGGTTGCAAAGAGGTCGCCATCGTTGGCGCGGATACGGGCGCGATGCTGGTATTCCTCGACCCCTTTGATTTCGTGGAGGAAAGGGATCCCCGAAACATCATCAAAGTGGAGGGTAGGGAGGTCGCGTGTTCCATTCCAGAAGTGGGACGCATATTGCTCAGCCGCCTGGGTGATACCATGGCGTTCGCCGAAGTCACGGGCGGCGCTGATTATCGCATCCAGGTCCATCGTCCTTGGGTCCTCTGTACCTCGTGTTACCGTTGTCACGTTCCTGCTCCTTTCGATTCCCCTTTCTTTCCCTATCGACGGCGGCCGCAGGCCTCCGCAGTCGAAAATCCGGAAACTACAAAAATCACCACATCTCCCGCAGGAAATGCTGTCTACGAATCGATCACTACCCGGAGGGAAGGCGTCCTGGCCCCCGGATCTCACTCCCCTGGGTTCTGGTCAGGGTGTCACCGAGCTTCTGGCGCATCCTGTCGGCGAGGGTTTTCATTCGCGCGACCACATCAGGGTTCTCATCGCTGCAGTCGGTGGTTTCTGCCGCGTCTGTTTCGAGATCATAGAGAGCGAGCCCGACGCTCATCTTGTAGTTGTATTTCGCAGGGATGCCGTTGTTTCCAGGGGCTCGCCCCTCGAGGCTGCGGTAGTTGTGCGGGAAGTGTAATTTCCAACGCCCCATCCGCATCGCCTGCAACTCGACATTGCGGTACCAGAAGAAGAGCGCCTCGTGGGGGCTGCTGGCATCCGCCTCGCCGCGAAGGAGGGAGACGATGCTGCGCCCATCGATCGGCTTCTGGGGTGCCTTCCCACCGGTGAGTTCGACCAGTGTCGGCAGGATGTCGATGGTCATGCACGGCTCGGCGCAGACGCTGCCTGCGGGTACCACCCCCGGATATCGGACCACTAGCGGCACCCGGATTCCGCCCTCGAAGGTGGTGCCCTTCCCTTCCCGCAGCCCGCCAGTGGTTCCGGCGTGGTCCCCGTAGGAGAGCCAGGGACCGTTGTCGCTGGCGAAGATGAAGATGG
Organism: Planctomycetota bacterium; assembly: GCA_015664425.1. GTDB lineage: Bacteria > Planctomycetota > UBA8108 > UBA1146 > UBA1146 > DTRS01. The sequence continues at coordinate 1,762 of DQQH01000041.1, forward strand.
TTCTGTCGAGCACCCCCTCCTCCTCGAGGGCGGCGCGGATCTCGCCGACTGATGCGTCGATCTCGCGGATCACGTCGCCGTACGTGCCATAACGAGTCGTCTGGCGAAACCTCGGGCCGACGCCGAGAGGCACGTGGGGCATCGAGTGGGGGAGATAGAGTAGGAAGGGACCGTCGGCGTTGCGGTGCACAAAGTCGACCGCTTTCTCCGTGAGCCTGCGGGTGATCTGCTCCTGCCCCTCGAGATCCTTGATGATTTCCGAGGGCTCATCGTTCTCGTACCAGGGGAGTGGGGGCCACGCCTTCGGGCTCTCCGGATGTCCCGGCCACATGTCGTTGGAGTAGGGAATCCCCGAGTACTCGTCGAAACCGTGCTGCCTGGGCAGGAAGGGACGACGGTGGCCGAGGTGCCACTTGCCGAAACAAGCGGTGGCATACCCCAGCGGTTTGACCACCTCGGCGATAGTCAATTCCTCGCTGTCGAGGCCGATCTTCGAGGAGGGCACCAGAGCGCCGCTGATCCCCACGCGGTTGGCGTAACAGCCGGTGATCAGCGACGACCGTGAGGCGGAGCAGACCGGCTGGCTGACGTAGAAGTCGGTGAAGCGCATCCCTTCCGCAGCGAGGCGGTCGATGTGGGGGGTAGGGATCTCCTTCGAGCCGTAGCAGGAGAGGTCCCCCCAGCCCTGATCGTCGGTGAAGACGATCACGATGTTGGGATGGGGTGCAGGGCTCTCCCTCAGGTCCTTCGCTGCCGTCACGGGCAGCGTCAGCGCCAGGGGTAGGGCCAGCGTAATGAGCAGCGACATGGCAGCCCAGGATGCCCAAGGGCCTTCTCGTGTGCAAGGAGCAGCAATCCCTCCAGGCCCCTTCAGCCGGGCAGTTGACGATCGGCTCGTCGATGCAGAGGATGCGGCGATTCGATCGGTCAACGGGCGAGGGGAAAGGGGTCGAGGATGGGGCCTGGAACGCCGTCACACCTGACCCTCTCAGGCAGCCGCTCCCTGCGCACCACCCTCCTGTGCCTGCTCTACTTCGCCCAGGGATTCCCTTGGGGCTTCGCCACCGTCGCTCTGCTGTCGGCTCTCAGCGAGGCGGGCCACAGCAAGGAGCAACTTGCAACGGTCGGCGGCATGGCGATCCTCCCCTGGACCTTCAAGTTCTTCTGGGCGCCGATGATCGACACCATCCGATTTCCCTCTCTCGGCATCCGACGGCCGTGGATCATCATCGCCCAGTCGGGGATGGCACTGACTCTCTTCGGAGTGTGGAGCACCGGCGACCTGGCGAGCGAGACCACCTTGATGACCATCGCCTGGGTCTTCTTCACTCACAACTGCTTCGCCTCTCTCCAGGACGTCGCCACCGATGCCCTGGCGGTCGACCTTCTCGATGAGAAGGAGCGCGGGCGGGTCAACGGCATGATGTGGGGGTCGAAACTCTTTGGCATCGCTCTTGGCGGCGCTGGCATGGGCACGGTGATCGCCCGCTACAACATCGCCACGGCAGTCCTGATCCAGGGGTGCCTGGTGGTTACGATCCTGGTGCTGGTGATCGCGACCCGAGAGCGCGTCGGTGAGAAGATCTTCCCCTGGAGTGCGGGGGAGGCACAGCAACCGGGAGACAAGCCTGTCCCAGAGGGATTTGTCGGAGTGGTCAGGAATTTCTGGCGTGGGGTGATTTCAGGGGTCTTGAGATTCTGGGGGGTGCTCAGGGAACTGGGGCGGGCGCTGTCGCTGAGGACCACCGCCCTGGCGCTGTTGCTGGCGCTGCTGGTTCCCATCTGCGAGGGACTCTACGTGCCCCTGACCACCGACCTCTTCGTCCAGGGATTCGGCTGGACCGCCGAACGGTTCTCCCAGGTGACGGGAACCTGGGGAGTCGCCGGCGAGCTG
>DQQH01000011.1 GCA_015664425.1 Planctomycetota bacterium
ACCCGGCTGGCTGCGCGAGGCGCAGCAGCCGATCCTGACCCGCCTTCTCGCCGATCCCCAGGGGTGGCAGGAGGCGGTGAGTGTGGCGACCAGTTTTCAGCGTGACCGCGGACTGCCTGCCCCGGTTCGCTCCCCCTCGATGCTGCCGATCTTCTGGGTCGATGATGAAGGCGCTCGCCATCGAATCTTCGGGGACGGTGGAGAATTCACCATCGGATCGCCAGGAGGAGAGGTGATCACAGGAGACAGGCTGCGCAAGGCACCGGTCGAGGAGCCCCACCGGATCTCTCCCGATGCGCTGCTGCGGCCCATCGTTCAGGATGGGATATTTGAGACCTCGGCAGTTCTCCTCGGTCCCACCGAACTTGGCTACCATCTCCAGATCCGGCTGGCCTACGGCTTCCTCGGGGTGCGGCGCCCGTTGCTTCTCCCCCGGCCGCGGATGAGACCTGCTGCGTCGGAGGACATCGACGCCCTCACCACGCTCGGCCTGGCGGGGATGGGCCCTTCAGCGGATCTGGCGCTCCTGACTCCTTCGCCGGAGGGGGAACGCCTCGCGGGGGGCCTGGAGGACCTGCTGGACGGGTTCATCGAGAGGATCGAATCCCTCGCCACCGACCCCCTCGCCAGCGATGCCCTCAGGAGGCGGAGTTTGCGCCTCACCCGGCGCTGGCGCCAGGACGCGGTCAAGCTCAAGGACGCGATTCTTCGCGGATACGATAAGGGGCCCACCGACCTCCGCCATCGACTGGAGCAACTTGTCGGGAGAGTTTTTGCCGCAGGGCAAGAGCCGGAGAGAAACACCAACATCCTCGCCCTGTGGGCGCGGCTCGGCCCCGCTCTGTGGGAGGTCCTCTCGCCGGCGGCGGATCACTTCGATGGGAGAATCCGCTGGGTCGATCTCCCCGAACCGATTGTTGCAGAGATGAGAAAACTTGATGAACAGCACTGATGCCCCCCTCGATCTGCTGGTGATTGCCGCCCATCCCGATGACGCCGAATTGGCCATCGGAGGCACCATTCTCGCATCGATTGCTGGTGGGCACCGCGTCGGAATCGTCGATCTCACCCGTGGGGAACTCTCCAGCAGGGGCAACCCCGAAGAGCGAATGCGCGAGACGGAACGCGCAACGGAGTTGATGGGAGTGCATTTCCGCCGCTGTCTCGAGCTTCCTGATGGACAGGTGACCGATGGTCATGAGGCGCGAGTGGCGCTGATCGATGTGATTCGCGAATCGAGGCCTCGAGTGCTCCTCGCCCCATGGCGCGATGATCTGCATCCTGACCATGCCGGTGCTGGCGAGCTGGCCTATCGCTCCTTCTATCTCTCGGGAGTTCGCCTCTTTGGAGAAGGACGAGCGCCGTTTCGGCCGGCATTACTCGGTTACTACATGTGCCATTCCCCCTTCGAACCGAGTGTCGTCGTCGATGTCTCGAGCCACTGGCAGGGGAAGATGGAACTGATGAAGGCGTACTCCTCACAGTTTCACCAGCAAGGGGTCGAGGGCCCCGAGACAAAGATTTCCCGCCCCGACTTCGCCGATGCGCTCGAGGGGCGAGCGCGAGATCTCGGAATGCGGGTCGGCGTCAGCCATGGCGAGGCGATTCGCTGGCAGGATCCGCCGGCGGTGGCGGATCCGGTGTCGTTCGTTGTCGCCGGTGGTCTTGGTGGCGACAGACCTGATGGAGGCGAGCATTGAAGATCGGCATCGCCTGTCACCCGACCTACGGTGGCAGCGGCGTTGTCGCGGCGGAACTCGGAATGGCCCTGGCACGACGCGGCCACGAGGTCCACTTTGTCTCCTACCAGCAACCTTTCCGCATCGACCCGATGCATCCGGGAGTGCAGTTCCATCGGGTCGAGGTTTCCTCGTACCCGCTCTTTCGTTACCCCCCTTACGCCCTGGCTCTCGCCAACGGGCTCCTCGATCTGGTCAGGTCACACGGTGTCCGGCTGCTCCATGCCCACTACGCGATCCCACACTCGATCGGTGCGTTGCTCGCCAGGGAGATGTGCCCCGATTGCCGGGTGAGAGTGATCACCACGCTGCACGGTACCGACATCACGCTTGTCGGCAGTGAACCCTCTTACGGAGAGATCACCCGCTGGGCGATCAACTCAAGCGATCAGGTCACGGCGGTCAGCGACTGGCTCGCATCGGCGAGCCGTGAGGGTTTCAGGATCGACAAGCACATCGAGGTGATCCCCAATTTCATCGACGTCGATCGCTACCGACCGGAACTGAGGAACGACCGGATGCGAGAGCGCTTTGCCCGCCCCGACGAGAAACTCCTCGTCCACGTCTCTAATTTCCGGCCGGTGAAAAGAGTGTCTGACGTCATCAAGATCTTCGCTGGGATTGCTGCGGCGATGCCAACGAAGCTGGTGATGGTCGGTGAGGGGCCGGAACTGGCCGCTTGCCGGAAGCTCGCAAGGGACCTCTCGATCAGCGATGGCATTCACTGGCTCGGGACTGTTCCCGAGGTTGCCGAACTTCTCGCTTGCAGCGACCTGCTGCTGCTCCCGAGCGAAGCGGAATCTTTCGGTCTGGTGGCGCTCGAAGCGATGGCCTGCGCAGTGCCGGTCCTCGGGACTCAGTCGGGGGGCCTTCCCGAAGTGGTCGAGAACAACGAGTCGGGCCTGTTGCTGCCCGTCGGCGATGTCGAGCAGATGGTTCGACGAGCGGTCGATCTTCTCGCCGATGAGCCTCGCTACAGGAGCTTCTCGAGCGCCGCCCGTCGTCGGGCGGAGGAACGATTCTCCCTCGAGAAGGTGGTCCAGCTCTACGAATCCTGCTACGAGAGAGAACTGCAGACCTAGCACTCCAGAAAGGGGAGGTGGAACTTGAAGCCGGTGATGAGAGGGACCGCTGTTCTGGCCCTCTTCCTCGCTCTCTCGGGCTGCGTCCTCATCGGACAGACCATCGGTGAACGTCGGATGGCCGAATTGCTCATCGTCGAGAACGGGCTCCTCGAAAAGATCGACGAGATCGAGGCTGGGCTCGATGGGGAACCCATCGATGTCAACCAGCGGGGAATCCTCCGCGGTGAGCGTGTCCACCTGCGGCACAAACTTCAGAAGGTTCGCGACGAACTCCGGCAGCTGGAATTGCACTGGGATCTCGACCGCAGGGACATCGAAAAACTCTAGGAGTGTGGATCCACGCTGATCCCTGGCGCTTGGATGGAGGGCCCTCCAACCAGTGCGATCAGGTGGGGGATCGCCGGCCACACCGCCTCGAGGCACTCTCCGATGGCCTTTGGGTTGCCTGGCAGGTTCAACAGCAGCGCTTGACCCCGCAGCCCCGCCTCTTGCCGCGAGAGGATGGCGGTCGGTACCGTTTCGACCGAAACGGCGCGCATCCGTTCTCCGAACCCTGGTAGCAGCCGTTCGCAGACGTTTCGGGTCGCTTCCGGGGTGACGTCGGAGGGAGCGGGGCCGGTGCCTCCGGTGGTCACCACCAGATGGCATCCCTCGTCGTCGACGAGAGCGATGAGGGTCTCCTCGATCTGCTCCCTCGAGTCGGGAATGATCTGTTTGAGGGCCTGCCAGCTGCCAGGGATACGATCGTCGAGCCACGCCTCGACGGCCGGGCCTCCGCGGTCGGAGTACTCACCCCTGCTGGCACGATCGGAGATGGTGACGATGGCGACGCGGAATTCGGCGGACATCCAATCTCCTTCCCGGGACGGTTCTGAAGGGTAATGGCTGGAAATCGATCCCGGGCAAGAAAGTGCCTGGAATCTCCGACGGTCGCTCCAGAGAGGCAATTCCGGCCGAAAAACCGGATGAAGAGGGGTTTCTCGAGGATCTTGCCAAAAAAATGAGGGATCCGAGAAGAAGTGGCCGTCCCCTTGGTGTAGATTCGGTGCCCTGAACGGGTTTCTGGAGGCGGATTACGACCGCTCCAGAGGTTCGGGGCAAGAGGGTGTGAGTCAACCTGAAGGAGTATGTTCCCGATGAGAAGCCTTTCGATTCTGCTCGCCTTGGCTGTGCTCGTGTGTACTTCCGGTTGGATTGTCGCCCAGTCTGGTGGTAGCGAACTCCGTCGTCCCCTCGATCTTCCTTCAGGAGGGACGGGCGGTGATGAGGACGAGGAAGATGCCCCCGAGACGATCACCTTCTACGGGGGAGAGTACGAGGGTGACGGCTTCTTCTGGTGCCTCGACAAATCCTGTTCGATGGGCTGGAACGGAGAGATCGACGAGTTGAAGCAGGAGTTCACCCTCTCGGTCAACTCCCTCAGCAGTCAGGCAGAATTCAGTGCCGTCGCCTTCTCCTCGGGCCACGTCGTATGGAATCCTCAGCCCCAGCGGGCCAGTCCCGCCAGCAAAGCGGCAGCGATCACCTGGGTCCAGGCACTGGGCGCAAATGGCTGGACCTGCCTCGGTCCTGCGGCTGTCAACACCCTCCAAATCGCCAACCTGTGTGGCAAGCACAACAAGAGAGTTATGATCCTGAGTGACGGTGAACCCTACTGCAACGGCTCGAACACCGCCTCTCAGGTCCTCGCTGACGTCGCCGGAGCCAACTGGCAACAGTTGCCTGTCGACACCATTTACATCGCCACCGACAACGGTGGAATCCAATTCATGCAGCAACTGGCAGCGATGAACGGCGGTACTTTCTACCAGCCGCAGTAACTGTGTGCTTCTAGCGATTGAAAGAAGGCCAGCGTCCCGAGGGGGCGCTGGCCTTCCTCCATCCAGCCTGGCCTTCCTCCATCCAGCCCGGTCCTGTTTTTAGCCAGCGGAGTTCCTCTCGAGGTCGGGGGAGAAAACCCGAGGTTCGATCCCCGGTCTCGGGGGATTGCGCTGGGCATCTCCAAAGGAGAGGATCTGCGCAGTTCACCAGTCGGTTTTCGAGGAGGAGCGATGGCGGTCGAACACGATGTCCTCTGTGTCGGTGCGGTGGTCGCCGATCTCGTTGCACACCCCGTCAGCAGGCTCCCTGAAGCGGGGGAATCGGCGCGCACAGGGGGAGTGGAGCTTCAGGTCGGGGGGTGCGCGGCCAACGCCGCGGTCGGGCTCGCGAGACTCGGACACCGTGTCTCCCTCGCCAGCAGTCTCGGCGACGATGTTCTCGGTCGATTCCTCCATGATCAGTTGAAGCGTGAGAGGGTCGGTGAGTCGTACCTCTCGACGAGTGCCTCCACTCCGACCGGGGCAACCCTGGTGATCAACGTCGAGGATGAAGATCGCCGGTTCATCTCTGCGGTGGGGGCCAACGATGACCCCTGGCCAGAGAAGATCTCCAGCGAAGCCGTCGCTTCTGCGAAGGTCGTTTCCGTCCATGGCTTTGGCCTCGCCCGCAGACCCAGCGTCGAAGACGTCGAGCGGATTTTTACCATCGCCCGGGAGCAGGAGTGTCTCACTCTCCTCGACGTCATCGCCGTCCCCGGCGATGACCTCGTCGGAGCCCTGAAACGAATCCTGCCTCTCACCGATGTCTTCATGCCCAACGATGACGAAGGGCGACGCGTCACCGCTCTCGATGACCCTGTCGAGCAGGCGGCTGCGTTGCGTGATTTCGGGGCCGAAACGGTGGTCGTCACCTGTGGTGAACGCGGATTGGTGGCCGTTACCGGTGACGGCACCCTCTCGCTCCCGGCTGCTGGAGTGGAATTGGTCGACAGCACCGGCTGCGGCGATGCTTTCGCCGCGGGCTTCCTGCACGCCCACCTCGGCGGCGAGGACCTCGAAGGGTGTCTTAAAGCGGGGAGTTTTCTCGGGGCTGCCTGTGTCACTGCCACCGGGGCGATCGCCGGCCTCCCTTCCGTCGATCAGCTGGAAGAATTCTACCGAACTCATTCCCTGACATTCGAAGAGGTCTGACGCGGCAGTCGGAAACTGTTGCCGCATCTGTCATCGATGTGAGCGAATTCCGGTGCCGTGGCAAGGAGCGTGCCCACCAAAGGGCGCATCTTCCTGGAGATTGGCGAGGGTTTTTCAGTTTGTCGCCGTCACCCCTTTAGCCGACAACTTCGGCCTTCCTCCTCTTGCACTCCACCATCTCCACGACCACCCAGGTGGTCTGGTCACACCTTCCATTTTCATCACGAATGATAAGGCTCCGACGATGCCCTCTTTCTCCCGCTTCACCCCTGTCGTCAATTCCCTGACTGCCAACCTCTGGGTCCTGTTCCTGGTGGCGCTGCTGATCCCCCTCGCCATCTCGGCGATCGAGAACGACAATACTTCCAGCCAGTTTCCCCTCGACCTCCCCTCGGGAGGAGGTGCCTCCGATGACGAGGAGGAAGATGCCCCCGAAACGATCATCTTCTACGGTCAGAATTATGAGGGCGACGCCTTCTTCTGGACCCTCGACAAGTCGGGCTCGATGGGCTGGAACGGCGAAATCGAAGTCCTCAAGCAGGAGGTGACCCAGGCGGTCATGTCACTGTCATCGGCCGCCGAGTTCTCGCTTGTCGCCTTCAGTTCCGGTCACATCCTCTGGTCGGCGCAGCCTCGACGCGCCACCAGCCAGAACAAGGCTTCGGCGAGTGCGTGGGTGGGGCAACTCCATGCCGATGGCTGGACCTGTCTCGCTCCGGCGGTGATCGAGACCCTCAATATCTGCAACCAGAGCCACAAGCAGCAGCGGCAAATAATTGTCCTCAGCGATGGGGCCCCCGTTTGCAACGGCATCGACACCTCGAGTTCGGCGCTCAACGAGATCACCACCTCGAACTGGCAGCAGGTTCCCATCCACACCATCTTCATCGGTAACGAGGCAGGAGGTCTGGGATTCATGCAGGAACTGGCCCTCCTCAACGGCGGAACCTCGACCTTCATCGATCCCTAGGTTGCCTCGATCCTCACGGCCCTCCTACCTGTCGCGGCCTTCAAACCTCCGGGGGGGGCAATTCATCGAGCAAACACCGCAATTGCCGAAATCCCCTGACCGATCCCCCTTCGGACCCGGATAGAGAGGTAGGAGCTAGAACCCAGGCAAGGAGGATCCGGTGGCAACAAATCACGAAAACCGAGCACAGAAGCGTCTGCTGCTGTTTCTGGCGGCATTCCCGATCGTCCTGGCTATGCTGGCGGCAAGTGCCTCCCTGCAATCCGGGGAAGGCCAGCGCAGGCCCCTCGACCTGCCCTCTGGCGGCAAGGGAGATGTCGATACCGATGGCGTCCCCGACAGTACCCCCGATCAGGTGCAGTTCTACGGCCAGTCCTTCGAGGGAGACTCCTTCGTCTGGTGCCTCGACCGCTCCTCTTCGATGGCAGGGTCTCGCTTCGACCAGCTGAAGGAGGAAGTGCTGCTGGCGGTGATCAGCCTCTCCTCGCAGAGTCGTTTCGACCTGGTCGCCTTCTCCACCGGTCACGAGGTGTGGGCTCCCAGGCTGCGCAGGGCGACACCCCAGAACCGTCAGAGCGCCATGGGGTGGATCCAGAACCTCCAGCCTTGGGGTTTGACCTGTCTCGGGGAGGCGGTGGTGGAATCGCTGGAAATCCTGACTGCGAGCCCAGATAGGCACAGAAACTTGATCCTGGTCGGCGATGGAATGCCCTACTGCGGGGCCGGAGGGCCGGGTCTGGAGGAGACACAGGACTACATTCTCAGCGCCAACTGGCAGATGATCCCCATCTCGACGATATTTCTCGGCGACCAGCCCCTCGGCGAGCAGTTCATGAGAACC
>DQQH01000269.1 GCA_015664425.1 Planctomycetota bacterium
CCAAGTGGTGAAGAAGCCCAGAACAAGGTGATCGACCCCGAACTCAACAACAAATTGCGGGAAGAATTCGACGTCCAGGGTTTCCCGACGATCATGCTCACCGACGCCGACGGTCGCCCCTACGGCCGTACCGGTTACCAGGAGGGGGGCCCCGAAAAATACCTCGAGCACGTCTCCTCTCTCCAGGAGGGCGGCAAGATGGTCAAGGCACTCCTTGCCAACAGCGACAAGACGAAGGAGAACGACCTCATCAAACTGGCATTTCCGGTGCTGCTGAAGCAGGAACTCTTCTCCTACGCCCCCTTTGGCAAATACCTCGATGTCGCCGAGAAGTTCGATGACAAGGAAATCGTCGCTGCCATCGCAAATATGCGCACCACCCAGGGACTCGCGGCTCTGATGAACACCGAGACCCCCGACTTTCCGGCGCTGGTGAAGTTCCTCGATGATCACCCCGACCATCAGGGAGACATCGCCCTCAACGCCTGCTGGTTCGCCAGCCAGTGGCTCAAGGATGAGGGGCGCAAGGATGAGGCGAAGGGCTTTCTCGAGCGGATGCTTCGGGACCCCCTCCTCGAGGGCAACCAACCCGGCCAGAAGATGATCAAGGACGCCATCACCGCTCTCGAAAAACCGGCGGAAGAAGGAGGCGTGGAGCACGATCACGATGGCGATGGCATCCCTGACCACTGAGTCGGCGAGATGAAGGCAGGGCGCTGCTCGGGATCAGCCATCCTGCCTGGATGACCGAGGGGGGAGCAACCAGAGGGGGTGCTCCCCCCTCTCTCATCCGCTTCTCCTTCGATACCATCGAGTATGATCTCGCCGTCGGAAAGCGGTGGGAAAGGAGCCCCCGATGGGGAACACTCCACGGATCTGCGGCGGAGGCGTGAAGCCACCGCCACCACGCAAGTCTCGATCGACCCGCTGGCGGGCACTTTCCCTCATCTCCGTCCACATCCTCATCGCCTTGCACATCGTCCACTGGCTACTGACGGGAGAAACCGTCTCTCCTGTCGAGCCCTCCGAGTCGATGTACACCCTCGAACAGGGGCAGTTGAACGCCGGCTTCCTCTTCTTTCTCGTCGCCATCCTCCTGACCGGGGTCTTCGGGCGCTTTTTCTGCGGCTGGGGGTGTCACGTCGTCGCCCTTCAGGACCTTCTGAACGCAGCGCTTCGAAAGGTCGGCATCCGCCCGAAGCCATTCCGCAGCCGCCTGCTAGCGATGGTGCCCATCGCCATCGCCATCTACATGTTCGTGTGGCCGAGCCTCAAGCGCTCGATCCTCATCCCGGCACTTGAGAACTGGTGGCCACAAGCGGCGTCATTCCTCGGCCCCATTCCCCGCTGGTCTGGATTCGAGAACCATCTGCTGACCACCAACTTCTGGCAGACCTTTCCGTCGGTGGCGATGGCGATCCCGTTCCTGGCGATCTGCGGCTTTGCCTGCGTCTACCTCCTGGGCGCGAAGGGGTTCTGCACCTACGGCTGTCCCTACGGCGCCTTCTTCGCCGGCGCCGACCGGCTCGCACCGGGGCGGATCGTCGCCGACCTCGACTCGTGCGAGAAGTGTGGCCACTGCTCGATGACCTGCACCTCCAACGTCAATGTCGCCAAGGAGATCCAGGTCTACCGGCAGGTCGTCAGCCCCGGCTGCATGAAGTGCCTCGACTGTGTCAGCGTCTGCCCGAAGGGAGCCCTCTCCTTCGGCTGGGGGATACCGAAGGTGCTGGCAGAACCACTGCCGAAGACACGAATGCCGGCGCGCCGATATGACCTCTCCCTTCCGGAGGAGGTCGGTATCGCCACCCTCTTCCTGATCGCCTGGTTCTCCTGGCGCGGCACCTACGAACAGATCCCGATGCTGATGGCGACGGCGATGGCGATCTGTGTCTCCTACCTCGGCTGGGTCCTCTCACGGCTCATCCAGAAGCGCCCCATCTCCCTCCAGAAAACGGTGCTGCTCGACGCCAGCGGCTGGCGCCCCGCTGGCGTTGGCCTCGCCCTCCTCACCGTGGCTCTGCTGCTGACAACCGCCCTCGCCGGCTTCGGCCGCTGGAACCAGTGGCAGGCCAACCTCGGCATCGCCCGGGCGGAAACAAACCTCGATGCCGTCTTCTTCCCGACCGACGGTGTCGAGGTCGGAGAGTCTCAGAGAACAGCGGCGGTCGAGGCGCGCACCCACCTCGAGGCCCTGCGTCCGGTAGGTGGCGGTGGCTACGCTCTCCTGCCTTACAAAGGAACCCTCCTCGCGGAACGGCTCGGCTACATGTGTGCGATCGGAGGCGACCTCGCAGCAGCGCGTGACTACTGGGAGTCCGCCTCGGTGAGAAACCCGAGCCCCGATCTGTGGCAGCGCCTCGGGCAGTTGATCGCCCTCGAGGATGGAACGGAAGCCACCCTCCAGTGGCTCCAGGAGCGGCGTCAGGAGGTGCAGAGAAACATCGCAGAAACGGCGAGTTCCGACCTGCCGTTGCCCCATTCCCGCGACCTGCTGAGGAAACTCGAGCACCTGGAGAACTCGGTGCTCTCCAATTGGGTTGCGACGACCGAGAGGGAGGCTCGCCAGGCTTACCAGCAGGGCGATCCCGCCGGGGCAGCAAGGTGGCTGATGAGGACCGCCGAGTGGTTGCCCCAGGAAGCGCGGGTGCGCCAGGCGATCGCCGAACTCCTCGAGGAGGCGGGAGATTCCGAGGGGGCGGCACGCTGGCGGCGGCCCATCGAGGAATAGGCCTGCCACCCTCCGGGGGGCAGTTTTCGAGGAATACCTTGACATATCGTTATATTGAGATATATTGAGAGTATGAGCCGATTAAAAGCACGACCACACCTGAGCAAGGAGGACCTGAGACAGGCGAGCGAGTGCCTCAAGGCTCTCGCCCACCCGGTCCGGCTGCGCATGCTGCAGCTGCTCCTCTCCGGTCGTTACACCGTCGGGGAACTCGCCGAGGAGTGCGAGATCCGCAGCCACATGGCCTCAGAACACCTGCGCTTGCTGCAGCGCTGCCAGATCCTGATCAGCGAGAGAGAGGGGAGGAAAACCTACTACGCCGTCGCCGAACCGCACATCGAGCAGATGCTCGCCTGCATTGAAAAACGGTTCGGAGGGTGATTTTTTTTACCACTTTTACTCGTATTGTCGCGATATTTAGGAGTTTTTGATGCCCCGCTCCGCCACCATCTCTCCGCAGAAACTCGCCAGCAAGAAGGAGGCAGGACACCCCGTCGACCTCGTCGATGTCAGGACTCCGGCGGAGTTCGAGGAACTGAGGCCCACTTTTGCTCGCAACATTCCCCTGCACACCGTCAAGAAACGGCTCCTGGAGGGACTCCCCTCCGAGCGCAGTTCCGGACCGGTCTACCTCATCTGTCGCACCGGCAGCCGAGCGGCCCGCGCCTCGAGAGCCCTGCTCTCCGCCGGCATCGAAGATGTCGTCCTCGTCAAAGGGGGAACCGAGGCGTGGCTCGCTGACGGACTGCCGGTGATTCGCGGGAAGAAAGCATTTTCCATCGACCGTCAGGTGAGAATCGCCGCCGGAGCGCTGGTGGTGACGGGTGCAGCGCTGGCGATCTTCGTCCATCCCCTCTTCGCTGCAGTCGCTGCATTCGTCGGCACAGGCCTCGTCTTCGCCGGCATCACCGACACTTGCGGACTGGCGATGGTCATCGCCCGGCTGCCCTGGAACCAGAAGTGCGGAGCGAGCCAGTGTCAGGAGTAGCGATCTTCTTCGGCGCTCTGGTCGGTTTCTCCCTCGCCCTCACCGGCGGTGGCGGGTCGATCTTCGCCGTTCCCCTCCTCGTCTACGGGCTTTCATCCTCCCCCCGGGAAGCGATCGGGGTCTCCCTCGCAGCGGTGGGTGCCATCGCATTTGTCGGATCGATGCAGAAGTTGCGCACCAGGGAGATCGATCTTACGAAGGGGATCCCCTTCGCTCTCGCGGGCATGGTCGGAGCCCCCATCGGTGCGCTCATCGGCGGCTCGATTCCCGAGGGCGTTCTGTTGACCCTGTTCGCATTACTGATGATCACCGTCGCATCGAAAATGTGGCTGAAAACGCTGGAGGGCCGCGAAAGGGCCCCGGATTCTGACCTGCTCAGTTCTGCCTTGGCATCGCCTCCGGGGAAGGCTGTACAGGAGCGAGGGAGGGGCCTCGCCCGCTGCCTCCTCTGCCTTGCAGGATTGGGTACCGGGGTTCTCTCGGGGCTCTTCGGCGTCGGCGGTGGTTTCGTGATCGTTCCCGCCCTCGTCCTCTTCGGCGGCATGGAGATGCGCGGGGCGATCGCAACCTCCCTTCTCGTGATCACCCTGGTCAGCTCTGCCGGGCTCGCAGCCTTCATCAACGCCGGTCATTCCTTCGAGGTCATCATGGCGATCGGATTCGCCGGCGGTGGCCTCATCGGCCTGGCCTCCGGGTCGCTTGTCCAGCACCGCCTGTCGGGAACCACCCTGCAGAGGGTGTTTGCTGTCTGGATTTTCATCGTCGCCATCTTCATCATTGGCCGCTCTGGCAACGCATAGAGAGGAAGCCGAGATGTACTTTCACCAACGATTCATTCCAGGACTCGCCGCCTACTCCTATCTCGTCGCCGATGAGGTGAGTGGAGAGGCGGCGGTGATCGACCCGACCCGTGACATCGGAGAGTTCGTCGATATCGCCAGGGCGGAGGGGTTCCGCATCCGCCACGTCCTCGAGACTCACGTTCACGCCGACTTCGTCAGCGGTTCCAGGGAACTGAAAGCCCTCCTGGGAGATCAGGTCACGATCCACTCCTCCGGGATGGGGGGCGACAGCTGGACTCCACCGTATGCCGATGTTGTCGTCGCCGATGGTGATGTCGTGACCCTCGGGTCGATCCGGCTGCAGGCGATCCACACGCCAGGACACACCGTCGAGCACATCTCATGGGCACTCTTCGACGAGGGGCGCAGCGTCGATGTGCCCTGGCTCGTCTTCACTGGCGACTTCCTCTTCGTCGGCAGTGTCGGGCGTCCCGATCTCCTCGGCGAGGAAGCACGAAAGGAACTGGCTTCTCAGCTCTACAGCAGCGTCTTCGACAAGTTGCCGGGCCTTCCCGAGTTCACCGAGGTCTTTCCCGGTCACGGTGCAGGCTCCCTCTGTGGCAAGGCGATCGGCTCTCGCAGTTCATCGACGATGGGATTCGAACGCAGGTTCAACGACTCCCTGCAGCAGAGACCCCAGGGGCAATGGATCGACGAACTCCTCTCCGGGATGCCGTTGGCTCCGCCATACTTCGCAAGGATGAAGAAAGTGAATGCCAGTGGACCCGTCGTCCTCGGCTCCACCCTTCCTGGACAGAAGATCTTCAGCGCCACGGAGGTATCAGAGGGAATCTGCGAGGAATGCCTGGTCGTCGACGCCCGCTCGAAGGAAGCGTTCGCTGGCGCTCACATCCCCGGCTCCGTCAACATCCCGCTCGCCCCGACCTTTGCCAACTGGGCGGGGTGGGTCCTCCCCTACGACACTCCGCTCCTGCTGGTCGTCGATGACGCCTCTCAGATGGAGGAGGTCACCACTCACCTGATCCGCGTCGGGTTCGATGATATCCAGGGCTTCCTGGTCAACGGTGTCTCCGATTGGCAGAACGAGGGCTACCCCCTCTCTTCCTTCGAAACGATCACCGTCGAGGAACTGAACCGTCGCGTCTCGGGCTCCGTTGCTCCCTTCATCATCGATGCGCGCACCGAGGGCGAATGGAACAGCGGGCACATCGATGGAGCCCATCACATCCACACCGGGCTGATCGAGAACCGAATCGATGAGATTCCTCGCGACCGCCCCGTCGCCGTGATATGCGGCAGCGGCTATCGCGGTTCCATCGCTGCTTCCCTTCTGATGAGGCACGGCTTCAACGATGTTGCCAATGTCCTCGGAGGAATGAGCGCATGGAATGCAGCCTCGATGAGAGTCGAGGTGCCTGCATCCTCGTCGTGAGCGATGATCCCGAACCCCCTCGAGGGGATGAAAGAGCGACAAGAATTCGGATGGGAGACCATTCCTCCGGCCCGCACTTCTGGTGCGGGCCGGTTCTCCCCTCCGGGAGAAGGATCAGGATCCGCCCTTTCCCCCGGTAATTCTGAGGAAGGCATCTTCCAGGCTCGAGCCCTCTCTCATCTCGCGCAGGGGCAGTTCCTCATCGACGACCGATCGGAGGATTCTCTGCACCGTGGCGGCGCTCTCGCCGACGGAAGCTGCGAGTGCGATCGTCACTTCGCCACATTCCTCCAGGTCGTCCGCCTCGACCCCTTCTACCCCCTCGATCACCGAGAGAATCTGCACCTCATCGGCTGTGAGATCCCTGCCGAAGCGCAGGACGAGGCGCCGGTCGAGACGGGTGACCTCATCGATGTGGCCGCAGGCGAGGATCCTGCCATGGTCGATGATGGCGACCTCATCGACGATGCCTTCCAGTTCGAGAAGATTGTGGGAGGAGACGATCACCGTCGCTCGTGACTTCAGACCGCGAATCAGGTCTCGCACCCGCCGTGCGTTCGCCGGGTCGAGACCGGAGGTCGGCTCATCGAGAAGCACCAGCTCTGGCTGGCCGAGAATTGCCTGTGCAACGCCGAGGCGCTTGACCATCCCATGGCTGAGGACCACCGCCCCGCGGGCCGAGATCTCTTCGAGATCGACGGCACACAGAGCTGCGGCCGCTTCTTTCCTGGCAGCGAGGCGGTTGATCCCATCGAGTTGGCGCATGAAGACCAACTGGTCGAAGATGGTGACGTTCCTCTCGAATGCCGCGTCCTGGGGAAGGATCGAAACGCGGCCGAGAAGCGAAGGATGACCGGGACGGTGGCCCCCGAGCACCTCGATGGTCCCCTCCTGAACGCCGATGTAGCCGGCGATCAGGGAGAAGAGGGTGGTCTTGCCGGCGCCGTTGGGTCCGACGAGGCCGAAAATGCTGTTGCGCGGCACCTCCAGATCGACGCCCCCGAGGGCGAAACGATCGCCGTAGCGATGGCACAGCCCGGAGACTCGCAGGACCCGTTCGCCCCCGCTGTTGTTCATAGATCTCTCCTCTCGAAGACCCAGATCGCCGCGAGAAGAAAGACCACGCCGTGGCCGAAACAGGCGAGGGCAGCGAGGACGCCGTTGGCGAGGTCAGGGTGGAGGAGTTGATGGGAGTACGCCCACGGGAGGAGGTAGAGGAGCTTGCCGAGGGGCTCCCATGCATTCTGGGCGCTGAAGGCGATGAGGGGCACCCCGGCGACGACGATGACACTGGCCAGCAGGGCCGTTCGTGGCGACTTGACGGAAGCAGAGACCAGCACCGAAAGGGCGACGTAAGGAATCGACAGCGCCAGCAGCGCCAGAAGACCGCGGCCTCCCCAGCTGATGAGCGCCTCCCAGGTGTAGATGGGAATCTGCACGCGGATGTAGATCACCACCGTCGCCACCAGGGCGCAGAGAACGAGGGCGGTCAGTAGGAGGGCGCCCAGGAAGCGGCCGAAGACCAGGGTCCAGCGGCGCGTTCTGGTGAGCAGGTGGCGGAAGGCGCCACTCTCGGCATCGACGGCGATGGTGGCAAAGGAACCGAGGGGGATCAGCAACGGCATCACCAGTCCGAAGAGAAGGAAGGTCGCCGACAGAATCATCGGCTGCTGGACCACCAGGAACTGTGCCCACTGGCTGATGTCGATCAGTTGCCCCTGGTCGAAGAGCTGACCGAGAGTGGAAGCGGGCCCGCGCAGGGAAGCCATCGCGAGGGCCATCCCGATCCCCCTCGCCAGGTTCTTCTGGAACTCCTCCAGGTCTTCGATCAGGCCCAGTTCGAGGGGTTCGAGGAGGAGATTGGCGAGGCCGAGGCCGACGAAGGTGCTGAAGACGACAAAGGTCACGCCGTTTCCCGAACGCATCGAGTGGCGAAGGTTGTGACCGGCGTGGAGCAGCACCTGTCGAATCTGCGGTGCCGTCATCGAACCAGATCCTTGGCGAAGGTGGTGTGAACCATCGCCAACAGCAACAACGGGTAGAAGATGCCGCGGACGAGGGCAAGGCCGGAGTCATGGAGCAACACCCCGGGAAACCAACTGACCGTGAGCAGGGCAGCGGTGATCATCGCAGCGGCGCCGAGGGTCGCCAGCCAGCGCCCCATCAGCCTGCGACTGTTGAGGAGGCCACGAACGGAAAGTGCCAGGAGAAGGGCGGCGCCGAGGGACAGAACTCCCAGGAAGAGGAGCGTGTCCGGTCCGACATCGGAGAGCATCTGGAAACGTTCTTCACCGGAGAGGCCAGAATCGAAGGGGCCGCGGTTGCGGCCGCCAAGCATCCACCCTGGCAGGTCTCCCTCGATGTAGCGCAGGGTGTTGTACCTCTGGACGAGGCGCCCGATTCCCTCGAAGAGTTCGCCGATGGCGAAAGCCAGGTTGAAGAGGGCGAGGGCGGTCAAACCCCCGGGGCGGTCGCTGGCGGCCAAGAAGAACTCCTAGTTCTCGAGCAGCACCTGCAATTCCCTGACGTGTTGCGACTCGAGTTCAACCTGGGCGCGGGCGAATTCCAGGAGAGCAGCGTCGCCGTTCACCTCGACCCTCTCCAGGAGTTCACGGTATGCGTCGAGGGCCGCCTGCTCGAAGATGAGGGCGGTCTGGATCGCCTCGCTTGCGCTGATTCTCTCGGGTGGAAGGTCGAGCCGGATCACCGGGCTGGGGGTGCCTCCCATCTGGGTGATCATCTCACCCACCATCTGGGCGTGCTCGACCGTCTCGTCGAAGTTCTCCTGCAGCATCTTGCTTAACTTCTCCCGATCGTTGTCCTCGACCGTCATCGAGAGGTGCAGGTATCGAATCGAAGCTTCCATCTCCTCGGCGAGAAGGCCGTTGAGACGCTGAAGCAGTTCCTCCTGAGAAATCCCCGTGGTGCTCACTTGCTTTCTCCCTCGCTAATTTTCTTCTCCGCCGCTTTCGTCCCATCAATCAGTTGCGCCAGGTCTTTCGAGGGAAACTCCAGTTCCTCGGAGATGTGATCTCCCCCGACACGGCGCAACACACCCAGGAACGGTTCCACCTCTGGCTCCCCCGAACGCAAGGCGAGAACTACGCGCCCCGCCAGTTCGGCGGTCACGTCAGAGATCAGATGCTCGATCTTGCAGGTATCGCGTTCTGCCACCTCTTCGGGGACGTTCAGGAGTTCGACCATGAGGGTTTTCATCACTTGCCGCTTCGCCTGGACGGTGCGAACGATTCGGGCGCCCTCCTCGGAGAGCCCGACAAAGCGGCGGTCGTCCTCGGTGACCAGGCCGCGCCCCTTCAACCCCTTGAGGGTGACTGAGACGCTTCCTCGAGTGATGTTGAGGGTTCGAGCGACATCGGAGACCCGGGCGTAGCCGAACTCCTCGGTGAGTTCGGAGATCGCGACCAGGTGGTGGGCGGCGGAATGGGAGACCGGATTCTGGTCGAACTCTCGCCAGTCACTCACCGGTGAGCCCTCCCCACAGAAAAAGAGATTGACGTTTGGGTCTTAAAACAAGTTGACAGTATACCAACCAACTCGGTAACCTGAGCGCCGAAGAGGGATACTAACGGCATCTCTTCGGGGTTGGAAAGCGCAAGCAAGTAGAAATTCCGGGGTATTTCGGGGAAACCCAGGGTCGAGACTCCCGTGAGGAAACGGCGATGATCCGCTCCATCAAGGCCAGACAAGATCTTCTGGGGGGTCCGGTGAGACTCGCCAGCATCTCGGCCAATACCCCCTTCGAACTGGTCTCGGACACGGTTCCTGGGGAACAACGGCAGCTCCTGGAGGCGATGGGGCTCGCCGGTGCCCCCGGCTCCCTGCGCGTCTGTCGGAGCGGCAGTCCCTGCATCGTCGAGGTCGACGGCACCCGCCTCGGCCTCTCCTCAGCGATCGCCCGCTGCATCATGGCGGTGCCTCTCCCCTCCAGTCGTTGACCGGGGCCTCCTCGGTTCCTGAGGAGGCGTCGTGATTTCGACCTCCGTCACCCCCCCACGAGCGGTCCTCCTGGGCCAGCCCAACACCGGCAAGACCACCCTCTTCAACCGACTCTGCGGCCTCAGGTCCCATGTCGCCAACTATCCGGGGATCACCGCAGACGCCCGCATCGGACGGTGGCAACCGGGTGACACCACGATCGAGTTGGTCGATCTTCCCGGAGTCTATTCTCTCGACCTCGATCTTCCAGAATCCACCCTCTGCCGACGATTTCTAAACGGCAAACTGGGCGAGGCGAAGCCCGATGTTCTGCTCATCTTTCTCGACGCTTCAAAACTCGCTCGCACCCTTCGCCTCTACGCCCAAGCAACCCGTCTCGAAATCCCCATCTGCTGCGTCCTGACGATGGCCGACAGCGCCCTCCAGCAGGGCTCCTCCATCGACATCGAAGTCCTCGAGGAACTGCTGGGAGTTCCCGTCGTCAGCATCGACGGCCGCCGACGCTCCTCCCTCGGGCCTGTTTCCTTGGCGGTCGAATCGGCGACGGTGCCCTCGAGGACCCCCCCGGACGACCCCCGTGACTGGTCGCGAGCGACCGCAGACTCTGCAGTCATCGTCACCGACCCCGAAGCACGAGCCACGGTCACCAGGCGAACCGACAGGATCGATCAGTTCGTCACCCACCCGCTGTGGGGAACCTTGACCTTCCTGACGGTGATGTCGGCTCTCTTCCTGACCATCTTCTGGCTTGCCAGCTGGCCGATGGACTGGATCGACGCCCTCTTCTCGGTCGCCTCCTCGGTCATCGAGGGGGCCCTCGACGCCGGTCCCCTGCGCTCGTTGATCACCGATGGGGTGGTCGGCGGCGTCGGTTCGACGGTTGTCTTCGTGCCCCAGATCGCCCTCCTCTTCTTCCTCCTCTCCCTCCTCGAGGAGACCGGTTACCTCGCCAGAGCGGCCCTCCTCGCCGACCGCTTCATGAGACCATTTGGCCTTCCGGGACACGCTTTCGTTCCCCTCCTCTCCAGTCACGCCTGCGCAATCCCGGCGATCCTCTGCTCGCGACTGATCCCCGACCGACAGGATCGTCTGGCGACGATTCTGGTGGCACCATTCCTCAGCTGCTCCGCCAGGTTGCCCGTCTATGTCCTGCTGATCTCGTTGCTCTTCGCCGGCCAGCCGCTGCTGGCAGGACTGGCGTTCACCGGCTGCTATCTCCTGGGAGCCATCGCTGCCCTTCTCAGCTCCCTGCTGGTTCGCAAGACGATCCTGAGGGGACCGAGCCGCCCCTTTGTGATGGAACTTCCTCCCTACCAACGCCCTTCGATCGGTCACGCCCTCGAGGTCGCCGGCGAGCGCTCGTGGACCTTCCTGCGCAAGGCGGGAACGGTGATCCTGTTGATCTGTATCGCCTTGTGGTGGCTCTCCAGTTATCCCATCAACGCCCCGTCAGCCGAAGTGCAGTCCCTCCGCAACCAGGTGGCAGCTGCGAGCACCGTCGACGAGAAAACAGCCATCGAGAAGAGAGCGAACCGCCTCCAGGCACGCGAGCAGGTCGCCGCCAGTTTCTGCGGACGTGCCGGACACTGGGCCGAACCCATCCTCGAGCCGGTGGGAGCGGACTGGCAGCTGTCGGTGGCGATACTCTCCAGCTTCGCCGCTCGCGAGGTGTTCGTCTCCTCCCTGAACGTCGTTCTCGGTGCCGGGGATGATTCTGGAGCGGTCGGTTCCATCGCTCGGGTTCGTAACTCCGTGCGCGATGACGGTTCCGCTCTGCTCACCCCTTCATCCGCTGGCGGGCTGCTCGTCTTCTATGTCCTGGCGATGCAGTGCCTGCCGACGCTTGCGGTGACGCGAAGAGAAACCGGTGGCCTGCGTTGGGCGCTGCTGCAACTGGGATACATGACGGCGCTCGCCTGGGCCCTCGGCGCCGCGACCCGCACCCTGCTCATCGCCCTCGGGTGGCCCTGATGGGAAATTCCCAGCTGCCCACCGACGAGACACAGTTCTGGATCGTCTCGGGCATCGCAGCACTGGCGGTTCTTCTCCTCATCAGCAGGCTGTTGCGAAAGAAATCGTGTGGCGGCTGTTCCTCGAAGGTCCTCCCCAAAGACGGGGGGAAGCACTGAATTGTCTCTCTCCTGCCAGCGTTCCAGGTTCCTCTTCGATGACCTGGTCCCCCTTGTGAGGAGAGCGGTTTCAGCAACAATGGCCGAAAACCCTCCGCAGATTGCGGAGCCAGCATCGGAGGTCGCCAATGTTCCGTCTCGGATCGGCCCTGCCTGTCGAGATCCCCAGCCGATCTCTGCCGCTTCTTCTGTCGATCGCACTTGGAATTCCAGCCCTCGCCCTTCCAGCTCTGGTGCTTCCAACGGTGGTCCTCGCCAGCGCTGACCAGAGCGAGTCCGTGATCGTGACCGATGAGGAACGGCAGAAAGCCGCCAGTAAAGCCCTCGAAATTCTTCAGAAGGAACTGAGAGCCGCCCAGGACGAGTACTACCGACCTTACTCCGAGGCAGAAACCGACGAAGAACGCAACGCCATCGAACTCGATCCGACCCAGGACCCCACCTCTTCCTTCATCGGTCGCTTCCTGCAACTCGCCGATGAGCACCCCGGAACTGGGCCAGCGATCGAAGCCCTCGGCACCGTGATCAGTCTTGCCAGACGCGGTCCCGAAGGGAGCGACTCCTCCGCCCTGAAGAAGGCGGTGGCGATCATTCTCGAGAAGTACCTCGACCACCCCGCCCTCACCGATTTGATCCGCTTCGCTCACTACCGGGGCGCGAGTGAGATCAACGTCAGCCTTCTCGAGGATTTGATCGAGAAATCGAGTCACCGACCGACGGTCGCCTGCGCCACTTACTCCCTCGCCAAGCTGCTCGGCGAGAGCCCGACAACCAGGAAGAGGGCACGTGCACTC
>DQQH01000122.1 GCA_015664425.1 Planctomycetota bacterium
ATCCTCGAACAGGGTGCTCGGAGATCTGCTGCGCCGGAGCGACCTCCGTTTCCTGCGAGAATTCCCCGCCCTCAGTCCGACCTTCCTCCTCGCCTACAGCCGTTCACCGCTAGCAACCTTCGAACTGTGCGAGGAACTCTCGAGACTGCCGGGAGTCACTTGCGCACAGCCGAATTTCATCCTGAAACTTCCCGAACATGCCACGATTCCCAATGATCCTCTCTTCGGATCGCAGTGGAATCTCCAGAACACCGGGCAATTCGGCGGCACACCAGGTGCGGACATGAACCTCCCCGATGCGTGGGATTTCACAACCGGAGTCTCCTCGATCCGTGTCGCCGTCCTCGACGAGGGGGTCGACGTCAATCTCGAGGACCTCGCCGCCAACCTCCAACCAGGACACGATTCCGTCACTGCCTCTCCCACCCCGGGGGGCATCCCCGGAAACTGCGATCCCGGTGACCCTCACGGCACCTGCTGTGCCGGGATCATCGGCGCGGTCGGGAACAATGGCGTCGGCATCAGCGGAATCGGCTGGAACATAGGACTCGTCCCCATCCGGATCGGATTCGGCAACTGGTGGACCCAGGAGGACTGGATCATCGATGGCATCACCTGGGCCGCCGACAATGGCGTCGACGTCCTGTCCAACTCCTACGGCGGGGGATCCCCGAGCACTCTCGAGGAGAACGCCATCGATTACGCCAGCACCGTTGGCCGTGGAGGCCTCGGCTGCACCGTCTTCTTCTCTTCGGGGAATGGCGATGTCGGAACCGTTTCCTATCCAGCCGCCTACCCCAACAGCATCGCAGTGGGAGCGACCAGCCCATGCGACGAGCGTAAGAGCGCCAACTCCTGCGATGGAGAGTGGTGGTGGGGATCGCAGTGGGGAAGTGCCCTCGACATCGTCGCCCCCGGCCCACTCGTCACTTCGACAGACATCACCGGCTCGGCGGGCTACTCGACTGGAAATTACGCTGGATTCAGCGGCACCTCATCGGCGTGCCCTCATGCAGCTGGAGCGGCTGGGCTCATCCTCTCCGTCAATCCCGGGCTCACTCACGAGCAGGTCAAGGACTACCTCCAGCAAGGGGCGGCGGACGGCGTCGGCACCCCCTCTGAAGACACCCCCGGGTGGGATCAGTTCATGGGCTGGGGGAGAATCGATGTCCATGCCAGCCTCGCTCTCGCCAGCGGCGGGCTCACCGGCCCGTTCGGGATGACTTGCAGCAGTTCCGGCGGAGGCGCCCAGCTCGGTTGGACCAATGGCGACATCTACGACAGCATCGAGGTGGCTCGCAACGGAACCGTGATCGCAACCCTCGCCGGTACCGCCATCTCCTACCTCGACTCCGCCCCCGGTGTCGGGAACATCACCTATCACGTCCGTGGCTACACGTCCGGGGCACCGACACCCGCTGCCAGTTGCAGCATCTTCCTCAGCGGTGGCGCCACCGATCTCGTCTGGGCACCGACCAACGCCTCCGGGGCGGTCGCCGGGGGAATCGCTCTCGCCACCGCCTTGAGCGCCAACGGCCGCGAGGTGGTGACGCTGCCAACCCTCACCGGAGCAGGGGATCTGAATCTGTTCTCAGCGATCTGGGTGAACCTTGGAATCTATCCCGAGAACCACATTCTCGTTTCCTCCGAAGCGACCCTCCTGGAGCAGTTCCTCATCGATGGCAACGGCGGATCCACCCTCTACCTCGAGGGAGGAGACACCTGGTTCTTCGACCCGGCTTACTCGCTGCACTCCCTCTTCGGTGTGATCGCGGTAGCAGATGGCACCGGTGACCTCGGTACCGTCCTCGGCAGCGGTCAGACCAGTTGCGACCTCTCCTCGATGTCCTTCTCCTACAGCGGTGAAAACGCCTGGATCGACCACCTCCTGCCAGAGGTAGGAGCGACGACGATTCTCTCGAATGCTTCTCCCGCCTACAACGTCGCCATCTTCAATGAGAGTCCTGGCCATTCGACGATCGGAGCCAGCCTCGAATTCGGCGGCCTCGACGATGGCTCCAGCACCAAGGCCCAGTTGCTGGGTGCGATGCTGAGTTGCCTCTTCGGCGGACCGATCGCTCCTCCACCGCTGGCGTCACTCACCTGCCTCGAAATCACGGGAAACATCCAGCTGGCGTGGGTCCTGCCCACCTCCTATGACCTGATCGAGGTCTACAGGAACGGCGCCTTGCTCACCACCCTGGCAGGTGCTGCCACCAACTACCTCGACTCCTCACCCCTTCCAGGGGGCAACAATTACGATCTCTACGGAGTTGTTGGTACGACCCCTTCGGACCCAGCGAGTTGCTTGATCGACATCGCTCTCCCCGAGAACGTCCTCTTCGCAGGGGACTACCAGGCGGGCCCGGGCAGCATCGTCGATGTTCGACCGACGGCGAATCATGAACTCGACCTGGAGGCATACTCCTTCGGCGTCACCTTCGACCCGACTCTGTTGCAAGTCGAGGAACTCACCCTCGAGGGCACCTACCTCGGGGTCGGCGGCGCAGATTTCTTCGCACCGGCGCAGAACAACGCCGAAGGCTACTTCACCGTTGGCCTCGTCGTCGACATCACCCCACCGATCACGGAGGTGATCTCCGCCGGCGACGGCAACGTCCTGCTCAACGCGCGGATGCAGGTTTCTCCATCGGCACCGGTCGGAAGTTCGACCCTCCTCGATCTCCCCGAGGTCACCGGCG
>DQQH01000046.1 GCA_015664425.1 Planctomycetota bacterium
CGCTTCGACCACCCCTTGGAGAGCAAGTCAGCGATTTGTCCGTCATCGGGGGTCCGGGTCGTGTCGAAGTTCGCCAATGTTGGCCTCAGTTCTGCCTGCTGCAACACCCGGTGACGCAAAATCGGTGGAACTGACCCTCTGACGGGAGTCAGAAGACGATGTCAGGGTGAAGATCCCGGGAGTGTACCCCAATCGGCTCAAGCAACCCCATTCATCCGTTGATTGCGTCTGTAGAAGGTGGTCGCTGAATTCCCCCCGGATAGGGCGTAAACTTACGGGAGAGAGGGGGAAACACTCTTGCGTCCCTTCAAGAGGATTTTCGATGAAGATGGCCTGCCGGTCAGTCCGGCGCGGGTACTCAGAGCGTACTCCGAGCGTTGCTTTCCGATGGCGGACGATCGCGATGGGTGCATCTTCTGGATCAGGCCGTCCGAACGGGCGGTGATCACCTGGGATCTATATCGCATCCCACGTGCCATCCGTCCCTTGCTGAAGAACTCCCCTTTTCGCTTCACATCCGATCGAGCCTTTTCGCAGGTGGTCGAACAGTGTGCCCGGCGCGGCGAGACGTGGATCTCCCACGACATCGAGGGCCTCTACAACGAACTTTTTCAGCTCGGCCATGCCCATTCGGTCGAAGCCTGGGATGAGGAAGGGAACCTGGTCGGAGGCCTCTACGGTCTCTCGAGTGGCGGCTCCTTTTCCGGGGAGAGCATGTTCCACCGCAAGGACAACGCTTCGATGATGGCGCTGCACCTTCTGGTTTGTCATCTTCAGTCGATCGGTTATCGGATGCTCGACTGCCAGCAATCCTCACCCCATATCGACCGATTCGGTGCGGTCACTGTCGATGATGACGAGTTCGCCCTGATGCTGGCTACCAGCCCCAAGCCCCTTCCCTGGAAGAGCCGGGCATTTCCCGACATGGGGACCTCCTCCTAGGAGCACCTCTCCTCAGAAGGAGAGGCCGTAGGCGATGATCAGCTGGCGACCTTCCACCGAGAAACCGAGATCGGCACGGAAGAGTGCCTGCCGCTCGAAGGTGAATCGCAACCCGATTCCTGCCGTGGTGTGAAGTTGTGAATCGGTGAGGCCGCTGATCGAATCGGCGACGGTTCCCACTTCGGCGAACAGGGCCAGCCCGAACCGTTCGACTCTGGAGCGGCTGAAGAAGGGGATCGGGAAGCCGCGTGGAAGGAGCCACGGTCGGTACTCGACAGCAGCATTGGCAGCGCTCTCTCCCGTCCAGCGATTGCTGATGAATCCTCGAAGGGTGCTCGCCCCCCCGAGGGTCGGCAACGCCCAGAAGGGCAGTTCGCCGAGGGTGTCGTCGAGATGGAAACTGACTGCGATGGAGTCGGTGGGGGGATGTTCCTCGTTCGGGTCGCCGCCGTCATGGAAGATGGGTGGAACGGTCCAGATCTGATCCGCCAGGAATCGGACGATGGCACCGGGGTTGCGTGAATGGGACCAGGCGGCGGCTTTCAGAGCGATCCCGATCGCCAGCCCATGGTAGGGGAGGTGCTGGCTGTCGCGAGTGTCATGGACCAGGGATGCCCGCAGCCAGAGAGCCTCATGATCGTCTGCGGACTGGAACAGTTCGGGGTGAGTGCTGGCGGTGTTTTCCACTCCCTCTACCGATCCCAATCCGAGCTCGCGGCGGCTCACCTCGGCACCGATCGACCAGACCCAGTCAGCTCCAAGGTCGGGCCAGGTGCGCTGAAGTTGCAGCGAGATGGAGCGCACCGTCTCGGAATAGGAGGTCTCGTCGTCTTCGCCGGTGCTTGCACCGAGACCGAAAAATCGCCGCGTGGGAGTTTTCAGATGGCCGACGCGAAAGGTGATGTGATTGCGTTCCTCGAGGAGGACTCCTCGCCCTTCCACTTCCCGGTGACCACTCGATCGCCGCCAACCTAGGTTGACCCTTCTCTGTCCCTCGCTGGTGTAGCCAACCCACAGGTTGAGCAACTCTCTCCTGCGATGATTTCCGAAATCGAAATCGGTGAGCCCGATGCCACCACCGAGGCCTATGTCGGAGACGGAGACGAGGGAAGGAGAGATGAAGGTCGTGATGAGAAGGCGATCGATGACGTTCCCCTCGGGCATCCGCTCGTTGGGGATGAAGCGCCAGCGTTCGGGATTGGGAACATCGGCGGGGATGTCGAGACGGAGGATGCGGCCATCGGATCGGATTACCGGATCAGAGAAGTCGCGAGGGTCCTGGGTGTCGGGCTGGGCGGCCAAGGGAAGCGAATTGATCAGCAGGGCAAGAACGACAACGACACGCCACATTCTTGTGACCGGTTGCTGCAAATGGCTCCCCTTTCCCTGCGTACTCCGTGGCGGGGATTGTAGCCGAGAGCCGTTGCAGGTTCTGGACATCCCCGTGAATGGGCCCGAAGATCCCGATCAGGGCCTGCGCCAGGAATTGGAGGTCACCTAGATGTCGAGACTCCTGATCCTCCTGCCACTTCTGCTCGTCGCTTGCAATTCGACAACCACTCGGATTGCTTCCGAATCTTCAATCCCCATCCGGAATTCGGTTCCACACGAAGAGGCTCAGCAATTGATCTTCTTTGCCGTCATCGAGGGGCTCTACAGGGATGGGGTCGACACCAGGACCGCAAGCGCCATCGCCGAGATCGAGGAGCCAGCGGGGATCCCGCACAATTTCGTCTACGCCTGCCCCATCTGCACTCCAGCACTCGACGCGGTCCGTCTCTATGCCGCCCGTCCCGGGTTTTACCGAGACAAACAAGGGCGGGATACCTTCGGACCCGGACTCGATCCCGAACTCGACGAACGGCTCCTCTCTGCCGACGTAAAGGATCGGCGCAAGGCGCTCCAGGACCTGATCGAGAAGTGGGTCGATGAGAGGATTGCCACCTCCGGTTTCGATGAGGAGAAACGAGGCGCTCTTTTGATGGCATTCAGAGAGATGAGGAAACAAGGGATGGGGCTTCTCCAGCAGTTTCAGTCGGAGGAGGGCCCTGACATCTATCTCGACTTCTACCGCGACTGGGATGCCTGTCCCAGCTGTGACGGGGCGAACGACGCGGGGCAATGAGCCCCGAGCCGTTGGTTCCCTTTCCCGCTAGCCGCCGTGGGCGAGGCTCTTTGCCTTGTCGAGACGGGGATGCGCCGAGCGCAGGTCATCGGCGATGATGCCTGCTCCTTCGTTCATCCCATCGAAGGCACGCAATGTCTGGTATATCCCGTGGATCGCAGTGAGGACGTCACCGGTGTGTCCGGTTTCAGAGATGGTGTGCATGTTGCGGATCGGGAAACCGACCGAGGTCGCCGCAGAATCGATGCCCGAGAGGACCGCTGCCATCGCATCGGTCCCGGTGTCGCGTCCGCAGACGCTCATCTGCACCGGAATGCCGTGGGTGCGGCAGGCATTCTGGACGATGGCATTGACGCCAGCGTTGGCAATCGACCCCACCGTCAGCGTCATCCCTTCCGCCATTTTCAGGGGATCGAAGTGCTTGTCGCTGACTCCCGGTGCTGCATCGAGGTCGTGGTTCACATCGACGCCGATGATGACATCAGGGCGATGTTCCTGAGCAAGAACGCGGCTGCCGAAACGTCCGATCTCCTCGTAAGCGGCGAAGGCCCCGAGGTATCGGATGTTTTTCAGGGGCCCTTCCGCGGAGATCAGACGAGCGACCTCCTCGACCACGAAACAGCCGAGGCCATTGTCGAGATAGGCGCCGTAGAAGGTGTCGGGAGCAAACCCGCGTCTGATCGTACGTTTGAGGATGATCGAATCGCCAGGACGGATCCCGAGGTCCTCGACCTGCTTCTTCCGCTCCTTGCCGTGCAGTTGTAACTCCAGGAAAAGTTGCGTTGGTTTCAGGCCCTTGCTGCCGTCGCGCATCGGCGGTTCGGCGAAATGGATGGCACCTATCGCCTCGACGGTTCCCCCCTCGATGATCCGGTAGGAACCGGGGTTCTCTGGATCCTCGCTGAAGAGCTGGGTCTCATGACCGATGAGTGTGATCGGCAGGAAGGACTCGCTGTTGATCCAGATCTTGCCGTCATCGCCGATGCTGCGCACCTGCATACGGATCTTGTCGGCGTGGCCGATCACCATCACGCTGAAGGCATCATCGTTTCCAGGAGCGGTGTCGACCATCATTCCGGCGTTTCCGCGATAGGTGTGGAGTTTCCAGCTGGAGGGGATCACCTCCTGGAGCATCGGTTTCAGCACTCCCTGGGTCATTGCGCCCTCGAGGCCGATGGGACTCGGCGCGGCGAGGATGTCGCACATTCGCTGGAACTGGTCCTTCCCCATCGGGTTCAACCAGGGCTTGGCAGACTGATTCATCGTTCCTCCAATGGGTTTTTCATCGAGCGAGGTGGCGCATGTTGTCTCAACTGCGACCGGGAGGCAAGGTGGACCTTTCTCACCCCGCAAGGTGCGATATGATGGCGACGGCTGTGGTATCGCCAGGGGGTGGACCCTGGTACCCCGCCAGACCCTCGGAAAGGCCCGCAAGCATGAGAATTGCCCTGCTCTTGGGGATCATCTCGATCGCCACCGGGATGGTAGACGGCCAGCAATTCGTCGATGTCAGCACGACACGCCTCCCCGATTCCAACGAATACTCCAGTCAGGTGGCAATCGCGGATATCGATGGTGACGGCGATCTCGACCTCGCCTTTGCTAACGGCAGCGGATTCTCCTCGGCGCAGCAGATGCAACGAGTCCGCATCATGATCAACGACGGCAGTGGCACCTTCACCGACGAGACGATCGCCCGGGTCGGAAACCTGATGGGCTACGGTCGCGATGTCGAGTTCGGCGATGTCGACAACGATGGCGACCTCGACCTGGCGGTTGCCAACGATTTCCTCAGCCAGCAGCGGCTGTTGATCAACGATGGGCAGGGTTTCTTCAGCGACGAAACCGCCTCGCTCTTTCCGGCGATGAACATCTCCAGTTCTCACTGCTCTTTTGGCGATGTAGACAACGATGGCGACCTCGATCTGTGGTTCACCCGCGGTGGCTCCTCGCGCTTCGGTGCGGGTCAGGCTCAGTTGTGGATCAACGACGGCACCGGCTTCTACACCAACGAGACCAACCAGCGCTTGCCCCAGCAACTTGTCAGCGAACCGATGGACAGCATCTTCGGAGATCTCGATGGGGACTTCGATCTCGACCTCGTCGAGGGCCACAGGGCGGGCAACAGCAAACTCTACCTGAACGATGGATCCGGCACCTTCATCGACGGAACTTCAGGGCGCCTACCAGCCGATTCCAACACCTACTCCTATGATCTTGGCGACCTCGATGGAGATGGGGACCTCGACCTCTTCGGCGTCAATTCCCAACCAGGCTCCTCGCGAGAAGCGATCTTCATCAACGACGGTAGTGCTGATTTCACCAACCTGACCACCACCTACCTGCCGAACTCGAGCAATCCCAGCATCGACGACAACGACAGCAAGTTCTTCGACATCGACAACGATGGCGACCTCGATGTGATCATCGCCAGCCTCGGCAGTACCGAGAGGATCCTGCTCAACGCTGGAGGCGGTTTTCTGAGTCTGATCGGCGGTACAATCACCGCTGTCTCCGACTCATCCCTCGACGTCGAGGTCGGCGATCTCGACGGCGATGGCGATCTCGATGTCGTCACCGCCCAGGGTGAATCTGGGCAGTTTCGCAACCGCCTCTTCTTCAACAACGGGCCCGCCGATACGCTCCCTCCGACCTTCGTCCAGATCGAGCAACTCGCCGACACCGAGGATCTGACCGGGCCTTATCCGGTGCGGGTGGTGATCGGCGACGGCATGACCTCCGACCACGGCGCCTTCTTCCAGGAGACGATGCTGCGCTGGCAGGTCGATGGGGGTCCCCTCGAGGAGGCGTCGTTGAGATGGTCCGGGCTCGACATGTACCGTGGCGAGATTCCCGCTCAGACGGTTGGCAGCAGCGTTACTTACTCCTTCAGGGCGATCGATTTCGCCGGCAACGAGGCCATCAGCCAGGAGAACAGCTTCCAGGTGACTCAGCCTCCGATCCTGTTCGTCCGCGGCGAGTGCAACGGCGATGGCGACGTCAACATCGCCGACGCGGTCCAGTTGCTGGTCTATCTCTTCGGTAATTCCCCGACTCCAGGCTGTCTCGATGCCTGCGACAGCAACGACGACGGCACCATCGACGTCTCCGACCCGATCACCTTGCTCAGCCACCTCTTCACTGCCGGCGGACCCCTCCCCGAGCCCGCAGGTGCTTGCGGCGAGGACCTCACCCCCGACCCTCTCGAGTGCACCCCGGGTGCCAGCGGCCTGTGCCTCTGAGTGGACCTTCGAGGAGGCTTGGAGGCGCTACCGATCGAGGAACCGAATTGCCTCCGGCGCTAACCCCCGCCTCTTCTTGTGCCTGACCTCGACCAGCCCGGGAACGGACTTGCGGGGGCACCTTGGAGGAACCCTCCGAAGGGGCTACTGTGGTCGGTCGATGTCAGCGCCGTGGGGCGCTGGCGTCGTCGTCGGGGGGGTCTGGGGAGGTCGAGGGGAACGTGGTGGGGAAACCGACAGCGCCGGGAAAGAACCCCGATGCCATCGGTCGGGCGCGGCAGATTCTCTCCGAGGTCTTCGGCTTCGACGAGTTTCGCGGCGAGCAGGAGACGATCATCGAAACCCTCAGCGATGGGCGCGATGCTGTCGTCTTGATGCCGACTGGTGGCGGCAAGTCCCTCTGTTTCCAGTTGCCGGCGCTCCTCCTCGATGGCCTGACCATCGTCATCTCACCGCTGATCGCCCTGATGCAGGACCAGGTCCAGGCGCTGCAGCAATTGGGCATCTCGGCGATTTCGCCGGCAACGAGGCCATCAGCCAGGAGAACAGCTTCCAGGTGACTCAGCCTCCGATCCTGTTCGTCCGC